>JAIVIY010000151.1 GCA_020200285.1 Novosphingobium sp. | reverse complement strand
GAGCTGGACCAGCGTGAGGATCGTCGCCAGCAGCACCGAATAGGGCAGGAAGGTTTCGACCAGCTGCGGCACCCGCAAGGTGACATAGCGCCACAATTGCGCCTCGCCGTTGCCTGCGACCTCGATGATCTTGCCGCTCTCGCCGAGCAGGTCGAGCATCTGCAGCACCAGCACCAGCATCGCCAGCACCGCGACCACGCGCAGCGCGAACATCTTGGCGATGTAGAGCGTGACCGTCCGCGAGGGGAAGAATTCAAGCTGCAAGCGGCCGAGCTTCAAAGTCGGGGTCGTCGGGCTGCGGCGGCTCGTCGCGCAGCCGCTTGCGCCCGAACAGCTTGCGCAGCACCTTGCCGAGCCGGGCGAAGCCCCGCTCCAGCCCGCCGATCGCCTGCCCGCCGGGAACGTAGGCGACCCGCCAGTACATCCACACGATCAGCGCCGCAAACAGCGCGAACGGCACCCACAGCGCCAGGATCGGGTCGAGCCGGCCGAGCGCGGCGACGTCCGACGCGTACTGGTTCACCTTATGGTAGGCGACCACCATCACGATCGAGACGAACACCCCCAGGGCCGAGGTCGAGCGCTTGGGCGGGATCGCCAGCGCCAGCGCAAGCAGCGGCAGGAGCAGCATCATCACCACTTCGACCAGGCGATAGCTGAAGCTCGCCCGGGTCTCGTTGCGCAGCGCCTCGGGGCTGGCCTTGCTCCAGCCGAGCTCGAGCAGCTCGGGCAGGATGTATTCCTTCTTCTTGCCGCCGCGTTCGCGGAACTCCTCGATCCGCGGCAGGTCGATCGGCAGGTCGTGGCTGGCGAAAGTGAGCACGCGCGGGCTGTCGATGTTCGGGCCGTCCTGGACGATCTGGCCGTCGCTCAGCCGCAGGACGATCGTGTCGGGGCTGTCCTTGCTGGCGAGGAACTGGCCCTGGCTTGCCGAGATCGCCAGCACCTGGCCCTTGTCGTTGGCGACGCGCGCGAAGATCCCCGAGAGCATCCGCCCGTTGTCGCGGCTCTCCTCGATCCTGAGCGCCATCTTGTCCTTGAGCGCGGTGAACTCGCCGACCTTGATCGACGCCCCCAGCGCGCCCGAGCGCAGCGCATACTGCTGCTGCTCGTAGTAATAATGCGACAGCGGCTGGAGGTAGAACACGTTGAGCAGGTTGAGCCCGGCGAGCGCGACCGCGAAGATGTAGGGGACGCGCAGCAGCCGGGTGTAGCTGAGCCCGACCGCGCGCATCACGTCGAGCTCCGAGGTCGTCGCGAGCTTGCGGAAGGCGAGCAGGATGCCGAGCATCAGCCCGATCGGGATCGCCAGCCCGGCGTATTCGGGGATCAGGTTGGCGAGCATCTTGAACACGACGCTGACCGGCCCGCCCTCGCTGGCGACGAAATCGAACAGCCGCAGCATCTTGTCGAGGATCAGCAACGACGCGGCCAGCGCGAACGTGCCGAACATCGGCACCAGCACCAGCCTGGCGATGTAACGGTCGTTGGCGGTGAGGAAGGGCACGAACCGGTGTTAGAAGCTTGTCGCGTCGCGCGAAAGGCGAAAGCTGAACGCTAGTGGCGCCTCAAGCCTTCTCCAGCGTGCATTGCAGGGGATGCTGGTTCTGGCGGGCGAAGTCCATCACCTGGTTCACCTTGGTCTCGGCGATCTCGTAAGGGAAGATCCCGCACACCCCGACGCCCTTCTGGTGGACGTGGAGCATCACCCGGGTCGCCTGCTCGAGGTCCATCGCGAAGAACCGCTTGAGGCACATCACCACGAATTCCATCGGGGTGTAGTCGTCGTTGAGCATGAGCACCTTGAACATGCTCGGCTTCTTGGACTTGGCCCGGGTCTTGGTGGCGACGCCGACCTGGTCGCCGACGAGCGGATCGTCGACGCGGTCGTCGTCCCCCGCGGCGCGAATGCGCCGGGCCAGGCGGATGGGCTGAATCATCGTCGCTGAATATCGCATCGGCGTTAGCGGCCCGCAAGTGCGGCTGGTTAACGGAGTCCTTGTGGTCAAGAAGGCCATCCGGCCTTCTTGTGCGGCACCGGCCCGCTCCCCCGCCCGGCCACCCATAAGATACCGTGCCGTGGGTGGCCGGGCGGGGGAGTGGGCTGGTGCCGCAAGCCTTCGACGGATGTCGAAGGCGCACCCGACAAGAATCGAGCGGGCCGGACGGTTTCCCGTCCGGCCCGCTGCGGTTCGCCCCGGGGGTTGGGGCGGGTCGCGGCGCAGGGACGTGCGCCGCGAGAGGGTTAGGCGGCCTTGCGGACCTTCTCGACCGCGAGGCTGACGCGGCTCGACAACGGCTGGAACGCGTCGTTGGCGAGCTTGAGCGCGGCCTCGGCGCTCTTCGAGTTGTAGGCGACGGCGCCGTCGAAGTACTTGCGCGCGAGCTTGCCCTGGAACTCGACGAACTCCTTGGGCGACTTGACCGAAGTCAGCTCCTTGCAGTCGGCCTGGAGCGTCTCGAAGGTCGACTTGACCTCCTCGACGTAGACCTTGCCCATCGCCTGGAAGCCGTTGGCGAGGATCTTGCCGCTCTCGACCAGCGCCTCGAGGTTGCCCTTCGAGAACTCGTTGGCGTCGGCGACGGCGGCCTGGCTCTTCTCGAACGCGGTCTTGGCGCGCTCCTGCGCGTCCTTGACGGCGCCCTGGATCTTCGAGGTCAGGTCTTCGGCGGTGTTCTTGGCGGTGGTGGCCATGGTCTTGATGTCCTTCTTGATGATGGTGGGCTTGGCTTGGGTGGGCTGGGAGACGGTCTTCTTGGCGACGGGCTTGCGCACCGGCTTGGCGGCAGCCTTCGCGACCGCAGCAACCGGCTTGGCTTTCGCCTTGCGCACGACCCGCTTGGCGGCCGGCTTCTTCGCCGGCGCCTTCTTCGCTGCGGGAACGGGGGCGGGCGCGGCCTTCACGGGCTCGGCCTGCTTCGCGGTGGGCGCGGTCTCGACCGGCTTCGCCGCGGGCTTGGGCTCGGGCCTCGGCTTGGCGGTCGCCTGCTCGCTCGCGGCGGCGTAGGCCTTCTCGGCGGCGTCGGCGGTTGTCTGGGTCTCGGCCATCGAAACGTGATCTCCGTAAGCGGCCGCCGCGATCGCGACGGCTCATGTTGCAGTGCACAAAATAGGCGCTGCAAGTGCGAAGTCAAGCAAAAATGGTGCAGTGCAGCATAAGCCGCGGAGGTTGGCGAGCCAAGGCTTGAAAACCCTGGCCGCTCAGGCCGGGTGAAGCACCCCGCGGTAGGCCAGCTCCTCGAGCGTCCGCCCCGCGCCGACCGCGGTGCAGTTCATCGGATCGTCGGCGATTCGCACCGGCAGCCCGGTCTGCTCGGACAGCACCGCGTCGATCCCCGGCAGCAGCGAGCCGCCGCCGGTCATGACGATCCCGGCCTCGATGATGTCGGCGGCGATTTCGGGCGGGGTGTTCTCCAGCGCCCGGCGCACCGCCAGCACGATCTGGTCGACCGGCTCGGTCAGCGCCTCGACCAGCAGCGACTGCGCGACCTCGATCTCGCGCGGGACCCCGCGGGCGACGTCGCGGCCCTTGATCGTGACCATCGTTTTTTCCGCACCCGCGGCCAGCTGCGCCGCGCCGGCCTCCTTCTTGATCTTCTCGGCGGTCGCCTCTCCGATCAGCATGTTGTGGCGACGACGGACCGCGGCGGCGATGGCGTCGTCCATCTGGTCGCCGCCGATCCGCACCGACATCGCCATGCTCAGCCCCTGGATCGAGATCACCCCGACCTCGGTGGTGCCGCCGCCGATGTCGACGACCATCGATCCGGTCGGCTCGTTGACCGGCAGGTCGGCGCCGATCCCGGCGGCCATCGGCTCGTCGATCAGCCACACCCGGCGCGCGCCCGCGCGGCTCGCGGCGTCGCGGATCGCGCGGCGCTCGACCGTGGTCGAGCCCGAGGGCACGCAGATCACCATCTCCGGCCCGCCGCGCCCGCGCCGGCGCGAGCCGGTGGTCTTCTCGACGAAGTGGCGGAGCATCTGCTCGGCGACCTCGATGTCGGCGACCACCCCGGCGCGCAGCGGCCGGATCGTGCGGACGTTGTCGGGGGTCTTGCCGAGCATCAGCTTGGCGTCGTCGCCGATCGCGCGCACCCGGGTGATGCCGTTGATGGTTTCGAGCGCGACCACCGACGGCTCGGCGAGGACCACGCCCTCGCCCTTCACATAGACCACGGTGTTGGCGGTGCCGAGGTCGATCGCCAGATCGACGACCCGGAACGGCGAGAAATCGAACAATGACAAGCGAGAACCCCGACCCGGCGTTGGTTTGTGCGCCGAGCGAAGGGAGCGCGAAGATGAGCGGCGCATGAACGGCGCGGCGTCTTGCGATGGGACGTGCGCAGCTTGCGGATAGGGCATTGCAGCGACCGCGCCGGCGCCGCGGAGCGACAGATGAGTCAGGCGGGTGCCTTCGAGTTTCGGCTCCGCACCGGCCGCCTGGCCGCCGGAAACGAGGATCGCAAGTTCAACCCGTGGCACGACCCCGAGGACGGCCGGTTCACATTTGCCCAGCAGGGCCGATTCTACGGACCCGGCGGCGGTTCCGCCGATGCCCAAATGACCCAACCGCCGCAATCGCGGCCGGCCCCGAAACGGCCAGGGCAAGCCGCGACGCCGCGCCGGCAGCGTCAGCCCGCCGTTCCTGATCTGGAGGCCGGGCAACGCGAGGCCTTCAAGAAGCATGTCGTGCCGTTCGAAGGCGACCGCGACATCGTGGATCGCGACTCGCTAGGCTATCTG
>JAIVIY010000046.1 GCA_020200285.1 Novosphingobium sp. | reverse complement strand
GAACGCCAGCGATTCCGCGCCCGTCGCCGCGGCGATGCTCTCGGCCAGCCCCGCGGCGGTGAGCGGGCCGGTGGCGATGATGGTCAGACCCTCGCCGGGCAGCCGGTCGACCCGCTCGCGGACGATCTCGAGCGAGGGCAGGGCGGCGAGGCGGGCTTCCACTTCGCGCGAGAATACGTCGCGGTCGACCGCGAGCGCCGAGCCGGCCGGGACCTTGGCGACTTCCGCGGCGGCCATGACCAGCGAATCGCAGCGCCGCATCTCGTGATGGAGCAGCCCGACCGCGTTGTTGACGTCGTCGTCCGAGCGGAAGCTGTTGGAGCAGACCAGCTCGGCCAGCCCGTCGCCCTGGTGCGCCGGGGTCGTGTCGCCGCCGCCGCGCATCTCGCTCAGCCGCACCCGCACCCCGCGCCGCGCCAGCTGCCACGCCGCCTCGCTCCCCGCGAGCCCGCCGCCGACGATGTGGACCTGGTGCGTCACGTGCTTCCCCCTATCCGTTCGTGCCGAGCTTGTCGAAGCACGGTCCTTCCTCTTAGGTCGCACGAAGTGAAGTGCAGTGCTTCGACAAGCTCGGCACGAGCGGGGAAAGGGTATGCCCAAGCGCGCACTGGCCGAGCGACGACCTTGGCTGCTTGCCAGCCTGGCGTTCGCTGTCAGCCATTATTTCGTGCGGGACGCCGGAGTCCCCGGGGTCTACCTGATCGCCTGGAAAGGCGCGGGCGTAGCGCTCCTCGCCGTCTATGCGTTCCTCCGCGCGCCGGGGACCGACGGCAAGCTGCTCGCCGCGGTCATGGCTTTCGGCGCGGCGGGCGACATGGCGATCGAGGTCAGCTTGCAGGCGGGCGCGGCGTTGTTCTTCGTCGGCCACCTGATCGCGATCGCGCTCTACGCCCGGCACCGCCGGCCCAGGCTCACGCAGAGCCAGAAGGCGGCTGCGGCGGCGCTGCTGCTGGGCACGCCCCTGATCGCATTTCTCTTCCCCGCAGACCGCAGCGCTGCGCCCGCGGTCGCCCTCTATGCGCTCGCGCTCGGCGGGATGGCTGCCGCGGCCTGGTCCAGCGCATTCCCGCGCTACCGCGTCGGGCTGGGCGCGGTGCTGTTCGTCGCGTCGGACTTGCTGATCTTCGCGCGGATGGGCCCGCTCGCGGACAGCGCGCTGCCGGATCTGCTGATCTGGCCGCTCTACTATTTAGGGCAGCTGCTGATCTGCCTCGGCGCCGTCGGCTATCTGCGCAAATCGACTTGAGCCCCCGCGAAGGCGGGGGCCTCAGCGAAAGGCGTGCCCGGTCTTCTGAGGTCCCCGCCTTCGCGGGGACTCAGCCCCGCCGGGCCGCGATAGTCGTGCGGTGCAATTCGCGGCGGCGGCCCTCGTAGCCGCCGGTGGCGCGGTGGAGCACGGCGCGGTTGTCCCACACGATCAGCATGTCGGGCTCCCAGCGGTGGCGATAGACGAACTCCTCGCGCGACTGCCACTGCGCCAGCTCGCGGAGCAGCGCGAACGCCTCGGCGTCAGCCATGCCCGCGATCCCGACGATGTAGCCCAAGGTGCTGAAGAAGCCTTTGCGCCCGGTTTCGGGATGCGCGCGGACCAGCGGGTGGGTCTGCGTGGCGTTCGCGGCCTCGCTCGGGCGGATCGCCATGCTGCGGCCGGTGTCGCGCGCGCCGTATGTGCCGTCGGGGGCGTAAGCCAGCTTGGCGCTGTGGATCGCGGTCAGGCCCTCGAGCTCGCGCTTGCGCGCCGCGGGGAGCGCTTCCCATGCAGCGTGCTGGTCGGCGAACAAGGTGTCGCCGCCGACCGGCGGGACCTCGATCGCCAACAGGCAAGTGCCCGCCGGCGGCTCGGCGAGAAAGCTCCAGTCGCTGTGCCAGTTCTCGGCGAACAGCGGGGTGGTCTCGTCGGCCTCGCGGACGATCGCGGCGATGTGCTCGCGGCCTTCGATCGGCGCGAAGAACGGGTCCTCGCCGAACCCGCCCAGCGCCAGCGTGAAGCGCTCCAGAGCATCGTCGTCCATCGACTGATCGGCGAACGCGAGCACGCGGTGCTCGAGCCACGCGGCGCGAATTTCGGCGACGGTCGCACGATCGAGCGGCGCAGCGAGGTCGATCCCCTCGACCCGCGCTCCGCACGCGCTGCCCGAAGGAATCACCCGCATCACGCGCCGTCCGCCTCGCTCTCGTCCGGGCTCGCTTCGTCGTCGCCGGTATCGACCAGCCGCACCGCGCTGACCACATGCTCGTCGTCGGCCACGTTGAACAGCCGCACCCCGGCGCTGCCGCGGCCGATCACCCGCACGGTCTCGAGCGGCAGGCGGATCAATTTGGCCTGGTCGGTCACCAGCATCAGCTGATCGGCCTGGGTCGCGGCGAAGCTCGCGACGACCGGGCCGTTGCGCTTGATGTTGTCGATGTTGGTAATGCCCTGGCCGCCGCGTCCGGTGCGGCGGTACTCGTAGGCCGACGACAATTTGCCGTAGCCGTTGGCGCAGACGGTGAGGATGAACTGCTCCTTGGCGACCAGCTCCGCGAAGCGCTCGGGCGTCATCGCCGGCTCGCTGTCCTTGTCGGCTTTCCATGGGGCGTGGCGAAGATAGTCGTCGCGCTCGTCCTGATCCCTGACCCCGACGCGGTGGAGGATCGACAACGAGATGACCTCGTCGTCCTTGCCCAGCCGCATCCCGCGCACGCCGGTCGAGGTGCGGCTGACGAACTCGCGCACGTCGTCGGCGGGAAAGCGGATCGCCTTGCCGCACTTCGAAGCGAGCAGCACGTCGTCGCCCGGCTGGGTCAGTGCGACGCCGATCAGGCGGTCGTCGCTGCCTTCCTCGAACCGCATCGCGTACTTGCCGTTCGACGGGATGTTGGCGAACGCATCCATCGCGTTGCGCCGCACTCCGCCCCTCGCGGTGGCGAAGACGACGTTCAGGTTGCCCCACTCGGCTTCGTCCTCGGGCAGCGGCAGCACCGCGGCGATGGTCTCGCCCTGGTCGAGCGCGGGGAGCAGGTTGACCGCCGGCCGCCCGCGCGTCGCCGGGCCGCCTTCGGGCAGGCGCCAGACCTTGAGGCGGTAGACTTTGCCCGCGGTCGAGAAGAACAACACCGGATTGTGAGTCGAGGTGACGAACATCGTCGCCACCGCGTCCTCTTGCTTGGTCGCCATCCCGGCGCGGCCCTTGCCGCCGCGGTTCTGGGCGCGGAAAGTCGAGAGCGCGGTGCGCTTGATGTAGCCGTCGAGGGTGACGGTCACGACCATCTCCTCGCGCTCTATGAGATCCTCGTCCTCGATCCCGTCCCAGGCCTGGGTGATCTCGCTGAGCCGCGGGGTTGCGAACGCCTCGCGCACTGCGGCCAGCTCGTCGCGCATCACCGCGTAGAGCTTTACCCGGTCGGCGAGGATTTCGAGATAGCCCTGGATAGCGGTGGCGAGCCCTTCGAGCTCGTTGCCGATTTCGTCGCGGCCGAGCGCGGTCAGGCGGTGCAGCCTGAGCTCCAGAATCGCACGGACCTGCAGCTCGGAGAGCTTGTAGATTCCCCCATCGACCTCCTCGCTGTCGTCGATCGCCTCGACCAGCCGGATGTATTGGGCGATCTCCCCCACCGGCCATTCGCGCGCCAGCAGTTGCTCGCGCGCCGCCGCCGGATTGCGTGCGCCGCGGATGATCCGCACCACCTCGTCGAGGTTGGTCACCGCGATCACCAGCCCGAGCAACAAGTGCGCGCGGTCGCGAGCCTTGTTCAGCTCGAACTTGGTGCGGCGGGTGATGACCTCCTCGCGGAAGCGAACGAACGCTTCGAGGATTTCCTTGAGGTTGAGAGTCTCGGGACGCCCGCCGCGGATCGCGAGCATGTTGGCAGGAAAGCTCGATTGCGCCGGGGTGTGCCGCCACAGCTGGTTGAGCACGACATCGGGCGTGGCGTCGCGCTTCAGGTCGATCACGACGCGAACGCCCTTGCGGCTCGATTCGTCGCGGATGTCGGACACGCCCTCGATCCGCTTGTCCTTGGCGGCTTCGGCGATCTTTTCGACCAGCCCGTTCTTGCCGACCTGGTAGGGGATCGAGGTCAGCACGATCGAGCGGCGATCCCCGCGGCCTTCCTCGATGACGTGGCGCGCGCGCTGGAGCACCGAGCCGCGCCCGGTGGTGTAGGCGGCGCGCGCGCCCGCCGTTCCGAGGATGAGCGGAGCGGTGGGGAAATCGGGCCCAGGAACGATCTCGATCAGCTCGTCGAGCGAGACCAGCGGATTATCGATCATCGCCAGGCAGGCGTCGATTACTTCGCCCAGGTTGTGGGGAGGGATGTTGGTCGCCATGCCGACCGCAATCCCGCCGGCGCCGTTGACCAGCAAGTTCGGGAATCGCGCGGGAAGAGCCACCGGCTCACGCTCTGTACCCTCGTAGTTCGGAATGAAGTCGACGGTGTCCTTGTCGATGTCGTCGAGCAAGGCGCTCGATGCGACACGGGCCAATCGGACCGGCTTGAGGCCGTCGCGCACGTCGGGCAGCGCGCGGCTGACGATCACGCTCATCGCGTAATCGAGGTAGCTGGTCTTCATCTCCTCGACGATGTCGATCCGCTGGAACTCGGGATCGGGCGCGGGGGAATCGGGGATGTCGCTGTCGTCGCTCACGAGAACTCTTTGGCCGTTGCGGGGAGAGCCATCCGCCTAGGCCAGCCGCGCGGCAAAGGCCAGCAATGGGTGGGCCGACACGCGCTTCCGCGGCGGTTTTTCCACACCTCCGGCCGCTCATCCTGAACGCAGCGTCCGCGCCGCATTCAAACCCGGTTCACCGCCTTCGCCCTAGGCGCGCAGCCGGTTGCCAAGCCGGGCTTTTCGGCTCACTAGCGGGCCGCTGGAACGATTTGCGAGCCGCGCAAGAGGCGGCGCGAACAGGAGAGAACGAATGCGTTTTTCGAGCATGGGCCCGGGTAACATGGGCAGGGGCCGCAGGCTGCTTTCGGCGGCGTTGGCCACGGGCGTCGCGATCGGCGCGCTGGGGATGGCGGCGACGCCGGCCTTCGCGCAGAAGAAGGGCAAGGAAGCCGCGGCTCCCCAAGGCCCGAAGATTTCGATCTCGAAGGCTTTCCAGCCCGCCGCCGCGGCGGCGCAGGCCGCGGTCAACGCGGCCAAGACCGATCCCGCGCAAGTCCCCGCCGCCAAGGCCGCGGTCGATGCCGCGTTCGCCGCCGCGACGACGCCCGACGACAAGTTCGTCGCCGGCCAGCTCGCGGTCTCGCTCGGCTCGTCGGCCAAGGATACGGCGCTGACCCGGCGCGGGCTCCAGGCGATGGTCGCCACCAACAAGACCCCCGCCGACAACGGCAAGTACAACTTCTTCATCGCCTCGCTGGCCTACGACGCCAAGGACTACGCGGCCGCGCAGGCCGCGGCCCGCGCTGCGATCCAGAGCGGCTACACCACCGACGAGGTCCAGATCCTGCTCGCCGAAACCTACGTCTCGCAGAACCAGCCCGCGCAAGGCCTCGCCGAGCTCAAGAAGGCGGTCGCCGCCAAGCGCGCCGCCGGCCAGGCTGTGCCCGAAGCGTGGCTCAAGCGCGCGGTGACGGTCGCCTATAGAGCCAAGCTGACCAACGAGGCGGCGGAGTGGGCGCTGACCCAGGTCGAGCTTTACCCGAACAGCTTCAACTGGCTGGGGTCGACCCAGATCGTCCGGCTGGTCGGCAACTACGGCCCCAACGAGACCGTCGACTTGTTCCGGCTGATGATGCGCTCGGGCGCGTTCGACAACGATCCGAAGCTGCTCGGCAACGAGTTCAAGGAGTACGTCGAAGCCGCCGACCCGCGGCGCCTGCCGGGCGAGGTGGTGACGGTGATCGACAAGGGCACCGCTTCGGGCGCGCTGGCGCGCTCGCAGTGGGTCACCGACATGCGGGCGCTGGCCAGCGGGCGGATCGCCGCGGACAAGGCGTCGCTGCCGGCCGCGCCGGCGGCGGCGAGCAACGGGCTGACCTTGCTGTCCACTGGCGACGCTTGGCTCAACTATAACGACGCCGCCAAGGCGGAAGCGTTCTTCAAGGCGGCGCTGGGCAAGCCCGGGGTGGACAAGGACCGCGTCCTGACCCGGCTCGGCATCGCCCAGTTCGACCAGGGC
>JAIVIY010000150.1 GCA_020200285.1 Novosphingobium sp. | reverse complement strand
TGTCGAACTCGACCGGGCTCGGGGTGGTCTCCCAGCGCATGACTTCGGCCCACTTCAATTCGGTGTAGGCGTCGATCTGGTCCTTGGAGAAGACGTTGCCCTGGAGCAGGAAGTCGTGGTCGGCCTCGAGCGCCTCGAGCGCCTCGCGCAAGCTGCCGCAGACGGTCGGCACGTCGGCGAGCTCGGCCGGGGGCAGGTCGTAGAGGTTCTTATCCATCGCCTCGCCGGGGTGGATCTTGTTCTTGATCCCGTCGAGCCCGGCCACCAGCAGCGCCGAGTACGCGAGGTAGGGGTTGGCCATCGCATCGGGGAAGCGGAACTCGACGCGCTTGGCCTTGTCGCCCGCGCCGTAAGGGATGCGGCACGAGGCCGAGCGGTTGCGCGCCGAATAGGCGAGCAGCACCGGCGCTTCGAACCCCGGGACCAGCCGCTTGTAGCTGTTGGTGGTCGGGTTGGTGAAGGCGTTCAACGCCTTGGCGTGCTTGATCACCCCGCCGATGTAGAACAGGCACATATCGCTGAGCCCGGCGTAACCGTTGCCCGCGAACAGCGGCTTGCCGCCCTTCCAGATCGACATGTGGGTGTGCATGCCGCTGCCGTTGTCGGACTTGATCGGCTTGGGCATGAAAGTCGCGGTCTTGCCGTAGGCATGCGCCACCTGGTGCACCACGTACTTGTAGATCTGCATGTTGTCGGCGGTCTCGACCAGGGTGCCGTAGGTCAGGCCGAGCTCGTGCTGCGCGGCGGCGACCTCGTGGTGGTGCTTGTCGCAGTTGAGGCCCATCTCGATCATCGTCGCGACCATCTCGCCGCGGATGTCGCCGGCGCTGTCGACCGGCGCGACCGGGAAGTAGCCGCCCTTGGCGCGCGGCCGGTGGGCCATGTTGCCGCCTTCGTACTCGCGGCCCGAGTTGGTCGGCAGCTCGATGTCGTCGATCGCGAACGACGAGCCGGTGTAGCCATCCTCGAAGCGGACATCGTCGAACATGAAGAACTCGGCCTCGGGCCCGACGTAGACGGTGTCGCCGATCCCGGTCGACTTGAGGTAGGCCTCGGCGCGCTTGGCGGTCGAGCGCGGATCGCGGCCATAGAGGTCGCCGGTCGAAGGCTCGACGATGTCGCAGTTGATGATCATCATCGGCGTCGCGCTGAACGGGTCGATGAACACCCGGTCGAGGTCGGGCTTGAGGATCATGTCGCTCTCGTTGATCGCCTTCCAGCCCTCGATCGACGAGCCGTCGAACATCAGCCCGTCCTCGAGCTCGTCCTCGCCGAGCACCCTGGAGACCATCGTCAGGTGCTGCCACTTGCCCTTCGGGTCGGTGAAGCGGAGGTCGACCCATTCGATCTCCTCGTCCTTGATCCGGGCGAGCACGTCCTTTGCGGTAGCCATCTTGATACGTTCCCTAGTCCTTGCCGTCATAAACCACCGTTCGTCCTGAGCCTGTCGAAGGACGGTTCTTCACTTCCGCGGCGGTCGAAAGGAAGAACAGGGCTTCGACAAGCTCAGCCCGAACGGGAAAGGGCCAAACCCCTTCGCTTGCCCCCTAAATCGCGTCGTCGTCGCGCTCTCCGGTGCGGATGCGCAGCGCGCTCTCGATCGGGATCACGAAGATCTTGCCGTCGCCGATCCGCCCGGTCTGCGCGGCGGCTGCGATCGCTTCGACGGTCCGCTCGGCAAGCCCGTCGGGGACCACGACCTCGAGCTTCACCTTTGGCAGGAAGTCGACCACGTATTCGGCCCCGCGATAAAGCTCGGTGTGGCCCTTCTGGCGGCCGAAGCCCTTGGCCTCGGTGACCGTGATGCCCGAGACGCCGACCTCGTGCAGCGCTTCCTTGACCTCGTCGAGCTTGAACGGCTTGATGATGGCTTCGATCTTCTTCACGTGACCCCCGCGACTGCGCCACCGGCCGCCGACCCTCGGTGATCCCGATCGAGTGCTCGAACTGGGCCGACAGCGAGCGGTCGCGGGTGACCGCGGTCCAGCCGTCCTCGAGCAGCTTCACCGCCGGCTTGCCGAGGTTGATCATCGGCTCGACGGTGAAGAACATGCCCGGGCGCAACTCCGGCCCAGTGCCGGGACGGGCCGCGTGGACCACCTCGGGGGCGTCGTGGAACAACCGGCCGAGGCCGTGGCCGCAGAACTCGCGGACCACGCCGTAGCGCTGGCCCTCGGCATGGCGCTGGATCGCCGCGCCGATGTCGCCGAGCCGCGCGCCGGGGCGCGCCTGCTCGATGCCGATCATCAGGCACTCGTACGTGATTTCGACCAGGCGGCGGGCCTTCAACGGGACGTCGCCGACCAGGTACATCCGGCTCGAATCGCCGTGCCAGCCGTCGAGCAGCGGGGTCACGTCGATGTTGACGATGTCGCCGTCGCGCAGCGTCCGCTCCGATGGGATGCCGTGGCAGACCACGTGGTTGATCGAGATGCAGCACGAGTGCGTGTAGCCGCGATAGCCGAGCGTCGCCGGGACCGCGCCGCCGTCGAGCGTCATTTGCCGGACCACGTCGTCGAGCTCGGCGGTCGGGACTCCCGGCCGGACCAGCGGGACCATCGCGTCGAGAATCTCGGCGGCGAGCCGCCCGGCCTGGCGCATCCCCGCAAAGCCCGCCGGCCCGTGAAGCTTGATCGTCCCGTCGCGCGGCAGGACGTCGGTGTCGTCGACGGTCATGTAGTCGGTCATGGGTCCCGTTATAGGGGCGGTCGCGCGAGATTGCACCCACCCGTCGCATGACCTAATCGCGGACCCATGAGCGACAAGCCGGCCCTGCTCCAGCCCGATCGCGGGCAGAAGGCGATCGATCTCCAGCTGGTCGATAAGAAAAGCTTCGAAGGCTGGCTGAAGCGGCTGTCGCCGGCGCAGCGCGCGGCCGTCGCGGCGCAGAAGTTCGAGGGCGGCGGGTTCGAGACCGCGATCGTGCCCGAGGGCGAGGGGTGGTTCGCGGTGGGCGGGGTCGCCGATGTCGCCAGCCTGTCGAGCTGGTGCCTGGCGCGGCTCGCCGAAGTGCTTCCCGCGGGAACCTACCGCCGCGAGGACGGCGAGCCGGGCCCGGCGGTGCACGGCTGGCTCACCGCGCAATACCGCTTCGATCGCTACCGCGATGCGAAGAAGGCGACCGGTCCGCGCATCCTGCTGACCAGGGACGCCAAGGCGATCGAGCCTGCGCTCGCCGAAGCGGCGGCGGTCTGCAAAGTCCGCGATCTGGTCAACACCCCCGCCGAGGACATGGGCCCGGCCGCGCTCGAGGCCGAAATCCGGGTCATGGCCAAGGCTCACAAGGCCGAAGTGCGGGTGACCACCGGCGACGCGCTGGCGAAGGATTTCCCGCTGGTCCACGCGGTCGGCCGGGCGGCGGCGCGTGAGGCTGCGCCGCGAATGATCGAGCTTGAATGGGGCAATCCCAAGCACCCGCGGCTGGCGATCGTCGGCAAGGGGGTGTGCTTCGATTCGGGCGGGCTCGACATCAAGACCACCGCCGGCATGGCGCTGATGAAGAAGGACATGGGCGGCGCGGCGCACGCGATCGCGCTGGCCGGGCTGGTGATGGGCGCCGGGCTCAAGCTCCGGCTGCACTTGCTGGTGCCCGCGGTCGAGAACGCCATCGCCGGCAACGCGATGCGTCCCGGCGACGTGTTCCGCGCGCGCAACGCGACGAGCGTCGAGATCACCAACACCGACGCCGAGGGCCGCCTGGTCCTCGCCGACGCCCTGGTCCGCGCGGGCGAGGACAAGCCTGAGCTGGTGCTGGACTTCGCCACGCTGACCGGCGCGGCGCGGGTCGCGCTGGGACCCGACCTGCCGGCGCTGATGACGCGGCGCGACGAGACCGCCGACGGGCTGATCGCCGCGGGCAAGGCGCACGACGACGAAGTCTGGCGGCTGCCGCTGCCCGAGGCTTACCGCGAATACCTGAAGTCCGACGTCGCCGACCTGATGAACAGCCATACCAACGGCTTCGCCGGGGCGAGCGTCGCCGGGCTGTTCCTCGACCGGTTCGTGCCCGACGGCGTCGACTGGGCGCACTTCGACACGTTCGCCTGGCGGCCGGTGCTCAAGCCCGGCCGCCCGCGCGGCGGCGAGGCGCTCGGCCTGCGCGCGGCGTGGCACTATTTGCGGGAACGGTTCGGATGAGCGCGCGCTTGTGAAAGCAGGCCGAAGGTCGAACCCGATTGCCCGTCGCCGTCGCTCCTTGCTCTGACGCCGAGCAGCGTCTAATCGCCCGCGCTTTCCGCGAAGGGGCCGAAGTGACCACAGGCGTGCCGCCACCCGAACCGGCGCACGGGCAGTACGCGCTGTCCGGCCCGGCCCGGGTGCGCGACGCGCGAGTCACCCCGATCCGCGGCGACCTCGCCGACATCGCGCTCGCCGGCAAACTGTTTGCGCCGCATTACGTGGTGCCGATGTCGCGCGCGGTGACCGGCGATCATGCGGCGGTGCGCAAGACTCCGCACGCCGACGCCGAACAGACTTCCGAGCTGCTCTGCGGCGAGCGCTTCATGGTGCTCGACATTACCGGTGAGGGGGCCGGGCAGTGGGCCTGGGGCTACTGCGCGCACGATTCCTACAACGGCTACGTTCGACTGGAAGATCTCGGCGAGCCCGACGGCGCGGCACCGGCGCCCGCGCCGGGCGATGCGGTCGAGGCGGCGCTGGCGCGCGTCGGCACGCCTTACGTCTGGGGCGCGCGGGGTGGGGCGGGGATCGACTGCTCGGGGCTGGTCCAAACCGCGTTCGCCCGCGCCGGCCATGCGCTGCCGCGCGACAGCGACCAGCAGGAAGCGTGCGGCAAGGCCGCGGCCGCGCCGCGGCGTGGCGACTTGGTGTTCTTCCCCGGCCACGTCGCGATCGCGCTTGACCCGGACGAACTCGTCCACGCCAGCCAGGACAAGGGCGCCGTCGTCATCGAGCCGCTCGCCGCGCTGGTCGCGCGCAAGGGCGAGCCGAGCGCGATCCGGCGGCTGGGATGACTGCGACGGTCTTCGTCGACGGCGCGGCGGGCACCACCGGCCTCGAAATCCGCGAGCGGTTGCAGGGCCGCAATGAGTTCGAGCTCATCGTCCTCGACGAGGCCCAGCGCAAGAGCGCTGCGGCGCGGCGCGACGCATTTCACGCCGCCGATTTCGCGGTGCTGTGCCTGCCCGACGCCGCCGCGCGCGAGGCGGTGGCGCTGGCGCAAGGCAGCAAGGCGCGCCTGATCGACGCCTCGAGCGCGCACCGCGTCGCCGACGGGTGGACCTATGGCTTTCCCGAGCTGGTCGGGCGCGAGGCGGTGGCCTCGGCGGACCGCGTCAGCAACCCCGGGTGCTACCCCACCGGGTTCCTCGCGCTGGTCGCACCGCTGGTCCGCGCCGGCCTGCTCGCCGCCGATTGGCCGTACGTGGTCCACGCGGTCTCGGGCTATTCGGGCGGCGGCAAGGCGCTGATCGCGCGCTTCGAGGCCGACCGCGACATCGCCTGGCGCGGCTACGGCCTGGCGCTCGGCCACAAGCACGTGCCCGAGATGCAGAAGTGGGCCGGGCTCGCGCACGCGCCGCTGTTCGCCCCCGCGGTGATCCCCGCGCATCGCGGGATGGCGGTCGAGGTCCCGGTTCCGCTGGCCGCCCTGCCGCACGCCTCCTCGCCCGAGGCGATGCGCGCCGAGCTCGCCGAGTTCTACGCCGGCGCGCCGCTCGTGACCGTCGCTGAAGGAATGCCTGACGAGGGTGAAATCCTCCTCCGCGTTTCAGCCGCTCCCGACGATGGGCTGACCTTGCATGTCTTCGCCGGCGCCGAGGGCGTGCGCCTGGTCGCGCTGCTCGACAATCTCGGCAAGGGCGCCAGCGGCGCGGCGGTGCAGAGCCTCAACCTGATGGCCGGGCTGGAAGAGACCGCGGGGCTGCGCCTCTAGGCCTTCTCCCCTTGAGGGGAGAGGGTTGGGAGAGGGGGGCCCAACGCAGAGCCCCTCTCAACTTCGGCTAGGCGCTGCGCGCCAAGCCTTCATGTCTCTCCCCTGAAGGGGAGAGAGCTGCGGCTTTAATCCTCAGCCGCGATCGTCACCTTGAGGCCGTCGAGCGCATCGCTCATCGGCACCTGGCACGATAGCCGCGAGAACTCGTTGCGGTGGTCCGAGCTGTCGAGCAAGTCGTTCTCGTCCTCGCTCATCGGCTCGAGCGCGCCGATGAAGTCGGGGTCGACGTGGACGTGGCAGGTCGCGCAGCTGCAGCAGCCGCCGCACAACGCGAGCAGCTCGTCGAACCCGTTGTCGCGGATGTTCTCCATTACCGACAGCCCAGCCGTCGCCTCGGCCGCGGTCTCGAACCCCGCCCGATTGGTCACCAGCAGCCTGGGCATTCCCACATGTCCTTACTCGTTCGCGCCCGGCGCTATCGCCGCTTCGGGCGGGCTGCTAGGGCGCGGCTCCGATTTTGGCAAGCGCGGGCGAGAGATGATGGGATTGAGCGCAACTGCGATCCGCGAAGGGCTCGACCAGGTCGCCAAGGCCGAGCCGAAGATCGCCGCCGCGCTGACCCGCGCCGGCTATCCCGAGCCGCGCATCCGCGCCACCGGGTACGTCACGCTGCTGCGAACGATCGTCGGCCAGCAGGTCAGCGTCGCCGCCGCGGCTTCGGTGTGGGCCAAGCTGGAAGCCTTGCTAGGCCGCGACATCCCGCCCGACAAGCTGCTCGCCGCCGACTTCGACGCCTTACGC
>JAIVIY010000149.1 GCA_020200285.1 Novosphingobium sp. | reverse complement strand
CCCGCCAGCGTCAAGCCGCCCGAGGCGGTCGCCGCGCGCTTGGTTGAGCTGCTTGGTGAACCGTTCGCCAGCGGACACCGCGAGCGGGTTAACCATTCCGCATAAGCCGACGGTAAGCGAGAAAGCCGACAAGCTGCACAGGGACGCGCGCACCTCGCGTGGGGGCGGGCCTTTTGATTGGAGCTGTCTGGATGCAGACCACGACTTCATCGCGCAGCCGCTACGAAATCGTCGCGCAGGAGGACCGCTGCGCCCCGCGCACGCGGATCGCCATCCCCGCTTCGCTGCGACCCTCGGGAGGGCGCGGCTTCCAGACCGAGGTGCTCGATCTCTCGCTCGGCGGGTTTTCGGCCGCCTGCGTCAACCGGATGCACGCCGGCTCGCTGTGCTGGCTGACGCTGCCCGGGCTCGAATCGCTGCAGGCCGAGGTGGTCTGGTGGCAGGACAACATCGTCGGCTGCGCCTTCGCCAACCTGCTCAGCCCGATCGTCCACGACAACATCCTCGCCCGGTTCAGCGGCGATGGGGTGTACCGGAGCTGCTGAATCCCCGCGAAGGCGGGGATCTCGCGCCGCTCGGTCATTTCTCCTGAGATCCCCGCCTTCGCGGGGATTCACCGGAGTTTGACCAGCGTCACCTGGCTGACGTCGATCCCGCCGCCGCGGAATCCGCCCTCGCAATACATCAGGTAGTATCGCCACAGCCGGACGAAGCGCTCGTCGAAGCCGGCGGGCAAGCGTCCCGCGTTGACCGCCGCGTCGAAGCTGGCGCGCCACAGCCGCAATGTCTCCGCGTAGTCGAGTCCGAAATCGACCTGATCGCACCATTTCAGACTACGTTCCGCGGCGAGTCTGCGGAACTCGCTCTCGCGCACCAGCATCCCGCCCGGAAAGATGTAGGCCTGGATGAAGTCGGCGCTCGACGCATAGGCCTCGAACAGGTCGTCGCGGATCGAGATGAACTGGATCGCCGCCCGACCGCCGGGCTTGAGGCAGCGCGCGAGGCAGTCGAACCAGGCGGGCCAGTATTCACGCCCAACCGCCTCGACCATCTCGACGCTGACGACCGCGTCGTACTGGCCGGCGACGTCGCGGTAGTCCTGCCGGCGGAAATCGATCCGATCGGTCAGATCGGCGTGTTTGGCGCGCGCGAACTCGAGCTGCGCATCGGACAGGCTGATCGCGTCGATCTGCGCTTCGCAATAGCCGGCGAGGTGCGCCGCTAGCGTCCCCCAGCCGCAGCCGATCTCGAGCACCCGGTGAACGCCGTCGCCGTCGATCCGCCGCACGATCTCGCCGCACTTGGCCGATTGCGCGCGGTCGAGCGGATCGAAGACCTGCGCCCGGCGCGATGGCCCGCCCGCCGCGTCGCCCGAGAACATCCCACTCGAATAGGTCATCGTCTCGCCGAGCCACGCGGCGTAGAAATCGTTCCCGAGGTCGTAGTGCGCGGCGATGTTCTTCTGCGCCCCGCCGGGGGTGTTGCGCTGGAGCCGGTGGAGCCGCCGCAGCAGCCAGCGCCACGGGCCCTTGGCGCGGGCGACGCCGCCGAGCGTCGCGCCGTTGCGCATGAACAGCGCGAAAATCTGCACCGGATCGGGGCTGTCCCACTCGCGCGCCTCCCACGCCTGGTACCAGCCGACCGAGCCGCCGGTGGCGAGCCGCAGCAGCGCGTTCCAGTGCCTGAGGTCGATCTCGGCCGCGGGTCCCGGCGCGCGGCCGCCGAGCAGGCGCCGCGACCCGTCGGGCAGCGCGGCGAGCAGCGAGCCGTGCTCGAGCCCGCGGTCGATCCGGTCGAGAATCCGCTGAAAGCCCCCCGCCACCAGCCGCGCGACGATGCCGGTTCCCGACCGGCCGCGCTCGCCTCCGGCGACCAGGTGCGCTCCGCGGACGGGGGAATGCGTGTTCATCGACCGCGATATGCGGTGCCGGCGGGCTCAGGGCAATGGCTTCGCGTTTACGGCGCAGGCCGCCTGCCCCCTACTCGCGCGGGAACGCGAAGGCAGCGATGCGGTTGGGCCGATAGATGGAGCCAGCCCGCTCAGCCGAACGCCCGCGCGAAACCGTCGTCCTGCCCTCGCGCGGGTGGCGCATCTCGCCGCGCCACGCGACGATCGCGGCGCTGATCTGCTGGGCGGGATTCGCGCTGATGGTCGGGCTGGTCCAGGCCGGCCGCACCGGCGCGCTCGATTCGACCGGGCTGCTGTTCTGGCGGACCGGCGTCGACTTGCGCCCGGGCGGGCCCGAATGGCTGCTCGAAGGGGTGCGCGACCTGACCGCGCTGGGCGGCGTGCTGCTGCGGCATATCGTCGCGCTGTTCGCGCTGGTCGCGCTGCTGTTCCTGCGCTTGCACCGCGAGGCGGTGCTACTGGCGGGCACGATCGTCGGCGGTTGGGTCCTCAACTCGGCGGTCAAAGAGCTGGTCGGCCGCGACCGGCCGACGATCGTCCCGCACCTGACCTCGGCTGGCGGCCAGAGCTTCCCCAGCGGGCACAGCTTCAACTCGGCGGTGGTGTATATCGCGATCGGGCTGGCGTTCGCGGCGATGAGCCGTCGGCGCGACGCGCGCTGGACGATCGTCGGCGGAGCGGTGGCGCTGTCGCTGATCGTCGCCTGGACGCGCGTCTGGCTGGGCGTCCACTTCCCCAGCGACGTGATCGGCGGCTGGCTCGGCGGCGCGGGGTGGGCGTTTGCTGCCTCCGCGCTGCTCGATCGCCCGGCCCAGCAAGTCGCCGAGCAGGCCAAGGATCAGCTCGAAGCGATGACCCCGGGGCCGGAGCCGCGCTAGATCGGATCCTGCGCGGTGCCGCCCACGGTCCAGGTCTGGCCGCGGGCCAGGAGCGCGGCGAGGTCGGCGCTTTTGCCCGCGGTGGCCTTAGCGCTCTGCTCGTGCACCGCGCTCTCGAAGGTCGGGCGCGGATCGTCGTAGATCACCCCGAGCGCCATCGGGAACGGGCCGAACGGCAGCTCGACCAGCATGTGCGCGACCGAGCGGTTCCGGACGTCGTGGACGATCACGCCCGCCGCCTGCCAGTCGCCATCGATCACCTCGACTCCCTTGAGCGTGAGCTTCTCCGCGTCGAGCGCGATGCCGCACGCTCCTTTCGCGAACAGCATCGGCTCGCCATGCTTGAGCCAGAGCTGGCGGTCTTCGGCGCCCTTGGGCGCGGCGAAGCCGTCGAACACGTCCTTGTTGTACACGATGCAGTTCTGGAAGATCTCGACGAACGCGGCGCCGCGGTGGGCGTGCGCGGCCTTGAGCACTTCGGGCAGGTTCTTCGAGACGTCGAACCCGCGCGCGACGAACCGCGCGCCGCTGCCGAGCGCGAAGGCGCACGGGCTGGCCGGCCGGTCGACCGAGCCGAGCGGGGTCGAGGGCGAGGTCGTCCCGATGCGGCTGGTCGGCGAGGCCTGGCCCTTGGTCAGCCCGTAGATCTCGTTGTTGAACAGGAGGATCTGGCAGTCGAGGTTGCGGCGCAGGATGTGCATCGTGTGGTTGCCGCCGATGCTCATCCCGTCGCCGTCGCCGGTCACCAGCCAGACGTCGAGCTCGGGGTTGGCCAGCTTGATGCCCGTGGCGAAGGCCGGCGCGCGGCCGTGGATCGTGTGGAAGCCGTAGCTCTCGATGTAATAGGGAAACCGGCTCGAGCAGCCGATCCCGCTGACGAACACCGTCGTCGCCGGGTCGGCGCCGATCTCGGGCAGAGTGCGCTGCACCGCCTTGAGGATCGCGTAGTCGCCGCAGCCCGGGCACCAGCGCACCTCCTGGTCGGATTCCCAGTCCTTGAGCGTGGTCGCCGGACGAATGGGGGTCATGTCGTTCATGGCTTCACCGCCTTGAGGCCCGTTGTATTCAGACTTTGCGGCGTCTTGCGGCCGTGGAGCGAGCCGTCGTCGTGGCCGGATTCGGGCGTGGGCAATTGCGTGGCGTCGGCCGGGACCTCGCCGCCCTCGTTGCCGGGGATCGCGTCGAAGAACGCGTCGATCGCGGCTTCGATCTCGGCGATGGTGAACGGCTGACCGCTGGTCTTGGTCAGCGGGCGGGCGTCGACCAGGAACTGGTCGCGGAGCACGGTCTTGAACTGGCCGGTGTTCATCTCGGGCACGAGGATGTTCGCATAACTCTTGAGCAACGCGCCCAGATTCCTCGGCAGCGGCCAGATGTGGCGGACATGGATGTGGCTAACGTCGAAGCCCTTGCGGCGCATCCGCCGCACCGCCTGGTGGATCGGCCCGAAGGTGCTGCCCCAGCCGACTACAGCCAGCTTGCCGCCCGGTTCGCCGAGGCAGATGTCCTGCTCGGGGATGCCTTGCGCGATGCCGTCGATCTTGGCCTTGCGCGCGTCGGTCATCGTCTGGTGGGCTTGCGGCGAGTAGTCGATATTGCCGGTGCCGGGGGCCTTCTCGATCCCGCCGATACGGTGCGTCAGCCCGGGCGTGCCCGGCTTGATCCACGGCCGCGCGCCCTTCTCGTCGCGGGCGAACGGCAGCAGCTCGCCGTCGGGGCCGTTGCGCTGTTCGAGAAACAACACAGGAAACGGCGCGAAGCTCTTGGGATCTGGGACTTTCCACGGCTCGGCGGCATTGGCGATATAGCCGTCGGTGAGCAGCATCACCGGGGTCATGTATTGCACCGCGAGCCGGCACGCCTCGATCGCGCATTCGAACGCGTCGGCGGGGCTGCGCGCCGAGATCACCGGCAGCGGGGCGTCGGCGTTGCGGCCGTAGACCGCCTGGTAGAGATCGCTCTGCTCGGTCTTGGTCGGCAATCCGGTCGAGGGGCCGCCGCGCTGCGAGTTGACGATGACC
>JAIVIY010000085.1 GCA_020200285.1 Novosphingobium sp. | reverse complement strand
CCGCGATCATGGCCGGTCGGCGAGCGTGGCGACGGTGCGCAGCAGCAGCGCGATGTCGGCATCGCGCGACAGGCGGTGGTCGCCGTCCTTGATCAAGGTCACCTGAACATCCTCCGAACGCAGATGCCGGGCCAGCCGCAGCGAGACGTCGAACGGCACGTCGCTGTCGCGCTGGCCGTGGAGCAACCGCACCGGACAGTCGAGCGCGATCTCGCCGCCGAGCATCAAGTTGGCCTGCGCGTCGCGCCGGAACCCGGGGTGGGTCGGGGTGGCTCGGGGCCGTAGGGGTTCTCCTTCAGCACCGTCTCGCCGCGCTCGAGCGCGACCTGCTGCGTCGCGTCCAGGCCCCACTCGGTAAAGTCGGGCGCGGCGGCGATCCCGACCAGCCCGGCGAGGCGCTCGCCCAGCGCGAGGCCCGCGAGCAGCATCAGCCACCCGCCCATCGAGCTGCCGACCAGGATCGCCGGGCCGTCGCACCGGGCCTCGACCAACGCGGCGACCTCGTCGCGCCAGCGGCTGAGCGTGCCGTCGGCGAAGTCGCCAGAGCTCTCGCCGCAGCCCGAATAGTCGAGCAAAAGGCAAGCGCGGCCTTCGCTTTGCGCCCAGTCGAACAAGGCGGTCGCCTTGCTGCCCGCCATGTCGGACATATAGCCGGGCAGGAACACCAGCGCCGGCCCGCGGCCGGGGGTGAGGCGGAACGCGATCTCGCGCCCGTCGGCAAGGCTGTGGCGCTCGCTCAGATCACCCAGTCGACGGTCTGGAGCTGGATCGCCGCCTGACCTTTGGCCGCGCGCTGCTCGACCATGATCTTGTTGAGGCGGCGGATGGTGTCGCTGCCGGTGGTCTCGCACCAGGCCGGGACCAGCGCGTGGAGCAGCGCGCAGACCCCGCCGCGGATCATCGTCAGCCCGAACTTGCCGGCGACGGCGAAATGCTCGCCGTAAGTCTCGCCGACGGCGCGTGGGTGGGCGGTGAACAGGCGGTCGAGCATGGCGGGTCTCGGGAAACGTGTCGGAGTGGATCCCTCTAACAAACCGGGCCCGCGGCGACAAACCGGCTTGGGCCGTTTTCAACGCGCTTGTCACGCGCGGGTGGTTTGCGCGAAGCAGGGGCTCGCCACGAGGGACTCGCCGCCATGACCGTTCAGCCGCCGCCGGCGTCGAATCGCTATTCGCTCGACCGCCGCAGCGCGCTTCGAGTCGGGTTCGCGGGTCTCTCGCTGGCCGCGGCGCCGACATGGGCAGTCGGCCCTGGGGAGACCGGCTTCACCCATGGGGTCGCCAGCGGCGAGCCGGGACCCGACCGCGCCCTGCTTTGGACGCGCCATGTCGCCGCCGGCGGCGAGGCGCGGCTGCGCTACGAAGTGGCCGAAACGCTCGATTTCGCGCGCGTGGTCGCGGGCGGCGAGGCGGTCGCCTCGCCCGGGCGCGACTGGTGCGCCAAGGCGGTCGCCACCGGGCTCGAGCCCGGGCGCTGGTACTACTACCGCTTCGTCGCGCCCGACGGGACGGGTTCTCCGGTCGGGCGCACCCGCACGCTGCCCGCCGGGCCGGTCGAGAAGTTCCGGATGGCGGTGTTCAGCTGCTCGAACCTCGGCTTCGGCTGGTTCAACGCCTACCGCCACGCCGCCGAGGATGCGGGCTTTGACCTCGCAGTCCACACCGGCGACTACTACTACGAGTACCAGCGTGGGACTTACCCCTCGGCCCGGCAGGCCGTGCCCGGCCGGGTGCTGCGGCCGGACAACGAGATTGTCACGCTCGCCGACTACCGCGGGCGTCACGCCGCCTACCGCGCCGATCGCGATCTCCAGCGGCTGTTCCAGCTCCAGCCGTGGATCATGGTCGGCGACGACCACGAGACCGCCAACGACAGCTGGAAGGGCGGGGCGGAGAACCATCAGCCCGCAACCGAGGGCCCATGGAGCGCGCGCACCGCGGCCGCGATGCGCGCCTACCGCGAATGGCTGCCCGTTTCCGACGCGCCGTGGGCGGCCTACGAGGTCGGCGACCTCGCCACGCTGTTCCGCCTCGAGACCCGGATCACCGCGCGCGACAAGCCGTTCGACCTGTCGACGCTGACCACCGGCACCGACGCCGAGGTGAGCGCGGCGCTGGCGCGCTTCCGCGACGGCGGCTGGCGCGACCCGCGCCGCACGCTGCTCGGCGCCGAGCAGGAGGGCTGGCTGGCCGCCGGCCTCGCCGCCTCGCGCCGCGCGGGCAAGCCGTGGCAGGTGCTGGTCCAGCAAGTCGTGATGGGCGAGCTGCGGCTGGTCCCGAGCGTCGCCGAAGGAATGCGTTCCGACAGCCCCGACTACGTCCGCCGCCGCATCGCCAACGGCCTCGCCGCGAGCCGGGTGGGGCTGCCGGTCAACATGGATGCGTGGGACGGCTATCCCGCCGCGCGCGAGCGGCTGCTCCGCGCCGCGCGCGAGGCCGACGCCAACCTGGTGGTGCTGACCGGCGACACCCACAACGCCTGGGCGTTCGAGCTGGCGCACGGCAACGAGCGCGCCGGGGTCGAGCTCGCCGGGCACAGCGTGACCTCGCCGGGGATCGAGGGTTCGCTGCCGTGGGTTGTGCCCGAACGCTTCGCCGCCGACAGCGTCGGCTTCAATCCCAGCCTCAGGTGGGCCGAGATGCGCCGTCGCGGCTACATCGCGGTCGAGCTGACGCCGAGCCGGGTGAGCAGCGAATGGCGCTTCCTCGATACGGTCAAGATGCGCTCGACCGCGCTGTCCGGGACGCACCGGATGGCGGTGGAGGCGGGCAGGAACCGGTTCTCCTGAGCCGTTGATCGACATTTAACCGCGGCTCGGCTACATCCCGCGCGATGCTACGCGGCTTCGCCCTGGCCACGACCACTACCACCCGCACCGCGCGGGGGCGGTCGGTCGCGCGCTAGCGCCCCCGCCGCCGCCCGGGTTCGGGCGGACGGCGTCTCCGCTCGAATCATCGCAACCCCGACGCCGACCCTTCCGGCGCGCCGACGCTTGTGCCAAAGGCGCCCCCAAACTGAGACGGTGATCCATGTCCGAGATGTTCAAGATTTTGCTTCCCGACGGCTCGGTCCGCGAGGTGCCGCGGGGGCAGACCCCGGCCGACGTCGCCGCGGCGATCGGCCCGGGGCTGGCCAAGGCCGCGCTGGCGGCAAGGGTCGACGGCGAGCTGCGCGACCTCAACCGCCCGTTCGAGGCCGACGCAAGCCTTGCGCTGCTCACCGCGCGCGACGAGGCCGAGGCGCTCGAGCTGGTCCGCCACGACTACGCCCATGTGCTCGCCGAGGCCGTGCAGAACCTGTTCCCCGGCACCCAGATCACCTTCGGCCCGTCGACCGACGACGGCTTCTACTACGACTTCGCCCCGACCGCGGAGCGCGGCCCGTTTCGCGACGAGGACCTCCCGGGCATCGAGGCCGAGATGCGGCGGATCATCGCCGCCGACCTGCCGCTGGTCCGCGAGGTGTGGGAGCGCGACCAGCTCATCGCCAAGTGGCGCGCCGAGGGCGAGAGCTTCAAGGCCGAATGGGCGAATGAGCTGCCCGAAGGCGAGGAGCTGACCGTCTATCGTTCGGGCAACGGCTGGATGGACATGTGCCGCGGGCCGCACCTGGCGTCGACCGGCAAGCTCGATCCCGCCGCGTTCAAGCTGACGCGGGTTAGCGGCGCCTACTGGCGCGGCGACCAGAAGAACGCGCAATTGTCGCGCATCTACGGCACCGGCTGGCTCAACAGAAAGCAGCTCGAGGCGCATCTCACGCGGCTCGAGGAAGCGGCCAAGCGCGACCACCGCAAGTTGGGCGCCGAGATGGACTTGTTCCACCTCCAGTCCGAGGCCCACGGCAGCGTGTTCTGGCACCCCAAGGGCTACATGATCTGGCGCGGGCTCGAGGCCTATATGCGCCGCCGGCTCGACGCCGCGGGCTATCTCGAGGTCAAGACCCCGCAGATCATGGACGCGCGGCAGTGGGAGCAGTCGGGCCACTGGGGCAAGTACCGCGAGAACATGTTCGTGGTCCCCGACGAGATTCCCGGGACCGAGGACGACGCGCCGATCCTTTCGGGCGACGCCGAGCTGATGGCGATCAAGCCGATGAACTGCCCGGCGCACGTGCTGATCTTCAAGCAGGGGATCAAGTCCTACCGCGATCTGCCGCTGCGCATGGCCGAATTCGGCTGCTGCCACCGCAACGAGCCGCACGGCGCGCTCCACGGGATCATGCGCGTGCGCCAGTTCACCCAGGACGACGCGCACATCTTCGTCCGCGAGGACCAGCTGATCGACGAGGTCCGCAGCTTTTGCGACCTGCTCGACAGCGTCTATCGCGACCTCGGCTTCGACCGATATGCGATCAAGCTCGCGCTGCGGCCCGACAAACGGTTCGGCTCGGATGAGATGTGGGATTGGTCGGAGCAATCGCTGCGCGACGCGGTTCGCGCCGCGGGGCGCGATACGCCCGAGTTCGGCTGGGAGGAATTGCCCGGCGAAGGCGCGTTTTACGCGCCCAAGCTCGAGTTCCATCTGACCGACGCGATCGGCCGCACCTGGCAGGTTGGGACGATGCAGACCGACACCGTGCTGCCCGAGCGGCTCGACGCGCACTACATCGGCGAGGACGGGGAGAAGCACCGCCCGGTGATGCTCCACCGCGCGATCCTCGGCACCTTCGAGCGCTTCATCGGCATCCTGATCGAGCACCACGCGGGCAAATTGCCGGTCTGGCTGGCGCCGGTTCAGGCGGTGGTGGCGACGATCGTCTCCGACGCCGACGCCTATGCCGAGAAAGTTCAAGCCGACTTGAGGTCGGTGGGAATTCGTGTCGAATCAGACCTTCGCAACGAGAAGATCAACTACAAGGTGAGGGAGCATTCGCTGCAGAAGGTCCCGCACCTCTTGGTCGTCGGCAAGCGCGAGGCCGAGGAAGGCACGGTCGCGATCCGCACGCTCGGCGAGGAGCGGCAGCGGGTGATGCCGCTCTCCGAGGCGATCGCGCTGCTCAAGGCCGAGGCGACCGCGCCCGACTTGCGGGTGTGAAAGCTCAGTAGAGTCCCAGCTTGTCGGCGTAGATGCAGCGCCCGCCCGAGAGCTGCGTCAGGGCCCAGTTGAAGTCGTCGGGGGCCATCGCCAGGCAGCCGTCGCTGCGCCCGAGCTTGCCCCATTTGCCGAGCATGTCGGGTGCGGCGTACCATGCCGCATGCATCACGATCGCGCGGTTCAGGGCGTTGGAGTTGTCGGGATCGAGCCCGCCCAGCCGGATCGAGACGCCGTACTTGCCGACGTACCATTCATAGCTGATGTAAGCCCCGCGACTGGTCGCGAAGCTGCCCGGCACGTTGGAGAACCACTTGAGGAAGCCGTCGTGCTCGGGGTCCGAGCCGCGGCCGTGCGCGACCAGGAACGAGCGCACCGTGCCGTTCTCGAGGTTGGCGAAATGCAAGCGAGGCAGCGACGAAGGCAGGCCGAAGTCGGCGACCCCCGCCATGTCGCGCCGCCACAGCCGGGTCCCCGCGCGCTCGACCTCGCGCCGGGCGACCTCGAGGATGCGGCGGTGCTGCTCGGAGATGGCGAGCGGCTGCGCGAACGCGCGCGCGGGAAGCGCGAGCGCCGCTCCGGCGGCGCCCGCGCCCTTCAGTACCGACCGTCGATCCACCGTGTCGCCCATCGCCCTCGCGTCTAGCACCCGCGCCCTAACTATGCGGTGAACGCGCGCGCAACCGTCATGCGCCGGAAACTGCCGTCTCCGCGCCGAGCCGTGCGAGCGCGTCGGCGTCGAGCCGCATCGTCGTCCAGTCGGTCAGCGCCCGCGCGCCCAGCGAGCGGTAGAAGTTGATCGCCATCATGTTCCAGTCGAGCACCGACCATTCGAGCCGGCCGCAGCCGCGCTCCACCGCGATCCGCGCGACCTCGCTGAGCAGCGCCCGCCCCAGCCCCGAGCGCCGCCACTCGGGCATCACGAACAGATCCTCGAGCCACAGTCCCGGCCGTCCCTCGAACGTCGAGAAGTTGTGGAAGAACAGCGCGAAGCCGCGCGGGGCGCCGTGGCATTCGCCGATCAGCACTTCGGCGTGTCGCCGCTCGCCGAACAAGTGGCGCTCGAGCTTGCCGTCCTCCATCCGCACCGCGTGGCTCAGTCCCTCGTATTCCGCCAGCGCGCGGATCAGCGACGCGATCAGCGGCATGTCGGCGCGAGTGGCTTGGCGGATCGCGATGCTCACCCCCGTTGCCTAACCCGGCGGGGCGCGGATTCGCAAACCCGACCTAGCGCCTTATCACCATCCGGTCGCCTTCGAGGCTGACTTGGCCGAGTTGCGAGAGCACGCTCTGGCCGAGCAGGTTGACCGGCAGCCCGTCGAGCACCATCGCCTCGACCTCGCGAAACTCGCCGCCCGCGACCTCGAGTGTGCCGAGGCGGATCACGGCGCCGTAGCCGGTGCCCGAGGCGGTCCGGGTCAGCGGCACAAATTGCGACGGATCGACCGAAAAGCCGAGCCGCTCGGCCTCCTCGACGGTCAGCGCGACCATGTCGGCGCCGGTGTCGACGAGGAACTCGGTGTCCTGCCCATCGACTTGCGCGGTCAGGTGGAACTGCCCGCCGCCGCCGCGCGTCAGCACCATCGCCTCGCCGTCGAACCCCGTTTCGTCGGCCTCGGCGACCGCGAGCGCCGCCTTGCCGCCGCTCGCCGGCAGCTCCGCGCCCGGCCGCTCGCCGAACAGGATCGCGCCGAACGCGGCCAGCGCGCCGAAGAAGATCAGCTTGTGCTGCACCGCGTCCTCGTAACCGCGGAGCCGTTAACATCCGCCTATTCGGCCGCTTCCGCCAAGGAACCTTGAGAGCGCCCCGCGTCGCTCATTCCCGCCTCGATCTCGGCGGCTTTCTCCTCGACCAGGCGGACGATGTGATCGAGCATCGCCTCGCTGGTGACGTGGTGGTCGGTGACCCCGCGCAGATAGACCATGTGCTTGCCCGCACCGCCGCCGGTCAACCCGATGTCGGTCTCGCGCGCCTCGCCGGGGCCGTTGACCACGCAGCCGAGCACCGACAGCGAGATCGGGGTCTTGATGTGCTGGAGCCGGTTCTCGAGCGCCTCGACCGTGCGGATCACGTCGAACCCCTGCCGCGCGCAGCTCGGGCAGCTGACGACGCGGACCCCGCGGGTGCGCAAGCCCAGGCTCTTGAGGATCTCGAAGCCGACCCGGACTTCCTCCTCGGGCTCGGCCGAGAGCGAGACGCGGATGGTGTCGCCGATCCCCGCCCACAGCAGGTTGCCGATGCCGATCGCGGACTTGACCGTGCCGCCGATCAGCCCGCCCGCCTCGGTCACGCCCAGGTGCAGCGGGCAGTCGACCGCCTCGGCGAGCTGCATGTAGGCGGCGACCGCGAGGAACACGTCGCTGGCCTTCACCGCGACCTTGTATTCGTGGAAATCGTGGTCCTGGAGCAGCTTGATGTGGTCGAGCGCGCTCTCGACCAGCGCCTCGGGGCAGGGCTCGCCGTACTTCTCGAGCAGATCGCGCTCGAGGCTGCCGGCGTTGACCCCGATGCGGATCGCGCAGCCGTTGGCCTTGGCCGCGCGGACCACCTCGGCGACGCGCTCGCTCGAGCCGATGTTGCCCGGGTTGATCCGCAGGCAAGCCGCGCCCGCGTCGGCGGCCTCGAGCGCGCGCTTGTAGTGGAAGTGGATGTCGGCGATCAGCGGCACCCGCGCGGCGCGGGCAATCTGGCGGAACGCCGCGGTGCTCTCGACGTCGGGGCACGAGACGCGGATCAGGTCGGCCCCGGCGTCCTCGCAGCGGCGGATTTGGTCGATCGTCGCCACCGCGTCGGAGGTGGGCGTGTTGGTCATGGTCTGGACGGTGATCGGCGCATCGCCGCCCACCGGCACCCGCCCGACCATGATCCGGCGAGAGGGCCGGCGAGCGATGTCGCGCCAAGGGCGGATGGAGCTCATGGTCCGAATGGTCCGAATGTTCGCACTGCGTGGACCGCCTGGACCACTGTCCAGAGGGAAAACTCCGAGAGTGGCACCTTGCCGCCGAAAGCGTCAACTTGCCGAATGAGAGAAGGCTGCATCGCGTCGGTCATCGCACCGGTCCCTAGCAGCATTGCCCGATGTAGGAAAACGCGGGCTTAGCTTGGCCGCGTTCCGGAGAAAGCACGCTGGCCATCGAAAAAAGCGCTCGGCCGTTCGGAATCCATACATCTGTCGGCGGTAAGCCCTAAGACGATGTTCGGGACCGACACACTTCGCACCTTCGCTTTCGGGATCGTCGCCGCCTGCCTGGCGGCGATGCCTGCCGCGGCGGCGATCGAGGAGATTCGGTTGCCGCCGAGCCGTCAGCACGGGCTCGACATGATCGTCGTCGACGAGGACGCGCTGCCGGCCGAGCCCGAGCTGGCGACGACCCCCGCCGACGCCCAGGTGGAAACGTTCGGCGCAGCGGCGGTCGATCCGGCGGCGCCGGTCCATCGCCTCTACGGCGACTTGCGCCACCAGCTCGATCGTTACCGCGAACGCTGGGGCGGTCTGCCGCAGCTGCGGATCGGCGGCGAGGGCGCAGCGATCGGCGCCGGCGCGAGCGATCCGAGGCTCGGGGTCCTGCGGCAGCGGCTCGGGCTGGCGCGTCAGGGAAGCTTCGACAAGGCGCTTCGGGCCAGGCTGGTCGAGTTCCAGAAAGCGCACGGCCTCGCCCCCGACGGCAGGGCCGGGGCGGAGACGATCGCGGCGCTCAACCTGGGTGCGGCGCACTACGAGCGCCTGATCCAGCTCAACATGGAGCGGGCGCGGCGGCTGCCGGCGGCGGACTCGGGCAAGTACCTGCTGGTCGATGCGGGCGCGGCGCGGCTGTGGATGTACGAGGACGGCAAGCCGGTCGACAGCATGAAGGTGGTCGTCGGCGCCCCGGCCACCGAGACGCCGATGCTGGCCGCGATGATCCGCTACCTGAGCGTCAACCCCTACTGGAACGTGCCGCCCGAGCTCGTGCAGTCGCTGATTGCCCGGCGCGTGCTCGAGCAGGGGCTCGGCTATCTCAGCGAGCGCCGCTACCAGGTCTTCGACGGCTGGGGCGAGGACGCGGCGCTGGTCGATCCGGCGACGGTCGACTGGGCCGCGGTCGCCAGCGGCGAAAAGGAGCTGCGCGTGCGTCAGCTTCCCGGCGGCGGCAACTCGATGGGCGGCGTCAAGTTCATGATGCCCAACCACTACGGGATCTATCTCCACGACACGCCGAACAAGACGCTGTTCGGCGAGGCCGAGCGCTGGGTGAGCAACGGCTGCGTGCGGGTCGAGGACGCGCGCCGCCTGGCGAACTGGCTGCACGGCGAGCTTCCGGCGGCCGCTTCGCCGGACGTCGAGGAGCGCGTCGATTTGGCCCGGCCGGTGCCGGTCTACATCACCTATTTCACGGTCGAGGCGGACGCCAAGACTTTGGCGTTCCGCAAGGACCGCTATGAGCGCGACGCCGCGGTGCTAGCCCGGTTTCCCGCGGACGACAGGCGGATGGTCGATCCCGACGAGCAGTTTCGCCAGGCGATGACGCTGGGCGGCTGAGGCGACTCAGAAATAGCCGATCATCCGCCCGAGCACGATCGCGCCGAGCCACAACACCAATGAAGCCACGCTGGCCCAGGCGAGCCGCCTTGAATTGGCGGCCTCGCTGCGCCAGTCGATACGCCTCAAGGCGAGGGCATTGAGCAAGGCGGCGGCAATCAGCACCAGCTTGGCGCGGAACAGCCACGACGCCGCGTAGGTGCGCGCGTCGGTCGCGAACAGAAGGAGCCCGCTGCTCGCGGCCAGCACAAAGCCGAATATCGCCACCGGCAGCAGCAGCCCCGCCAGCGGGTCGACCGGGCCGACGTCGCGCCGCCAGCCGGCGAGGCGAAGGTCCAGCGGGACAATCCCTCCGAATAGCAGGGCGATGCCGACGACGTGGAGCGCGTTGACCAGCGGATAGACGTATGTCGAATTGCGCAGCGCGTCGATCGCAGGGAGCTGCTCGAGCGCGGCGAACGCCGCTGCGATGCTCAACTCGGCCGGTCGGGATAGAGGTTGAAGCTTTTGCCGGCGATGACGATCCGCTCGGCCTTCATCAGCCGCTGGTTCTTCTTGGCCGAGCGGTGGCCGTGGACGACCAGCCGGGTTCCCGGCTTGAGCACCGCCGGCGAAAGCCCCGCGCCCTGGTTGCGCCACGGCTGGCCGATCTCGACCGTCCACTCGCCGGACCTGGTCGCCAGCACCATCTCGCCGTGCGGATTGCCGTGCCGCACCGACTTGACGGTGCCGGGCAGCACGAATTCCTTGTCGGTCGCCCAAGCCCAGCCGTGGTGGGCCGCGGCCGGCGTCAGCGGGAGCGCGGCTGCGGCCAAGGCGAACGCTGCGCGAACGAAAATGCTCATGATCCTACTCCGAGCCGGTTGAAAAGCCGCGCCATGGTAAGTCGGCAATGCCTCGAGGGAAAGCCGGGCCGGGCAATATCGGCAAGGCTTCAGGTGACTGTCAATTCGATTATCCTCGAAATATGGTTGACAGCGCGTGTCGCGGGCATCATTTCGAGGGCAATCGAATTGAGGTGAGTCGGATGAAGGCTGCAGCAGCGATCGCGGCGCTGGGCGCGCTGGCTCAGGAACACCGCCTGGCGGTGTTCCGCCAGCTCGTTCAGGCCGGCGCCGACGGCATGCCCGCCGGCGCGATCGCCGCGGCGATCGGGATTCCCAACAGCTCGCTGTCGTTCCACCTCGCCCAGCTTCGCCACGCCGGGCTGATCGCGCAGGAGCGCCGCCATCGCTCGCTGATCTACCGCGCCGACTATGCGGCGATGAACGCGCTGCTCGATTACCTCACCGAAAACTGCTGCGCCGGGTCGGCCTGCCGTCCCAATGGCGGAGCGCTTCCCGAAGAAAGGAAATCTGCATGAAACGCCTGCACGTCCACGTCGCGGTCGCCGACCTCGACCGCTCGGTCGGCTTCTACTCGACGCTGTTCGCCACCCGGCCGGCGGTGCTCAAGTCCGACTACGCCAAGTGGATGCTCGACGATCCGCGCGTCAACTTCGCCATCTCGACCGGCAACCACTCCGGCAAGGGCGTTCAGCATCTGGGCGTGCAGGTCGAGAGCCCGGCCGAGCTGACCGAGGTCTACGCTCGGCTCGAGGCGGCGGACCGGCCGGTGCTCGAAGAAGGCCGCACCACCTGCTGCTACGCCCGCTCGGAGAAGAGCTGGATCGCCGATCCCGACGGGGTGGTCTGGGAGACGTTCCTGACCGACGGCGAGGCGACCGATTACGGCGTCAGCCCGGCTCTGGAGAAGCTCGCCGCAGCCGAACCGAGGAACTGCTGCGCTCCGGTGACGGTTTGACCGTGCCGGTCGACGTCCTCGTCCTGTGCACGGGTAATTCCGCGCGCAGCATCCTCGGCGAAGCTCTGTTCAATCGCTTGGGAAAAGGCCGCGTTCGGGCGTTCAGTGCCGGCAGCAATCCCGCCGGCCGAGTTCACCCGGCCGCGCTCCAGCTGCTGGAGCGTGAAGGCCACGACATCGCGGGCCTGCGCTCCAAGAGCTGGAGCGAGTTCACGCACCCTGGCGGTCCGCCCATCGACATCGTCGTTACCGTCTGCGGCAACGCCGCGGGCGAGGCTTGCCCGGCGTTCCCGGGGCGAGCCGTCCGGGCGCACTGGGGCCTGGCCGATCCGGCAGCGGTCGACAGCGGCGCAACCGCCGAGGACGAGGCGTTCGCCCGGACCTACGAGTTGCTTCGGCGCCGCGTCGATGCGTTCCTCGCGCTTCCGTTCGAGGGAATGCCGCCGGCCGAGCTCCAGGCCGAGCTCGACGCGATCGGGCGCATGGAAGGCTCGGCATGACCAGGCTGACCCATCGACTGGCGGCCGAAGGAGTGGGTTCGTTCTTCCTGTTCGCCTGCGTGATCGGCTCGGGGATCATGGCCGAGAACCTCGCGGGCGGCAACGAGGCCATCGCGTTACTGGCGAATACGACCGCGACCGCGGCCATCCTGTTCGTCCTGATCACGATGATCGGCCCGATCTCCGGCGCCCACATGAACCCAGCGGTGAGCCTGGTCATGGCATCGCGTCGCGAGCTCGGTTGGCGCGACGCGATTGCTTATGTCGCGACGCAACTGGCGTTCGGCATCCTCGGCGCGTGGGCCGCGCACCTGATGTTCGATCTGCCGACATTGCAGTTGTCGGTCAAAGCCAGGCACGGCCCGGGTCAGTGGGCGGGCGAAGCCATCGCCACCTTCGGCCTGATCCTCACCATCCTCGGCACGGTTCGCCACCGGCCGCACTCGGTCGCGCCTGCGGTGGCTCTCTACATTGCGGCGGCCTATTGGTTCACCTCCTCGACCAGCTTCGCCAACCCGGCGATCACCGTCGCGCGCAGCCTGTCCGACACGTTCGCCGGGATCGCCCCGGCCGACGTCCCGGCGTTCGTCGTCGCCCAGCTCGCCGGCGCGGGCGTCGCGGCGGTGCTGGCGCGCTGGCTGTTCGCCGTGGCCGAGTGAGCGAAGTTGGTTACGGGACGAAGCGCGCCTCAATGGCGATCAGCCACGGGCTACGACACGCAGCCGAGAGCAGCGCTTCGTAACAGGAGCGCTGCGCTCGCGGGGGCGGATCGCACCGCTGGACTAAAGATGCTGATCCGAGCTCGGCAATGATTCTTCATCCTCGTCGGGCTGCCGGGTCGGCGGCTGCGAGGCGGCCTCCTGGTAGCGCTCTGCGCCGCGGTCGTTGGCCGGGAAATCGGAGCCTGCGCCGGCCTGCGCCGAACCCCCCTGCCGACGCTGCTCGTCGGGCTGCGCGTTCTGCTCGACCTTCTCGACCAGCTCGTCCTTCTTCTCGCGCACCGCTTCGGTCAGCTTGTCCTTCTGCTCGCCGGCAAGGTCACGCGCTTTCTCGCCGATGTCGCCGAGCTTGTCCTGCTCGGTCTGGGTCAGCGGGAGCACCGTGCCGAAGATCGCGCCGACCGCGGCTGCGGCGATCCCGCCGAGCAGCGGGTTGCTGGTGAAGCCCTGCTGAGCGCCGCGCAGCGCGCGCTGGCCGGCCTCACCCACCGACACCGCGGCATCGTGGCCCTGCTCGCTCCACGCCCGGCGCTTCTCGCGGAAAGCGTCGGCGACCTCGTCGAGGCGCTGGCGGAAGCCGGACTCGTCCTCCTCATGGCGCCGTTCGACCATGAAGTAATTGGCGCGCGCGATGTCGCGGCGACGCTGGTAGGCGAGCGGGTCCTCGCCCTCCTGCCATTGCACCGAGCCCATGTGCGAGACGTAGTCGCGATGGTGCGGATCGTGGTCTGGTTTGTCGCCCTTGCCGATCCCGAGCGACGAGAGCTTGGCGTCACTGTCGCTGAGCAGCCAGATCGCGCCGCCGGCGATCATGGCTACAGCCAGCGGGTTGCGCCGCACGGTGTCGATCACCGTGTCGGCGTCGATCTTGCCGGTCCCGGTCTTGTCGAACAGGGCGTTGAGGATGTTGCGGCCGCTCAGCTGGTCGCCGATCCGGTCGACCGTATCGCTCAGCCGGTCCTGGGTGCGGCGGATGTCGCGCTCGATCGTTTCGGGGTCGCGGGTGGCGGTATCGGTCATGGCTTGTGCTCCGAATGAAGGTCGCCGCGCAGCGTATCGGGCGTCCGCTCGAGGGTGCGCTGGGTGCGATCGGGGGTCAGGTGCGCGGTGTCCATTTTGCTCCGCGCGCCGCTGTAGAGAAGGTAGGCGCCGAGCAGCGCGAGGCCGCCGACGATCAGCGTCGCCAACCCGAGGTTGTCGAGCGCGTCGGCGAGCAGATAGGCGAGGCCCATCAGCGTCACCCCGAGGCCGGCGATCCCGACCACCGCCGCGCCGAGCATCCCGCCGACCGCGGTCTTTACGTCGGCCGCGGATTCGCGCACCTCGGCCTTGATCAAGGCCAGTTGCTGCTCGGCCAGGTGCGAGCCTTGGCGGGTCAGCTGCTTGACCAGGTCGAGCAGGTTGTCGTCGGCGCCGTGCTCGGCCATCGGCTGCTCGAGGCCGGCCGAATACGCTTCCTGCTGGTTCATGACACGACCTCCGGGGCCCGCGCCTCCGCGCTGCTGGCGAAAGTCGGCTCCCGGCCCGCGTAGGCCTGCGGCTGGTAGCCCGACGAGGTCTCGGGGGCGCCGGCCTTGAACACGCGCGCCGCGGCGAAGCCGGTCAGCGCGCAGCCGGCGAGGAACGTGCCGGGGTTGTCGCGGGCGATCTGCTGGACGTCGCGGCTCAACGCGCGCGCGTCCTTTTGCCGCACCGTGGTGGCGAGCCGGTCGAGCGTCTGCGCGCCTTGCTCGAGCGCCGAACGCAGCCACTGCGGGCTGTCGCCGCTCAGGCCTTTGGCCGTGTCGCCGAGAGCCGAGGAGAGCGACTGGACTTGCGTGGCCGCGCCGCCCTTGCGGGCGTCGATCTCGCCTTGCAGCCGCTCTGTCGCGCTGTCGGCCAACGTCTGGGCGTCGCCACGCAATTCTTCGCGCAACCCGCCCGCACTATCGGATGAGGAAGCCATCTTGCGGTCCTTTCCCTGCTGGGCTCAATGATATGACAAAGCGGCAGAAACCGAGACGTTCCGGCTATCCTTGGAAATGCGACGAGCCGATGCTGGCGGCGGTTGTTTTCGCAGGCCCAGGTGTCGGTGAGCTTGGTTCCGGCCTCGAAGTCATTGACAAAGTCCACCTCGCCCCAGCCCGGCCCCTCGATCGATAGCGTGCCGACTTTGCCATTGGCGGCGAGGCCGTCGATCACCTTTAGGTGCCAATGCTGCACCCCTTCGGGCGTGCGCATCGGGGCGCGGACGGCTTCGCGGAACAGCGCGGCGTCTTCGCGCCGAAAAGTGAGGAAGCGGTTATTACGCAGGCCCCGGGCCGGGCGTGACGAAGTCCTCAATTGCCTTCCACTCGCCGTCGGGCTGCTTTTGCCAGACGGTCAGATAGCTGCCTCTGCTGTGCGCCGGCTTGTTCGTCGCTGGATCAGTCATCGTCATCGTGTAGTGGCCGCGGGTGTAGGCGAGGTCGCCCGAGGCGGCGACGCGGATCCGGTCGCTGGCGAATTTGACCTGCAACTTCGGGTCGGCGGCGAACGCGGCGGTTTCCTTGCGAATGCCGTCGATGCCGCTGACCGGCGGGGCGCCGGGATTGGCCAGGACAGCGTCGTCGGCGTACATGCCGGCGAGAGCGGCCCCATCATGCGCCGCGTAGGCGCGGTTCCAGCGCGCCTCGGCTTGCTTGAGCTGGTTCTCGATTGCCGCGGTGTCGACCTTGCCGCCGGCTTGCTGGCACCCGGCGAGCGCGACCATCGCGGCGGCGGCCAGGACATTCGATTTCAGCATGGCATGTTTCTCCCGTTCGCCATTTTTGCGGATATTCCCATGGCTGCGCAAGGGGGCAGGGCAGGCTTGGCGCAGCAGCCTAGACCCACCCGTCGGTCAGCTTGGTCGCGGCCTCGATGTCGTTGAGAAAGTCGACCTCGCCCCAGCCGAGCCCTTCGATCGACAGCGTCCCGACCTTGCCGGTGGGGGCGAGGCTGTCGATGACTTTTAGGTACCAGTGCTGGACGCCTTCGGGGGTGCGCATCGCCTGGCGGACGGCTTCGCGGAACAGCGCCGCGCCCTCGCCGCGGAAGGCGAGGAAGCCGATCGATTCGGCGTTGCTCTCGGCCGCGGTGAGCGTCTTGCCGATCTTGTTGAGGCGACCGTCCGCGGAGCGGTTCACCTTCATGTCGTCGCTGTCGTAGGCGGGCTTGACGTCGACGGTGACCGCGATCGGCCAGTGGTTGCCCTGCTGGACCTTGGCGACGATCTCTTCGCTGACCAGGGTGTCGCCGTTGAGGATCAGGAAGTCGCCCTCCATCGCGCCCCGCGCGATCCAGCACGAGCCGAGGTTGTCGGCGACCTGGTAGAACGGGTTGAACTGGGGGGTGATCGCCACCCGCGGGTCGGCGATTCCGGCGAGGTGCGCGTCGACCATGTCGGTCTTGAACCCGGTGACCACGTCGATCCGCCTGACTCCGCCGCGCGCCAGCATCTCGACCTGCCACTCGATCAGCGAGCGGCCGGAAAAGTCGATCAGGCACTTGGGCCGCTCGGCGGTCAGCGGCAGCATCCGGCTGCCCTGGCCGGCGGAAAGGAGGATGGCGTGTTCGATCATGGCCGGCGCGTGTAGTGGGGGCTCGATACACCCGCAAGCTTGCGCGCGTGGCCGCGCTCGGCCAAATGACGCACGGGATGGTCGCCGGCGGTGCAACTTCGGACGCTGAGGCGCCGGCGGCGCGCTCGCCGCTCGCGCGGATCGCCGCCAACACCGCGTGGCTGCTGGGCGGCAAGGGCTTCGGCGCGGTCTGCGGGCTGCTCTACCTCGCGATCATCACCCGCAGCCTGGGCTTGAAGGGCTTCGGCCACTTCTCGCTGATCTTCGGGACCGCGCAGGCGCTGATCGCGATCGCGGGGTTCCAGAGCTGGCGGATCGTGGTGCGTTACGGCGCGCCGCACGTCCACGCCGGGGAATGGCGCGAGTTCGGCCGGCTGGGGATGTTCGCCGGGCTGCTCGACGCGTTCGGCGCGGCGTTCGGCTGCCTGGTCGCCTACCTTCTGTTCTACCACAGCGCGGGGCTGATCCGGATCAACCCCAACTACGTCGACCCGGCGTTCTGGTTCTGCTGCGCGATGCTGTGGTCGCTGGTCTCGGCGCCCACGGGCATCGTCCGCGCGCTCGACCGCTTCGACATGGCGGTCTACGTCGAGGCGCTGGTCCCGATCGGGCGGCTCGCCGCGGCGGTGGGAATCTGGCTGACCGGGCCGAGCGTGGTCAAGTTCCTGATCGCCTGGGCGGCGGTCGACCTGCTCGAGGCCGCGGCCTACTGGATCATGGCGCGCTGGCTGTGCCCCGACGCGGTGCGGCTGCGGCACTTGCGCGAATGGCGGCTGGTGACGCGCGACAACCCCGGCATCCACCGCTTCGCCGGGATCACTTACGCCGCGGCGACGTTGGAGGCGGCGGTGCGCTATGGCCCGCTGCTCGCGGTCGGCGCGCTGGTCGGGACCCGCGCGGCCGGGCTGTTCCGCCTCGCCTCGCAATTGAGCCAGGCGTTGAGCAAGTTGTCGACGCTGCTGACCCGTGCGGTCTACGCCGAAGTCGCGCGGACCCACGCCGCCCACGGCGCCGCCGAGTTCCGCAAGCTCGCGGTCCAGACCAGCCTGATCGCCGGCGCGGCGGGGGCGGTGGTGGTGACCATCGCGCTGGTCGCCGGCAGCCAACTGCTCGCGCTGCTCGGCGGGGCCGAGTTCGCGCGCGGCGGCGCGATCCTGATTCCCTTGGCGATCGCGGCGAGCTTCGACCTCGCCAGCGTGGCGTTCGAGCCGGTGCTGCATTCGACCGGGCGGGCGCGTTACGCGCTGCTGTCGCGCGCCGCCGCGGTGATCGCGCTCGGCGCGGCGATGATCGCGCTCGAGCGCTACGGCGCGCCGGGGATCGCCTGGGCGGTCGCGGTTGCCGGCGCGATCACCTACCTCGCGCTGGGCGGCTTCGCCCGGCGCACGCTGGCGCAGATGGAGCGCGCGGGTTGAGCGAGGCGGTCGCCCGCGCGGTTTCGGGCGGCGCGGCACGGCAGCGGCCGCTGCGCCCGCCGGAGCTCGAGGACCCGCTCAATCGCTGGCTCTACCACCCGCTGTCGTGGCGGCTGGCGCGGCTGCTGGCGCGCACCCCGGTCACTCCCAACCAGGTCTCGGTGTTCGGCGGGCTGACCGTGGTCGCGGCGGGCGCGCTTTACGTCGCGCCGCTGTGGGGCGGCCCAGACTGGCCGCTCTCGGCCGGGCTCGGCATGGCGCTGCACATGGCGTGGCACGTGATCGACGGCGCAGACGGCGATCTCGCGCGGATGACCGGGCGGACCAGCCCGAAAGGCGAGCTGATCGACGGGCTGTGCGACTACCTCAGCCACCTCGTCCTCTACGTGCTGCTAGGGGCGCTGCTCTCGCCCGCGCTCGGCGGCTGGGCCTGGGCGGCGGTCGCCGCGGCGGGATTGGCGCACGCGGTCCAGTCGACCCACGTCGAGGCGCAGCGGCGGTTCTACCTCTACTGGGTCTACGCCAAGCCGTGGCTCAACACCGCGCGGCCGGCCGGCGGGGGACCGCTGGCGTGGCTGGTAGCGGTCTATCTGCGCGTCGCCCAAGGCACTACGCCCGCCGCGCTGGCGATCGACCGCGCGGTCGCCGCCGCGACCGACGATCCCGCGCGGCTCGAAACCATCCGCGCCGCGATCCGCGCCGAGGCGCCGCCGCTGCTGCTGCTCGAGAAGTGGCTCGGGGCCAACAGCCGGGCGATCGCGCTCGGGCTGGCGATGCTGCTCACCGCCGGCCCGATTCCCTACCTGCTTTACGGCGGGGTGTGGATGACGCTGCTGCTGGCGGTTTCGGTGGTGGTCCATAACCGCGCGTGGCGGCGTGTCTCCGCCCGGATCGCCAAGCTTGGCTGACGGCCTGCTCGCGCCCGACGAACCCGGTCCCGCGGACGTCCGCCCGGGCCGGCCAGCCAGCGCGTTCGTGCTCG
>JAIVIY010000045.1 GCA_020200285.1 Novosphingobium sp. | reverse complement strand
GCTCAGGCTGAGCGGAAGTTGTAAGAAAGTAAGCGCTATGACCCAACTCCGCCGCGCCGCCATCGTTTCCCCGATCCGCACCGCCGTCGGCAAGTTCGGCGGGGCGCTGGCCTCGGTCGGCGCGGGGGAGCTCGGGGCGGTGGTGCTCAAGGCGCTGATCGAGCGCACCGGCGTCGACCCCACCCGCGTCGACGACGTGATCTTCGCCCAGGGCTACGGCAACGCCGAGGCCCCGGCGATCGGGCACTGGTCGTGGCTCGCCGCCGGGCTGCCGCTCGAGGTGCCCGGCTACCAGCTCGACCGGCGCTGCGGCTCGGGGCTGCAGGCGGTGGTCAATGCGGCGATGATGGTCCAGACCGGCGCCTCGGACGTGGTCGTCGCCGGCGGCTGCGAAAGCATGTCCAACGTCGAGCACTACACCACCGACCTCAGGAACGGCGTCCGCGCCGGCAACGTGACGCTCCACGACCGGCTGACCCGCGGCCGGCTGATGAGCCAGCCGATCGAGCGCTTCGGCGCGATCAGCGGGATGATCGAGACCGCCGAGAACCTGGCCAAGGACTACGCCATCACCCGCGAGCAATGCGACGCGTACGCGGTGCGCAGCCACCAGCGCGCCGCCGCGGCGTGGAACCGGCGCCTGTTCGACGACGAGCTGGTCGCGGTCGAGGTGAAACAAAAAAAGGGCGACCCCGTCGTCTTCGCTCACGACGAGGGCTATCGCGCCGACGCCACGATGGAGTCGCTGGGCAAATTGCGCCCGCTCGAGGGCGGCGTGGTCACCGCGGGCAACGCCAGCCAGCAGAACGACGCCCACCGCCGCGGCGGGCGCTACGGGCTCGAGACGATGTGCATCGGCGGCGGCCAGGGCATCGCCGCGGTGTTCGAGCGGGCCGCCTGACCCGGCTTCAGCAGATCTTCCAGAAGCCCGAGCGGGCGTCCTCCGCTATGCGGCAGACCAGCTCCTCGCCGCGCCACAGCTCGGCCGGGCGGCCGCGCCCGTGCCGTTGCGCGAGGATCAGCGCGCTCGCCGCGTCGTCGGCGGCCATGCTGCGCCCCTGCTTGCCGTCGACCCCGGGGAATACCACCCGGTAGGCCGACAGCCTCGCCCGTTCGCCACCGGCGGCGGGAGCGTCGACGCGGGGCTGCGATATCCCTTGAACGCTCATTTTCCCGAGTCCTTTAGGGACTCATCAATATACCACCGCGAGGGTGGCGGCTTCAACATTTGGCAGACTCGCGCGTTTGACTGCGCGGCGGCAAGGCGCGAAGGCGCGAGCAATGAACCGCCGTTTCGGAACCGCCCCCACGATCGACGAGATCGAGGCGCTCGCCCGCGCCGCGCTCGCGCGCCTGCCCGAGCCGTTCGCCGCGCACCTCGGCGAGGTGGTGCTGCGGGTCGAGGACTTCGCCGACGACGAGACGCTGGCCGCGCTCGGCATCGAGGACCCGTTCGAGCTGAGCGGGATCTACGAAGGCGTGCCCGTGGGCGACAAGCGCAGCGACCACTCGGGCGCGCTGCCCGACCGCATCCGCCTGTTCCGCTCGGCCATCCTCGACGAATGGATCGAGCGCGGCGACGAGACGCTCGAGCACCTCGTGGCGCACGTGGTGATCCACGAGGTCGGCCACCACTTCGGCCTGAGCGACGAGGCGATGCACGCGCTGGAGGAGGAGGCGGAAGGCTGACGACCCTCTCCCCGGCGGGGAGAGGATAGCGAAGCTTGGCCCGCAAGGGCCTAGCGAAGCTTGGAGAGGGGGTTCCTGCCTGGCGGGCGTCGAGCCCCCTCTCCAACTCCGGCTAGCCCCGGCCTGCGCCGGGGCAAGCCTTCGTACCCTCTCCCCGCCGGGGAGAGGGGCTTTGTGTGCGGATTGTGATGTGGCAGGTTATTCGGATGATCCGAACTCTAACCGCTCTCGCCCTCCTCCTCCCCACCCCGGCCTTCGCCCAGGCATCCGCCGCGATCGCCTCGGGCAAGGTCGCGCCCTCGGCGCTCAGCCCCGGCGAGATCGTCGCCGCCGCGCCCAAGGCGGAATGGGTGGCGATCGCGCCCAGCGACCTGCTGGTCATGGATCTCGCCCCGGATGCCAAAGCCAGGCCCCGCCGCGTGGTGATCCAGCTGATGCCGCCGCCATTCTCGCAAGGCTGGATCGGCAATATCCGCAAGCTCGCCGCCGCGCGCTGGTGGGACGGCCTCTCGGTCAACCGCGTCCAGGACAACTACGTCGCCCAATGGGGCGACGCGGACGGCGAGGACAAGGCGAAGGCGCGGGCGCTGCCGAGGGGTCTGACCGTGGTCCCCGAAAGCGAGTATACTCACTTTTCGGGTTCGACCGCGGCGATGCAAGACCCGTGCCGTCCCAGGGGTCTAAGCCCTCGGGAACTCTGTGACTCCTACGCGCCGCTCGCCGCCTTCAGACAGGGTTGGCCGCTGGCAATCGACGGAGCGAGCGTCTGGCCCGTCCATTGCTACGGGATGGTCGGCGTCGGGCGGGACCTTTCGCCGAACACCGGCTCGGGCGCCGAGCTCTACACCGTGATCGGCCACGCCCCGCGCCATCTCGACCGCAACATCGCCCTGGTCGGGCGGGTGATCGAGGGGATCGAGCACCTCTCCAGCCTGCCGCGCGGGACGGGCGCGCTGGGGTTCTACGAGACGCCCGAGGAGCGGACGCCGATCGTCTCGATCCGCCTCGGCAACGAAGTCGCCGGGCTGCCGGTCTACGAATACCTCTCGACCGAGAGCGCCACTTTCGCCCGCTACGCCGACGCCCGCGCCAACCGCCGCGATCCGTTCTTCATCAAGCCCGCCGGCGGCGCCGACATCTGCAACATCCCCGTCCCGGTCAGAAGGGCGAAGTAGGGGTTCACGCGGAGGCGCGGAGGCGCGGAGAGGAAAAAGGACTTGCGCTCGCAGAGGCGCAGAGGCGCAGAGAGACTGGCGGCGAAGCCGCGGTTCACCTGATCGAATGGCATGGGTGCGCCGAATGATTCAAAGGCCTGCGCCGCTTCAAGACCTCTGCGTCTCCGCGCCTCTGCGAGCGCATTGACCGTTCTTCTCCGCGCCTCCGCGCCTCCGCGTGATCCTCAAATCCGCTCCGCCTGCGCGATCGCATCACTCGCCCGCAAGGCGCTGACGATGCGGGTCAGGTGCGCCAGGTCGCGCACCTCCAGGTCGACGTCGTAGGTGTGGAACGGGTCATCACGGTGGGTCAGCTCGAGGTTGACGACGTTGGCCTTGTTGCCCGCGAACACCCCGGCCATGTCGGCCAGCGTCCCCGGGCGGTTGTAGAGCGTCGCGCGGATGCGGCCGGTCGCGCCGTCGGTGCGCGCGTCCCATTGCAGGTCGATCCAGTCGGCGTCGATCCCGTTGGCGAGCGTCAGGCAGTCGATCGCGTGGACCTCTACCCCCTCGACCGGGCGGCGCAGCCCGACGATGCGGTCGCCGGGCACCGGGAGCCACGACAACTGCGGCTCGGCGTTGCGGCTCTTGATGATCTCGACCACGTCGCCGTTGTGGAGCTGGGTGCGCAAGGGCACGTGCCGGCCGTTGATCTTGGCCCCGACCGCCAGGCTGCCGAGATCGGTGTGGACCGCGTAGGCGAAATCGATCGGCGTCGCTCCCTTGGGCAGCTGGTGCAGCGCGCCCTTGGGGGTGAAGGCGAAGATCCGGTCCTGGTAGATCGCCAGCTTGGTGTGCTCGAGCAGCTCGTCGGCGTCGTGCGCGGTGTCGAGGATCTCGAGCAGGTCGCGCAGCCAGCCGACCTGGCCGTCGGGCCGCGTCCCGTCCTGCTTGTATGCCCAGTGCGCGGCCAGCCCGAACTCGTTGGTGCGGTGCTGATCGCGGGTCTTGATCTGGACCTCGACGCGCATCGAATCGCGATAGATCAGCGCGGTGTGCAGGCCCCGGTAGCCGTTGATCTTGGGGGTCGAGATGTAGTCCTTGAACCGCCCGGGGATCATCTGCCAGGCCTGGTGGATCACCCCCAGCGCCTCGTAGCAGTCGGCCGGGCTCTCGGTGATCACCCGGAACGCCATGATGTCGGTGATCTGCTCGAAGCTGACATGGCGCTCGGCCATCTTGCGCCAGATCGAATAGGGGTGCTTCTCGCGCCCCGAGACCTCGACCCTCAGCCCGGCCTCGGCCAGCGCCTGCTTGAGCTCGAGCGCGATCGCATCGACCTGGCCGCCTTCCTGGCTGCGGATCTGCGCGAGCCGCCCGGTGATCGTCGCGTAGGCCTCGGGCTCGAGTTGCTCGAACGCGAGCAGCTGCATCTCGCGCATGTACTCGTACATCCCGACCCGCTCGGCGAGCGGGGCGTAGATGTCCATCGTCTCGCGGGCGATGCGCTTGCGCTTTTCCTCGCTCTTGATGAAGTGGAGCGTGCGCATGTTGTGCAAGCGGTCGGCGAGCTTGACCAGCAGCACCCGCAAGTCCTCGCTCATCGCCAGCAGGAACTTGCGCAAGTTCTCGGCGGCGCGCTCGTTCTCGCCCATCGCCTCGATCTTGGAGAGCTTGGTGACCCCGTCGACCAGCCGCCCGACCTCGGGGCCGAACAGCCGCTCGACTTCCTCGATCGTCGCCAGCGTGTCCTCGACCGTGTCGTGGAGCAGCGCGGTGACGATCGTTTCCTGATCGAGCTTCAATTCGGTCATCAGCCCGGCGACCTCGACCGGATGGCTGAAATAGGGGTCGCCCGAAGCGCGCTTCTGGGTGCCGTGCTTCTGCACCGAATAGACGTAGGCGCGGTTGAGCAACGCCTCGTCGGCGTCCGGGTCGTAGGCCTTGACCCGTTCCACAAGCTCGTACTGGCGCAGCATCGCCCTCATTGTGGGGGGGATTTGCTGCAATGCAAAGGGGAATGCCGCGCGGGCATTAGGGCTGCTTGGCCATGACCTTGTCGATCGCGGCCTGCGTCACCGAATGATAAGTGGGCCGGGTCCGGGCGTAGATGCGCTTGGCGATCGTCCGCCCCCAGTCGCCCTCGCCCATCAGCGCCTCGAACAACGGGCGGACGAACTTGGTCCGGCCGACGCTCGAGAGGAAGGCGTCGGCCTGAGCCACCGCCGGCTCGTAGCGGTTGGCCAGCGCCAGCTCCAGCCAGAGGAACCGCTCTTCGTTGTTGCCGGTCCGCGACAGCCCGAGCGCGCGGTCGAGCGCGGCCAGGTCCTTCGCGATCAGCTCCTGCGGCAGCTTCTTGAGGAAGCGCTGGCGCTCGGCGGACGTCCAGCCGCGCCATGCCGCGGTGGGAATCGTTCGGCCCTTCGCATACACCGCCGCTGCGCCATCGACTTCGGCGAAAGCGGCGGGGTCGGGACGCCATACGTTGGCCCGCAGGCCCGGCTCATAAATCCATTCGCGCAGCCGCAGCGCCCGCGCCTCTTGCGGGCTGCGCGCCAGGTTGCGCTGCATGTCGGCGAGGATCATCGCCGAAGTCGCGGGCTGAAACGCGTGGCCGTCGAACCACTGCCGCAGCCAGGCGTCGAACCGCTCGCGGCCGACCGCGTGCTCGATCGTGCGCAGGAACGCCGCGCCCTTGTTGTAGACGATCTCCGAGCCGGAGCTTTCGACCCCTTCCGGATGATGCAGCGCCGTCCCCGGCGCGTCGCGGCCGACTTCGGCCAGCTTCTCTTCGATCGCCGCGAAATCGAGCAGCGCCTCCTGCGTCGCCCGCTTCGGGCCGTATATCGCCTCGACGATCCGGTTTTCGAAGTAGGTCGTGACCCCTTCGTTGAGCCAGCCGTCGCCCCACACCGCGTTGGTGACGAGGTTGCCCGACCAGCTGTGCGCGAGCTCGTGCGCGACCAGGCCCGTCAGGCTGCGGTCGCCGGCGATGAAGGTCGGCGTCAGGAACGTCATCACCGGGTTTTCCATGCCGCCGTAAGGGAACGCCGGCGGCAGAACGATCATGTCGTAGCGGCCCCAGCGATAGGGCCCGTAGAGCGCCTCGGCGGCGTCGATCATCTTTTCGGTGTCGGCGAGTTCCGCGGCGGCGGCGTCGAGCACCGCCGGCTCGGCCCATACCCCCGAGCGGGGGCCGAGGGGGCGGAACGCGATGTCGCCGGCGGCGATCGCGATCAGGTAGGGCGGCACCGGTTTGTCCATCCGGAAGCGGAAGGTGCGCCGGGCCGAGTCGGCCGGGACCACATCGGGGGGCAGGCGCTCGCCCGACATCACCACGTTGAGCGGCGTCGGCACGGCGATCTTCGCCTCCCAGGTCTGGCGGATGCCGGGGCTGTCCTGCGTCGGAATCCAGCTGCGGTTGAGAATTTCCTGGCCCTGGCTGAACAGGAACGGATGCCGCTTGCCCGCGGTCTGCGCGGGATCGAGCCATTGCAGCGCCTGCGCGTTGGCGGAGGCGGTGTACTGGATGCGGATTTGGCGCTGGCTGGCGATGTCGACGGTCAGCGGCGCGCCCTTGTCGCCGTCGTCCTTGCCGAGCGTGAAGGGCAGCTCGTTGCCGGCCGCGTCGGTCACCCGCAAAATCTCGAGCTCGTCGCTGTCGAGCACGATCCACCGCGCGTCGGGGCGAGCGAGGATGGTGAGATCGGCGGTTCCGCCGACCCGCTTGCGCGCGAAATCGAGCGCCAGGTCGAGTGCGACATGCGTCACCCGCGCCTCCTGCGGCCGGGCGTAAGTCTGGGTGTCGAGCGCGTCGGGCGTGGTCAGGATCGGCGCGACCGCGCGGCCGTCGACCGCGGCCGGCTCGGGCGCGCGATCCAGGGTGGTGCAGGCGGCGGTTACGACAAGCAGGGCGGCGGCGAGGAGGCGCATCATCAGCCCAACGAGCGAACGTAGCCTTGGTGCCGAACCTCAATCCCACACTGCCTCGGGCGGCAGGCTCATGAGGATCGCGTCGATGTTGCCGCCGGTCTTGAGGCCGAACAGGGTGCCGCGGTCATAGACCAGGTTGAACTCGGCGTAGCGCCCGCGCCATTCGAGCTGGCGGCGCTTGTCCTCGGGGGTCCACTCCTGCCCCATCCGCCGCCGAACCAGCTCGGGGAACACCTCGAGGAACGCCTCGCCGACGTCGCGGGTGAAGGCGAAGTTGCGTTCGAACGCCGCGGTGTCCTCGCACTCCATGTGGTCGTAGAAAATCCCCCCGGCCCCGCGCGCGACCCCGCGGTGGGGGATGAAGAAGTACTCCTCGGCCCACTTGCTGAAGCGCTCGTACCAGGTCGGGTTGTGCTTCATGCAGGCGGCGCGGAACGCGGCGTGGAAGTCGGCGGTGTCCGCCTCGTCGGGCAGCGGCGGGTTGAGGTCGGCGCCGCCCCCGAACCACGCCTTTGAAGTCGTCAGGAACCGGCAGTTCATGTGTACCGCGGGGACATGCGGGTTGGCCATGTGCGCGACCAGGCTGATCCCGGTGGCGGTGAACCCGGGATTTTCCGCGCCAGCGCCGTGGATCGTCGCGGCGAACTCGGGCGCGAAGCTGCCGCGCACGGTCGAGACGTTGACCCCGACTTTCTCGAACACCCCGCCCTTCATCACCCCGCGCGTTCCCCCGCCGGGATCGGGGTTGCCCGCCTCCTCGCGCTCCCACGAAATGTACTCGAACGCCGCGTCGCTGCCCGCCTCGCGCTCGATTCCTTCGAACGCCGCGCAGATCCGGTCGCGCAGGCTCTCGAACCACAGGCGAGCGGCTTCGGTGCTGTCGGTCCAGTCGGTCATGGAGCGCACTTAGAACGGCCGCAGCCCGGTGTGAATTCCCTCTCTCCCCGTTCGTCCTGAGCTTGACGAAGGACCGCTCTTCGTTCTTGCGGCTACGCGCGAGGCTTGAAGAAAGGACAGCGCTTCGACAGGCTCGGCACGAACGGGGAGGGAGAGCGGTTCAAACACGCAAGATTGGGCTTGCGCGCCAACCGCCTGCCCATAAAACTCCGGCCCATGTGGCTATTGAACCAACTGCTCAGCCGGGTGATCCGCAAGGGCCGCCTCGTCATCACCGACCACGACGGCAAGGTCTACGAATACGGGCCCGGCGGCGACGGCGGTGAGCCGATCAAGGTCCGCCTCACCGACAAGGGCGCGGCCTATCACATCGCCCATTATCCGCAGGTCGGCGCGGGCGAGGCCTACATGGACGGGCGGATGGTGGTCGAGCCGCCGCACGACATCCGCGACCTCGTGCTGTTCGTCACCGCCAACGGCAAGACCAACGGCGGCGCCGCGTTCAAGGCCAAGGGGCCGCTGCGCAAGGCCGCGCAGACGCTCGCCGCCAAGCTCGACAGCTTCAACCCGCCGGGCAAGGCCGCGCGCAACGCCAAGCACACCTACAACCTGACCCGCCGCCTCTACGAGCTGTTCCTCGACGAGGACCGGCAATACACGATGGCCTACTATCGCGACGTCGA
>JAIVIY010000044.1 GCA_020200285.1 Novosphingobium sp. | reverse complement strand
AAGGCGGCCGAGCTCGCGGCGGTAGCGGCCAAGAGCGCGCGCGAGACGACCGGCGGCGTGCTCAAGGCACTCAGCGACCTCCGGAGCGAGATCGGCGAGCGTGTGCGCCACTGAGGCTTGCGCGCCGCGGCTTAATCCCTAAAGCGCCGCGCCATGGCAAAGCTGCACCTGGTGATGGGCGGGCGGGTCAAGGACCCGCGCGGGCTCGATTTCGTCGACCTCGACAAGATGGACCTGGTCGGGGTCTACCCCGACTTCGCCACCGCCGAGGACGTCTGGCGCGGCTGCGCCCAGCGCACCGTCGACGACGCCGAGATGAAGTACGTGGTGGTGCATCTGCACCGCCTGCTCGAGCCGGAGCTGCCCGCAGGCGAAAGCTCGGGCGGGATGTAAGCCTTTGCGCGTGGCCTTGCGTCAGACGAACTCGATTTTCTTGACCACGTAGAAGCGGTCGCCCGACGGCACCGTCACTTCAATCTCGTCGCCCTTCTTGCGCCCGATCAGCGCGCGGCCGAGCGGCGAGTTGTAGCTGATCCGCCCGACCTTGGCGTCGGCCTCGGTCTGGCCGACGATCTGGTAGCGCACCTTCTTGTCGTCGTCGTCGAGCAGCGTCACGGTCGCGCCGAAGACGATGCGATCGCCCGAAAGCGTGGTCGGATCGATGATCTGGGCGCGGCTGACGCGATCCTCGAGATCGCCGATCGCGGCCTCGACCTGCCCCTGGCGTTCCTTGGCCGAATGGTACTCGGCGTTCTCCGACAGGTCGCCGTGGGCGCGCGCTTCCTCGATCGCCTCGACGATCTTCGGCCGCTCCTCGCGCAGCGCCTTGAGCTCCGCGGTCAGCTTCTCGTAGCCTTCTGCCAGCATCGGCATCCGGTCGGTGGTCGCCATTGTTCGAACCCTTCCTGTCCGCCGCGTCCTGCCCCTCCGGCCCGCCGAGGGAAAAGTTTTCCCCTGCCGCCCGCAACCTTGGCTGCGTAACGGCGTCATGCGGACCGCCGATGTCGGAAGACGCGTTTCAGCTATAGTAATCTTGAAGCGAGCGCACTTCAAGCTGCGCCGTCCGCAGCGCCTCGATCGCCTCGGCCGCGGCAAGGCTGGCCGCCGCGGTGGTGAAGTAGGGGACCTTGCCGTGCAGCGCCGAAGCGCGGATCGATTGGGAATCCTTCAACGATTGCCAGCCTTCGGTGGTGTTGAAGATCAGCGCGACTTCGCCGTCCTTGATCCGGTCGACGATGTGCGGACGGCCTTCGGCGACTTTGTTGACGCGCTCGACGGTGACGCCGTTCGCGGCCAGGTAGCGCTCGGTCCCGCCGGTCGCGACGATCCGGAAGCCGAGTTCGGCAAGCTTGGCGACCGCGGGCAGGATCACCGGCTTGTCGCTGTCCTTGACCGAGACGAACAACAGCCCGCGGTCGGGCAGCCGGGTGCCCGCGCCGAGCTGGGACTTGGCGAAGGCGATCGCGAAATCGGTATCGATTCCCATGACTTCGCCGGTTGACTTCATCTCCGGGCTTAGCACCGGGTCGATCCCCGGGAAGCGCGCGAAGGGGAACACCGCCTCCTTCACCGCCATGTACGGTATGTTCCACAGGATCGGCGGCAGGTCCTTGAGCTTCTCGCCCGCCATCACCCGCGCCGCATACTTGGCGATCGGCTGACCGATCGCCTTGGCGACGAACGGCACCGTCCGGCTGGCGCGCGGGTTGACCTCGATCAGGTAAACCTCGCTCCCTTTGACCGCGAACTGGATGTTCATCAGCCCGCGCACGTCGAGCGCCCTGGCGAGCAGCACCGCCTGGCGCTCCATCTCGGCGACGATCTCGGGTGGCAGGCTGTAGGGCGGCAAAGTGCAGGCGCTGTCGCCCGAATGGATTCCCGCCTCCTCGATGTGCTGCATCACCCCGGCGATCGCGACTTCGTCGCCGTCGGCTAGCGCGTCGACGTCGCACTCGATCGCGTCGCGCAAGTACTGGTCGATCAGCACCGGCGAATCGCCCGACACGGTGACCGCGGTGGCGATGTAGTCGTCGAGCTGGGCCTGGCTGTCGACGATCTCCATCGCCCGCCCGCCGAGCACGTAGCTGGGCCGGATCAGCACCGGATAACCGATACGCGCGGCGACCGCGCGCGCCTCGTCGCGGCTGCGGGCGATGCCGTTCTGCGGCTGCTTGAGCTTGAGCTTATTGACCAGCTTGGCGAAGCGCTCGCGGTCCTCGGCGAGGTCGATCATGTCGGGCGAAGTGCCGAGGATCGGAATGCCCGCATCCGCGAGCGACTGCGCGAGCTTGAGCGGGGTCTGCCCGCCGAACTGGACGATCACCCCGACCAGCTCGCCGCGCGACTGCTCGACGCGCAGCACCTCGAGCACGTCCTCGGCGGTCAACGGCTCGAAATAGAGCCGGTCCGAGGTGTCGTAGTCGGTGCTGACCGTCTCCGGGTTGCAGTTGATCATGATCGTCTCGTAGCCGGCTTCGGCCAATGCGAAGCAGGCGTGGACGCAGCAGTAGTCGAATTCGATCCCCTGCCCGATGCGGTTGGGCCCGCCGCCGAGAATGACGATCTTCCTGCGGTCGCTCGGCGCGGCCTCGTCCTCGGGCTCGCCGAACAGCGGCGCCTCGTAGGTCGAGTACATGTAGGGCGTGATCGCCTCGAATTCGGCGGCGCAGCTGTCGATCCGCTTGAACACCGGGTGGACGCCGAGTCTGTGGCGCAGTTGGCAGACTTCGGCCTCGCTGGTCGCGCCGGCCAAGCCTTTGAGCGCGTCGTGGAGCAGCCCGGCGCGCTTGGCCTGGGTTTCGGCGAGCCCGCCGGCGACCCCGACCGCGCGCACCGCCAGCGTCGCCAGCCGCTTGTCGGAAAAGCCCATCGCCTTCAATCGCCGCAGCGCCGCCGGGCCGTTGGGCAGCCCGTCGCGGGTGATCAGCGCTTCCTCGGCGACGATTTCTTCGATCTGGCGCAGGAACCAGGGATCGTACCTGGTGACAGCGTGAATCTCCTCGACGGTAAGCCCTTCGCGAAAGGCCTGGCCGACCACCAGCAGGCGGTCGGGCGTGGGGCGGGCGAGCGCGGCGACGATCTCCTCGCGCCCGACGCCTTCCAATTCGACCATGCGGTTGAACCCGTCGAGCCCGGTCTCGAGCCCGCGCAGCGCCTTCTGCAGGCTCTCCTTGAAGTTGCGGCCGATCGCCATGACCTCGCCGACCGACTTCATCGCGGTGGTCAGCAGCGCCTCGGCCCCCTTGAACTTCTCGAACGCGAACCGGGGGATCTTGGTGACGACGTAGTCGATCGTCGGCTCGAACGCCGCAGGCGTCGCCCCGGTGATGTCATTCGTTATTTCGTCGAGCGTGTAGCCGACCGCGAGCTTGGCCGCGACTTTGGCGATCGGAAACCCGGTGGCCTTGCTCGCCAGCGCCGACGATCGGCTGACCCGCGGGTTCATCTCGATCACGATCAGCCGCCCGTCCTTCGGGTCGATCGCGAACTGCACGTTCGAACCGCCCGTTTCGACGCCGATTTCCCGCAATACCGCGATCGATGCGTTGCGCATGATCTGGTATTCCTTGTCGGTCAGCGTCAGCGCCGGGGCGACGGTGATCGAATCGCCGGTGTGGATCCCCATCGGGTCGACGTTCTCGATCGAGCAGACGATGATGGCGTTGTCGTTCTTGTCCCGAACGACCTCCATCTCGAACTCTTTCCACCCGAGTAGCGATTCCTCGATCAGCACCTCGGAAGTCGGCGAAGCGTCGATGCCCGAGCGGACGATTCCGACGAATTCCTCGCGGTTGTAGGCGATCCCGCCGCCGGTGCCGCCCAGGGTGAAGCTCGGGCGGATGATCGCCGGCAGCCCGGTGCGCTCGAGCACCTCCAAGGCTTCCGCCTCGCTGTGCGCGACGCCCGAGCGCGCCGATTCGAGCCCGATCCGGTCCATCGCCTCGCGGAATTTCTGGCGGTCCTCGGCCTTGTCGATCGCCGCCGCGTCGGCGCCGATCATGATGCAGCCGTATTTCTCCAGCGTGCCGTCGTTGTAGAGCGCCAGCGCGGTGTTGAGCGCGGTCTGCCCGCCCATCGTCGGCAGCACCGCGTCGGGCCGCTCCTTCTCGATGATTCGCGCGACGACCTCGGGGACGATCGGCTCGACATAGGTCGCGTCGGCGAACTCGGGATCGGTCATGATCGTCGCCGGGTTCGAATTGACCAGGACGATCCGGTAGCCCTCCTCCTTCAGCGCCTTGACCGCCTGTGTGCCCGAGTAGTCGAACTCGCAGGCCTGGCCGATGACGATCGGCCCGGCGCCGATGACGAGGATCGAGGATATGTCGGTGCGCTTGGGCATCTAGGGCTCGGTTGTCTCGGGGGCTTCTTCTTCAACGGCTTCGACGTAGACCAGCCGCAGGTGGTTATTCTTGGCCCAGCGGGCGACGCAGATCAGCTGGACCTCGCTCGCGGTGGGCTTGAGGAAATAGAAGATCTCGGGCCGCTCGCGGTGCTGCGCGAGCTCGGTCGGCCAGACATCGCAGCGGTCGGCCAGCGCCGACAGCTCGCGCGCGGAGTGGACGCGAGGCTGCATGGCGCAGGCGGACAGGAGGGCGACGGCGCCGGCGATGGGAATCATGGAAATGTCACTGCGTTCGGGCAATTTAAATTCCTAATGCGCCACGAATAGTTGCCACAGCTCCCATTAGGGCGACGGAGTAGCAAAATTTCGGATGACGGAGAATGCGGTCAATAATCGACAACTCTGGCTCAGCCATTTCGCAAATATCAACCAAGGCATCGCAAAGCTTCTTTAGATCTTGGCTATCGGAATTGCTCGTAAACTTTGTGGCATATACTATATCTCGCAGATCATGCGCTCGTGCTTTTAGCTCATAAATCACTGATGCGTCTGTGAGGACATATCGCTGACCTATCCACGAACTGGAATCATACCCTTTTCGAGTTTCATTTAGTTCCGGCTCAGATGATGTTTGCGGCGCTGGCTTTCGAGGACTTTGATCCGCAATGCGATAAGATGCTTCGTAGTCGCGTTCGCCCCACATCGACTCTAGAAG
>JAIVIY010000148.1 GCA_020200285.1 Novosphingobium sp. | reverse complement strand
CTTGCGGACCAGCGCCGGGGGCGCGGGAACCGCGCGCGCGCCGACCGTCGGGCCGGCCGGCACGGCGCCGTCGTCGGCGGCGCGCGGCAGCGGCCGGGTGGCGCCCGACTTGCCGTCGTTCTCCATGTTGCCGAGCAGGCGCTGGAGCTCGTTGGGCGTCTGGAACCCGTCGGTCGGGTAGCGGATCGAGTTGGCGTCCACCGGGTTGACCAGGTACGGGGTGACCACGATCACCAGCTCGGTCTCGCCCTTGCGGAAGTTGGTCGAGCGGAACAGCGAACCCAAGATCGGGATGTCGCCGATTCCCGGCGCCTTCTTGAGCAGGTTCTGAGCGTTGTTGCTCATCAGCCCGGCGATCATGAAGCTCTGGCCCGAGCCCAGCTCGACCGTGGTCTCGGCGCGGCGGATGGTCAGCGCCGGAACCTGGAAGCCGTTGAGCACGACCGCGCCCTGACTCGACAGCTCGGACACCTCGGGCCGGACCCGCAGCGAGATGCGGCCGTTGGCCAGCACCGTCGGGGTGTAGGCGAGGCTGACGCCGTACTTGCGGTATTCGATCGAGGTCGAGCCAAGGCCCTGGCTGATCGGGATCGGGAACTCGCCGCCGGCGAGGAAGTCGGCGGTCTCGCCCGACAGCGCGGTCAGGTTGGGGTTCGACAGCGTCGTCACCATGCCGACGGTCTCGCCCAGGTCGAGCGCGCTGCCGATGTCGAGCCCGAGCACGCGGCCGAACAACCCGATGGTGCTGCCGGCGTCGATATTGGTGACGACGTTTGCGCCATCGGGTCCGGAGCTGCGCCCGACGCCCAGCGGCGGCGAGACGCGCTGACCGGTGACCGGGTCGATGAACGACGGGTTGAACTGCGGAATGCCGGCGGTGCGGCCTTGGCCGATGCCGAAGCGAAAACCGTTGGTGCTATCGACGGAGGTCAGCGTGACCCCGACGTCGCGGACGAACGAGCGGCTGACCTCGGCGATGCGAACCTGGAGGTTGACCTGTAGCGGGGTCGCCATCCGCAGCCGGCTGACGACGTTGACCTTCTCGTCGTTGATGAACGCCTTGACCAGCCGCTCGGCCTCGGCCGCGTCCTCGGGCGCGCCGACGGTGCCGGTCAGGAGCACGGTGTTGTTCATCGTCGCGACGCTGACCCGCGCCTCGGGCATCGCCAGGCCGAGCATCTGGTCGATCGAATCGATGTTCGAGCCGACCCGGACGTTGGCCGACCACACGGTCTCGCCCGCGGCGTTGCTGGCGTAGACCGTGGTCTCGCCGCCCGACCTGCCGAACACATAAAGCTGGTTGGCCGAACGCACCTGGACATCGGCGATGCGGTCGTCGGCGACGAACACGTCGGACATCTTGCCCGGGACCGTGACCAGCTGGCCGCGCCCGATCGACAGCACGATGTCGTTGGCGGGCCGCGACACGTTCTGCGCGTGGGCCCCGCCGGCGGGAAGGATGCCCAGCGGCGCGACCGCGCAGGCGGCTCCCAGCAGGGTGGCGATAAGTCGGCGATTCATGGTCTTGCCCCTCATGATGGCGCGGCGGTCGTTGACCGACGGTCCGCGCTCTCTCACTTGCCCCTCACGGGCACGACTTGCGTTTCCTTGCCCCGGGTCACGCGGACCACCGGGCCGATGACGATGGCGCCCTGGCCATTGGCGACCGCGCTGCCCGCGGCCTGTCCGGCCGAGCGCGCGAACTCGCGGGCGAGCTGGTCCTTCGAGACCGGCGCCGAGCGGCGCTGGAAGCGCGAGACGTCGCCGCCGGTGACGTACGAGCCGCCCTTGTCCATCGGCCGGCTGAGCGCGGTCTTGAGGAGCTTCTCCTCCTCCTCGCGGCTTGCGCCGGCGGGGATCGAGACGTCGCCCGAGGCGATCGCGCGCTCGAGCTCGCCCTGGTTGTCGGCGATCGCGCGCAGCGACAGGCTGAGCGTGCCGATGGTCTGGGCGACCGCGATCTTCTCGGCGATCTTGGGCGTGACCTCGAGCGTGACGGTCTTGAACGCGCGGACCACGGTCTTGCCGTCGACCTTCTCGGTCTCGGTCGACTGGTCGGTGGCGAGCACGCGCAAGTTGCGCATGATGGTTTCGGAAGCGCGCAGCGGCTCCCCTTCTTCGGCCCGGATCGTCTGGGTCAGCACGAGGTCGACGTGGTCGCCGGGAAAGACGAACCCGGCGACGCCGGTCTTGGCCGAGACCGGCACGGTGACCGCGCGCATTCCCGGCCCGAGCGCGGCGGCGAGGAAGCCGCGGTCGCCCGGCGCGACCAGCGCGCCCTGGGTAACCGGCTCGCCCGCGGTGATCGCGAAGCGCACCACGGTGCCGAGCAGCTTGGAGACGTCGGCCTCGCCGTTGAGGTAGTAGGCGTCCTGGACCATGTCCTTGGGCCAGGCCTGATAGGCGACCGAGTCCGCGGTGATGATCGTCCCGACCGGGAGCGCGCGCTGCGCGACGAGCACTTTGGGGCCCTTCGGCTCGAGCTGGGCCGCATCGGCCTGCGGCGCGCCCGCGCCGGCAAAAATGCTCCTCGCCATGAAGGCCGTGCCGATCGCGACGATCAGCGCCCCCACCAGCAGCATCAGCTTCTTCCTGTCCATGGCCTTGGCCCCGCCCTTTCGAATTCAATCCCCTGCTTCGGGGAAAATGGTTAAGATCAAGTTCCTTGGAATAGCCCGGCCGGCGGCCCATAGGTGCTGGCCAGCACCCACAGCCCGGCGAGCGAGATCGCCACCCCGTATGGCGTCATCGGCTTGCCCGGCCGGCGCCGCGCGTAGTGCGCGGCGGCGATGACCAGGGTCAGCGCCAGCCCGATCAGGCTCATGAAGATCAGCAGCCGGACGAACGGCAGCCACGGCAGCCACAGCGCCAGCGCGGTCAGCAGCTTGACGTCGCCCCCGCCCATCTGGCCGAGCGCCCAGATCCCGGCGAGGACCGCGAAAGCGGCGAGCGCCACGCCGACCTGCAGCGCGACGCCCGGCCACAGCTCGAGACCGCTCGCCCACCAGAACAGCGGGGCCGCGGCGGCGATGCCGAAGGTCAGCCAGTTGTCGATGGTGCGGGCGCGCAAGTCGGTCGCCGCGGCGAAGACCAGCGCGATTGCCAAGGCCGCGAGCAGCCCGTAAGCCAGAAATCCCCCCGTCATAGGGGATGGTGCTTACGCGGCGCGGCTTACCAAAAAGTAACTATCGGCGGCAGGTCGGAATTATCCAAGCGCACCAACCATCGGAGACGGTCGAGGCCGCGCTTGCACCGCGCCGCGCGCTTCCCACCGGGGTGAGGGAAAGCGCCTGGACCGCGCCCGACGGGCATCGCCTGCGCCGGCTCGACTGGCCCGCGGCCGCGGTGCGCCCGCGGGGCGCGCTGCTGTTCCTGCCCGGACGCGGCGACTTCATCGAGAAGTATCTGGAATCGCTAGCGCACTGGGCCGAGCGGGGCTGGCGGCTGACCGCGCTCGACTGGCGCGGACAGGGCGCCTCGGGCCGGCTCGGCGGCGACGCCCGAACCGGCCACGTCGCCGACTTCGCGGTATGGCTCGACGACCTCGCCGCGTTCTGGCGCGAGTGGCGCGAGGACCGCGCCGCGCCGCGGGTGATCGCCGCGCATTCGATGGGCGCGCACCTCGCGCTGCGCGCGGTCGCCGAGGCGCGGATCGATCCGCAAGCGCTGGTGCTGTCGGCGCCGATGCTCGGCCTGGTCGGGCGGCTGCCGGCGGCGGCGATGCACCAGCTCGCGCGCGCCTTCGCCGCGCTCGGCGACGACCGCCGCGCGGCGTGGAAATGGCGCGACGACGGGACCGACACGCTCGCCTGGCGGGCCAAGCTGCTGACCCACGACGCGACGCGCTATGCCGACGAGATCTGGTGGCGCCGCCAGCGCCCCGACCTGGTCATGGGCCCGGGCAGCTGGCGCTGGCTCGAGCGCGCGTACGCCTCGATGCGCACGCTTGGGCGACCGGGCGTGCTCGAGCGGATCGAGATCCCGGTGTTCATCGCCGCCAGCTCCGCCGACCGCCTGGTCTCGTTCCCCGCGATCGCGCGCGCCGCGCGGCGCCTGCCCCGCGCCGAGCTGCTCGTCTTCGGCGCGGAAGCCGCGCACGAAATCCTCCGCGAAGCCGACCCGGTGCGCGACGAGGCGTTGGCGCGGATCGACGATTTCCTCGAGCGGGTGGCGCCCGCTGAGGCGGACGCGTGACCGAGCCCTACGACATCGCCATCGTCGGCGCCGGCATGGCCGGGGCCTCGCTCGCCGCCGAGCTCGCGCCGCACGCGCGGGTGCTGCTGCTCGAGGCCGAGGACAGTCCGGGCTACCACACCACCGGGCGCTCGGCGGCGTTCTGGGACGAATGCTACGGCGGGCCCGACGTCGTCCCGCTGACCGTGGCCTCGGGGCCGTACTTGCGCGAGCACGGTTTTCTTTCCCCGCGCGGCGGCCTCTACCTCGGCCGCGAGAGCGACGCCGCGACGCTCGACGCGTTCATCGAGCGCTTCGCCCACACCGGAATCGAGCTCCACCGCCTCCACCGCGCCGAGGTCGCCGCGCTGATCCCGGGCCTGAAGCCCGCGTGGACCGGCGCGGTCAGCGAGCCGGCCAGCGCCGACGTCGACGTCGCCGGGCTGCACCAGCACTACCTTGGGCTGGCCAGGCGCGCCGGCGTCACGCTCGCGACGCGCGCGCGGCTGGCCGCCGCCGAGCGCGAAGGCGGGCGCTGGCGGCTGGCGACCGAGCGCGGCGAGGAGTTCGCCGCCGGGGTGCTGGTCGACGCCGCGGGGGCCTGGGCGGATTCGGTCGCAAGCCTTGCCGGCGTGCGTCCGCTGGGGATCACGCCCCACCTGCGGACCGTCGCCCAGCTGCGCACCGCCCCCGCTCCGCCGGCAACGCTGCCGCTGACGCTCGACATCCGTGGCAGCTTCTACTTCAAGCCCGAGAGCGGCCGGCTGTGGCTCAGCCCGCACGACGAGACGCCGAGCGACCCCTGCGACGCCGCGCCCGAGGAGCTGGCGGTGGCCGAGGCGATCGACCGCTTCGAGGCTGTGGTCGACTGGCGGATCGAGGCGGTCGAGCGGCGCTGGGCGGGCTTGCGCAGCTTCGCCCCCGACCGGCTGCCGGTCTACGGCTTCGCGCCCGAGCGCGAGGACTTCTTCTGGTTCGCCGGCCAGGGCGGCTTCGGCA
>JAIVIY010000084.1 GCA_020200285.1 Novosphingobium sp. | reverse complement strand
GAGGTCGCAGGCAACGGCGAGGCGCAATTGTGGCGCTATGTCACCTTGCGGGTGCCGCAGCTGGTCGAAACCTTCCTGCCCTATTCGGTGCTGCTGGCGACGATCCTCACGCTGGTCCAGCTCAACCAGAACAGCGAGGTCGTTTCGCTCAAGGCCGCCGGGCTGTCGGCGCATCAGATCCTCGCCCCGCTGGTCCTGACCGCGGCGGCGATCGCGTTGGTCAGCTTCACCTTCAACGAGCGCGTGGTGACCCGCTCGGCGGCGACGCTCAAGGCGTGGCAGGCGGTCAAGTACGGCACGGTACCGCCCGAATCCGCCGCCAAGTCCAACGTCTGGCTCGCCGACGGCGACAACGTGCTCTATGCCCAGGCGATCACCGGCGCGGGCAAGGACACCCGGATGACCGGGGTCACCTGGTACCGCCGCGACCCCAGCCGCCGCGTCGTCGACATCGTCAGCGCGCCCGCCGCGACATACGCCGATCCCGGCTGGCGGCTCGAGCGCCCGCGCGGGTTCGCGGTCCAGCGCGCCGAAGTCGAGCCGATGCCGGCGGCGACGGTGGTCGCCACTCGGGTCACCTTGCCGCAGATCGCGATCAGCAAGGTCGATCCCGACGCCGAGGACCTGTTCACCTTGCGCCGCTCGATCGCCGCGATGAAGGACGCCGGGCGGCGCACCGCCGAGCTCGAGAGCGCGTGGTGGCACAAGATTTCGGGGCCGCTGTCGGCGCTGCTGATGCCGCTGCTCGGCGCGGTCGCCGCGTTCGGGCTGGCGCGCTCGGGCCATGTGCTGATCCGCGCGGTGATCGGGATGGCCCTGGGCTTCGCGTTCTTCGTGGTCGACAACGCCGCGCTGGCGATGGGCAACTTCGGCGGTTATCCGCCGCTGCTCGCCGCCTGGGCGCCGTTCGTGCTGTTCGCGCTGATCGGCGAGACCGTGCTGATCCGCACCGAGGAATAGTGACGGGAACTTGCGGGAACTCCATGCGTCTCCACCCAGCAACGTGGGAGAAACCCGATGAAATGGATTCACACAGCCCTGCCGGTCGCCGCCTCGCTGGTGCTCGCCGCCTGCGAGCAGACGACGATTGAAGACGATGCCGCCGACGATGCGGATACGACCGCTGTGGTTCCGGGTCCGACCACGACCGAGACCGCGGTGGTTCCGGGCGGAACCTCGACCGTCGCGGTGCCCGTTCCCGGCGCGACCGTGACCACCAACGCCGACGGCGATCGCGTCACGATCGACCGCGACGGAGTCGAGGTCGATGTCGGCGACGAAGACACGCGGGTGAAGGCCGACATCGATCCCTGACGGCCAAGGCGCTCAGCGCGGCAGCATCGTGCTCCGCGCGAGCCGCCCGACCAGCGCGGCCAGTCCCGGGTGGTTGGCCTGCTGGTAAGTCGATTCCAGCCCCAGGCTCGCGCTCAGGCGGCGGTGCGCCTCGGGCAGCGCGTGATAGGGCATCGACGGCAGCAGGTGGTGCAGCGCGTGATAGCGCAGGCCGACCGGCGCCCACAGCTCGGCGATCGGGCCAGGCGGGGGGACGTTGACCGAATCGAGGAACTGAGCGGTCACCGTCATCGGCTCGCCCTCGTTGACCCACAGATGGGCGACGAGCGTGCGCAGCTGGTTGAGCACCGCGGTCAGCGAGACCACCGCCATCCCGATCGCCAGCGGCCGCCAGTCGTAGAGCACCGCGGTCGCGATCAGGAACAGCGCCCAGAGCGAGGCGCCGAGCTCCTGGCACAACACTTGCCGCGCGAACGCGCCTTCGGCCGGGCGGCGGCGGAACGCGGGGTTGATCGACAGCGCCGAGGCGCGCTCCCATACCACCCGCCGCAGCCGCGGGATCAGCGCCCCCAGCGGCACCAGCAGCGCCGAGCGGATCAGCAGCCCGACCGGCAGCAGCAGCGCGACGAGCAGGAACAGCGGCAGCGACCACGGCTTCATCAGCCCCAGCGGCAGGTACTCGGGATCGTCGGCGGTGCCGTAGCGGGTGCGCGCGTGGTGCAGCGTGTGGACGTTCTCGTACATCAGCGACGGGGTCAGCAGCGGGATCCCGACGAGCAGGTTCCAGCCGAGGCGGAAGCCGGGCAGCGCGGTCTTGTGGATATGGGTCAGCTCGTGGATGAACAGCAGCGCGCGGTAGAGCGCGAGCGCGCCGACCACGCCCGCGGCGATCGCCGCCCAAGCGTTGTCGAGCAGGATCGCCCCGGCCAACCCGGCGTAGCCGAGCAGCGCCGAGGCCAGCATATCGGGCCAATAGACCGCGGCGCGCGCTGTGGAGATGTCGCGGGTCAGCTCGACCGCCGCGCGCAGCATCGCCATGTCGTCGGCGATTGCGGCGGACGGGCTGCGCGCCTCGGCTGCGCCCGCGGTGCGGGGCAGGGCGGCGGCGGGCAGAATGGCTTCGTGGGCGGTCATACGCGCGGTTCCGGTCGGCTCCTCGGGTTCGGCGAGCGGGCTTGGCTTCGTCCGCCGCCGATAGCATAGGCTGCGGCCCGCTAAACCTGAACGAAGGCAAGATCGTGGCCACCAGCGATATAACCATCGAGCCGGTCGTTGATAAGGCCGGGCGCAAGGCCTTCGTGGATCTCGCCTATCGTCTCAACGCGGCCGATCCCAACTGGGTGCCCCCGCTCAGGATCGAGGCGCTGGAGCTGATCACGCCGGGCAAGAACCCGTTCTTCGAGCACGCCGACGTCCAGCTCATGCTGGCCCGCCGCGGCGGCGAGGTCGTCGGGCGGATTTCCGCGCACATCGATCGCCTCGCGCTCGCCCAGCCGCGCGAGCAGGGGATGGGGCCGGGCACCGGCAACTGGGGGCTGCTCGAAGCCGTGGACGAAGCAGTTGCGCGGGCGCTGATCGGCGCCGCCGGGGACTGGCTGCGCGCGCAGCAAATGACCCGGGTGCTCGCTCCGCTGTCGATGTCGATCTGGGAGGAGCCCGGGCAGCTGGTGCGCGGCCACGATCACCCGCCGACGGTGCTGATGGGCCACCAGCCCAAGCGCTATCAGGGCTATATCGAAGCCCTCGGCTATTCCCGCGCCAAGTCGCTGCTCACGTACGATCTCGACATCACCGGCGGGTTCCCCCCGCTGATCCAGCGGATCATCGCCTCGGGCGCGAAGAACGCGCGAATCCGCATCCGCGAGGTCGACAAGCGCCGCTTCGACCAGGAAGCCGCGCTGATCCTCGACATCCTCAACGACGCCTGGTCGGACAACTGGGGGTTCGTGCCTTTCACCGATCGCGAGATCGCCCACGCCGGCAGGAAGTTCAAACCGGTCGTCCGCGAGGATCTCAACATGATCGCCGAATACGACGGCGAGCCGGTCGCGTTCATGATGACCCTGCCCGATCTCAACGAAGTCATTGCGCCGATGCACGGCAGGTTGCTGCCGTTCAACTGGATTAAGCTGCTGCTCTGGCTGCGCCGGCCCAAGGCCCGGACGATGCGGGTGCCGTTGATGGGGGTGCGCAAGAAGCTCCAGGCCTCGCGCCTGGCCAGCCAGCTGGCTTTCATGATGATCGAGTACGCCCGGCTCAACGCGATCGCGCGCTACGGGACGACCCGCGGCGAGCTCGGCTGGGTGCTCGAGGACAACCAGGGGATGATCGCGATCGCCGATGCGATCGAGAGCCGGGTGAACCGCGAATACGTGATCTACGAAAAACCGCTTTGATCGAGGGCTTTGTTGCGCGGAAGCCGCAGCCTCGGCGAATACGCGCAGCCCGACGCATCGACCAGGCGCTGCTCGGAAACGCAAACCGCGCCGCCGCGTTCGGGTGGTGAGGCGGCATCCCGTCGCCCGCTAGGAACCCGCGTGGCACGAGCGACGACCCGACGCAGGAAGCCCCGTTCGCTCGGCCGGGCGCTGATCGTCGAGGACGATGCGCTACTGGCGATGTCGCTCGAGGACGCGCTGCGCGACGGCGGGGCGGAGAAAGTCGTGGTGTGCAACACCGTCGCCTCGGCGATGGCCGAGCTCGAACGGCTCAAGCCCGACATCCTCGTGCTCGACGTGCAGCTCGCCGACCGCGGCGACGGCTGGGCGATGGCCGAGCTGGTCCACGAGCTCAGCCCGCGTCCGCCGGCGATCGTGTTCTCGACCGGCTCGCCCGAACGCATTCCCGAGCGGGTCGCCGAGCTCGGCGCGGTGCTGGCCAAGCCCTACGATCCCCAGGCGTTGATCGCGGTGCTGATCGAGCACCGCCGCAAGCCCGGCCTGCTCGGCCGCCTGCGCGAAGCGCTGGCCAGCTAGCCGCCGGCTTCGCGTCGATCACCACGTGCATCGGCTCGGTCCGAAAAAAAAGGCCTCCGCGTGAGCGGAGGCCTTCGGGATCGTATCACCGGCCGCTTGGACGGGAGGGGGGGTCTCGGCGGTGACAGTGCTAGAATTCCTGACCAGAGGATTGGTTCCACGGCCTTAGAAAAAATTTTTGGAGCGCCTGAACAGGGCTCTCAAAGATAGGGTCGCGAGGCCTCCGGGGCCTCGTCGAAGCGGGCGAACTCGCGCGCCGCGGCCATGTCGGCGATCTGGATTTCGCTGAGGTTCCAGCTGATCAGGTTGGCCTGGCGCAGCGCCTGGAGCGTGCGGTTGGTATGGACCAGCGACAGCCCCAGCATGTCGGCGATCTGGCTCTGGGTCACCGACAGTGTCACGCTGTCGCCGCGGGCCAGGCCGGTCTCGATCGCCCGCTGGACCAGGAACACCGCGAGGTAGGCGATGCGCTCGCGCGCGGTGCGCTGGCCGAGCGCCACCAGATGCTCCTCGAGCGCGGCCTCTTCCTTGGCGGCGAGCCAGATCACGTCGTAGCCGAGCTCGGGGTGGTTCCGGAGCAGATCGGGGAAGTTCTCGCGCTCGAACACGCACAGCGTCACCGCGGTCAGCGCTTCGACCCCGTGCGCCAGCGGCTCGTGCAGCGCCGCCTGGAGACCGACGAGATCGCCCGGGAACATGAAGTTGACGATCTGGCGGCGTCCGTCCTCGAGCAATATGTAACGGATCAACACGCCTTCCAGCACGGTGAAGACGTGCGCGCTGCGCTGGCCCTGGACGAGCACCGGCGTGCCGCGGTCGACCCGCAGCTCGCCTTGCTTGAAGCGCTGCATGTATTCGGTCTGCGCGGCGTCGAGCGGCCGCAAGCCGGGGCAGGACTTGAGCGGGCACAGCACGCAGGGCACCCGGCTCGCTTCGGCTCGTCCGTTCATCGCCCGTCAGACCCCCGTCGCGACCCCTCTCAACAAGACCCGCCGCCGCCGCTATGTCAAATGTTGGGGTGACCGCGCGGCGCCTCGGCTACCGCGCCGCTTGTCGGATTGCGCTAGGGGGTTGCTGTCTTGGTCGAAGCCGATTCGCGACGGCTGGTGCTGGTGCTCGAGGACAGCGTGCTGGTCGCGCTGGCGGTCGAGGCGGCGCTTGCCGATTACGGCTTCGAGGCGATCGTCGCCGGGAGCCTGGCCGCGGCGGACGAGCGGCTGGGTCGGCTCCGCCCGGTGGCCGCCCTGCTCGACCTGCACCTCCCCGACGGCAACGCACTGGCGCTCGCCGCCCGGCTGAACGCCCAAGGCTGCAAGGTCGCGCTGTGCTCGGGCGTCGATGTCGACATGGTGCCGCCGGGCTTCGAGTTCGCGGCGCGATTCCGCAAGCCGGTCGCGGCCGACGAGCTCGCCCGCTGGGTGGCGGCGACGGTGACCGGCAGCGCCCCTTGACATCGCCTTCGCCGCGGCCAATTCGGCGGCGGACGCGGCGGAACGTTTCCCCGCAGCTCGCGTTGGTAACGGAACGTCGGATCGGGAAGGGTCATTGATGTCGCTTGGCGCCAAGGTAGCCGCAAATCTTCCGTATCTGCGCCGTTACGCACGCGCTCTGACCGGCTCGCAAGCCACCGGCGACGCGTTCGTGCGCGAGACGCTCGAAGCCGCGCTCGCCGACGACGGCTTGCGGCAAATGATCGGCAGCGGCCGCGCCGAGCTCTATCACGTGTTCAACAAGATCTGGGCGAGCGGCTTCGTCGACACCGGCGACGCCGAGCGGGGCGAGGGCCACGAGGCCGCGGCGCGGGCGCGGCTGTCGCACATCACCCCGCTCAACCGCCAGGCCCTGCTGCTGACCACGCTTGAGGACTTCACGATCGACGAGGCCGCGTTCGTGATGGACAAGGAGCCGTCGGAGGTCGAGGCGCTGGTCCAGGAAGCGATCGAGGAGATCGACCGCGAATCCTCGACCTCGGTGCTGATCATCGAGGACGAGCCGCTGATCTCGATGCAGCTCGAAGACCTCGTTCGCTCGCTCGGCCACGAAGTCTGCGGGATGGCCGCGACGCGCAGCCAGGCCCAGCAGATCGCCGCCGAGACCACGCCCGGGCTGGTGCTAGCCGACATCCAGCTCGCCGACGGCAGCTCGGGCCTCGACGCGGTCGACGACATCCTCAAGATCGAGAGCGTCCCGGTGATCTTCATCACCGCCTATCCCGAGCGCCTGCTGACCGGCGACCGGCCCGAGCCGACCTATCTGGTGACCAAGCCGTTCCAGGAATCGACCGTGCGCGCGGCGATCAGCCAGGCGCTGTTCTTCGGCTCGAGCCGGCCGCTGGGTTAGTCGAGAAGGCCGTCCGGCCTTCTCGTTCGGCTGGCGCCGCAAGCCTTCGACGGATGTCGAAGGCGCACCCGACAAGAACTCGCTATTTCCGTCCCGCGCGCATCGCGAATTCCGCGGGGCGGCGCACGGGCAGGATCAGCGCGCAGCGCACGCCTTCGGGCTCGAACCGCAAGTCCACCGGGTTGCGCAGCTCGTGCGCGACGATCTTCTCGATCAGGTCGGTTCCGAAGCCGCGCTTGCGCTCTTCCTGGGGGACCGCTGGGCCGTTGCGCTCGGCCCACTCGATCCGCGCGAGATCCTGCGTGATCAGTTGCCAGGTGACCGCGACGCGGCCCTGCGGCACGCTCAGCGCGCCGTACTTGGCGGCGTTGGTGGCGAGCTCGTGGATCGCGAGGCCGAGCGACAATGCGTCGTTGGGCGCGAGCTCGACCGCGGGCCCCGACAGCTCCAGCGCGCGCTCGCTGTCCTGGACGTAGGGCGCGAGCTCGGCGGCGACCACCGCGCGGATCGGGGTGGTCCCCCACTCGGACTGGGTGAGCAGGTCGTGCGTCGCCGAGAGCGCGCGGATTCGTCCTTCGAGGCTGCCGGCGAAGCTGTCGAGGTCGCTCGCCCGGCGGCGCGTCAGCGAGACGATCGAAAGCACGTTGGCCAGCGTGTTCTTGACCCGATGGTTGAGCTCGCGGGTCAGCGAGTTGCGGATCGAGGCCTGCTCCTCGAAGAATTCCAGCGCCTGGCGGTCCTCCGCCGCCTGGCGGGTGAGGATCCGCGCCAGCACCAACAGCAGGCTCGCGACGAGCATGCCGAACAGCAGCGTGAGCAGCGACATCGCCGACAGCGTCGACGGCTTGGGACCTTCGACTTGCAGGACCCAGGCATGGTTGGTGACCCTTACCGGCTCGTTCGCAACCGATCCGGACGGCTCCTCGATCGGCATCTCGGCCATCAGATTGGCGGGCGCGACGGCCCGATCGTACAGCCGCACCGCGACATCGCCGACGTTCTCGAGCTCCAGCGCGGAATCGAGGAAATCGCGCGCCACGAACGGGCTGTAGACGAAGCCCTTCAATTGCCGTGCGCCGTCGTCGCCGAGCCCGAACACCGGCATGTAGATGATGAACCCCGCGCGCTTGCCGTCGATCCCTTCCTGAACCAGCACCAGCTTGCCCGAGGCGGTCGGCCGGGCGAAGCGCGCCGCTTCGTTCATGGCCTCCCGGCGAGCCGGCTCCGAATACATGTTGTAACCGATCGCGCGGCGGTTCCGCTCCGTGTCGGGCTGAAGGTACATCACCGGCACCGCATAGGCGTGCTCCTCGCTCGGCAGCGGACGGATGGTGAAGGTGCTCGGCCCGAACCGCCGCATGCCCTGCTGGACGGTCGCCAGCTCGCTGCGGTCGACCCGCATCGCCCAGCCGATGCCTTCGGCGCCGCGATAGTCGGAATCGAGGCGCAGCTGGCTGATGTAGGTCTGGAACAGCGGGCCGCTGACCGCCTGCTGGGTCGCGAAGACCGCCGCGCCCGAGCGCAAGTAGGCCTCGTGCGCGTCGGCCCGCCGCTGCAGCGCGGAGGCGAGAACCTGCGCAGTCTGGCGCAGCTGGCCCGCGCGGCGCTTGGTCTCGGTGCTTTCGATCGCGGTGACGCTGACCAGGGTGACCGCGGTGATCAGCAGGAAGATTCCCACCGGCAGGGCGCGGGGGAAGCGATCGAACCAATGGCGCGAGGGCGGGAGGCTGGACTGGGATTCCATCCGTGCGCCGGCTTGCACCACCCCCCTTTCAGGACCGCGAGCCCGTCAAAGGCTGCGGAACTGCCCCCTCGAACCAGAAAAGCAACATCAGGGGGAACCGCACAGCCGCGATTTCGTTCCATCCCCGCCGGCAGGGGCGCGACGTTCGTCGTCACGCCTCTGCCGGCGTGTCGTCTGGCGTCCGCCGATCCTCCGCGATCCGGTTGCCGGGAGGGGGCCCGGGGAGGGGCATCGGTTAACGATGGCGAGAGACAAGTCGATGAAGAATATCGGGCACGAGCGTTCCCGGCGCAGCCGCCAGACCTCGCCCGAATGGGCTTCGGGGCTGCGGCGGCTGTACGATTCGGTCGTCGAAGAGCCGTTGCCCGATTCCTTCAACCAGTTGCTGGATCGGCTCGACGGCGCGGATGACTGAGCCGCGCAGCGCCGCCGACGCCGTCAGTTTCAAACGCGAGCTGACCGGCGTCATCCCGCACTTGCGCGCGTTCGCGCGCGGGCTGTGCGGGCGTCCCGACCTCGCCGACGACCTGGTCCAGGAAACCCTGCTCAAGGCGTGGGCGGCGCAGGAGCGCTTCGAGCCCGGCACCAGCATGCGCGCGTGGACGTTCGTGATCCTGCGCAACGCCTATCTCACCGACATGCGCCGCAACCGGTTTCGCGCCGAATACGACGAGACCGTTGCCGAGCGCATCCTCGTCGCGCCCGCCGGGCAGGAGGGCCCGCTCCACCTCTCCGATCTCCACCGCGCGCTGCTGACGCTGCCGCCTGAGCGGCGCGAGGCGCTGCTGCTGGTCGGCGCCGGCGGCTTCAGCTACGAGGAAGCGGCCGAGATTTGCCAGTGCGCGGTCGGCACGATCAAGAGCCGGGTCGGGCGCGCCCGCGCCACGCTGTCGGCTATGATCGAGCAAGGCGCGATCCCGCGCCGCGCGCTGGGCGACGCGGTCGCCCACGATGCGATCATGGAGGAGCTCGAGGGATCCGCCTCCTCGACCGAGCAAGCCCACAGTTGACCGGTCTCGCCGCAAGGCCCCGTCCCGCGCTGACGACGCTTGAACGGCCGGCCGGTTGAAGCCACACTCGCCGGCGATGGCCTCCGATCCCACCGAGCTCGGCGAACTGGAGCCGCCGCCGCGCGAAGGCGTCCCGCCGACCCGGCTGATGTCGACGATGGTGCTCCTGCTCGGCGTGGCGGCGTTCCTGGCGCTGCCGTTCGTGCTCTCTGTCGGGTCGGTGGTGTTCCTGCCGCTGGTCGCCGCGATCATCCTGACGATCGTGCTCAGCCCGCTCGCCGACCGCCTGATCCGCCTCGGGCTGCCCAACGTCATCGCCTCGGCGGTCTCGCTGCTCGCCGCGATCGTCGGGGTGACCTTCGTGATCCTGGCGATCATCCAGCCGGCGTTCGAGCTGGTCGATCAGGCGCCCGCGCTGATCGCGCGGATCGGCGAGCAGTTCTCGGCAATGCGCGGCCAGTTCAGCTGGCTGTCCGACATCAACCGCGCGGTCGCGCGGATCACCGGCGCCACCACCGGTGCGCAAGTCGTCGTCGCCGGGCCCTCGGTGCTCGAGCAAGTGGTGATCGCCACGCCTTCGGTGGTGCTCGAGACGCTGCTGACGCTGCTGATGACCTATTTCATGATCGAGGCGCGGATCCGGATGAAGCGGCGGCTGCTGCTCGAACGCCACAGCTTCGGCGCTTCGCTGCGCGCCGCGCGGGTGATGCGCGACGTCCAGGACCGCGTCGCCTCGTACATCATCACCGTCGCCCAGATTAACCTCGGGGTCGGGGTGATCGTAGCGCTGGGCGCCTGGGCGCTGGGGCTGACCGCGCCGATCATGTGGGGCGGGCTGGCGATGGTGCTCAACTTCCTGCCCTATCTCGGCCCGCTGACGATGACCGCGCTGCTCGGCCTGGTCGGGCTGGGCACCGCCGACAGCGTGCTGGTCGGGCTGATCCCGCCGCTGCTGTTCCTCGGCCTGCACGCGGTCGAGGCGAACGTGGTGACGCCCTCGCTGCTCGGCGCGCGGTTCACGCTCAATCCGGTGATGATCCTGCTTGCGATCAGCTATTTCACCTGGGTGTGGGGGGTGATCGGGGCGCTGCTGTCGGTGCCGATCCTGCTGACGCTGACCGCGCTGGTCGAGCATCTGGGCAAGCCCAACGTGGTCGGCTTCCTGTTCGGCGAGGCGCTGTTCGACGGCGGCGACGCACGCGAGGACGAAGGGGACACCACTCCCGTACAAGCCGCCTGAGCGTCGTTCAACCGGGGTACTTCCAGGTCCCTGCGGCGGCGAGGTTCTTCGCCGCGAACTCCCAGTTCAGCAGCTTGCCGAGCACCGCCTTCAGGTATTTCGGCCGCTCGTTCTTGTGGTCGAGGTAATAAGCGTGCTCCCACAAGTCGACCGTCAACAGCGGCTTCTTGCCGCCGAGCGCGAGCGTGTCGCCGTCGTGGGTCTCCTCGACCGAGAGCTTGCCCGCCGACGCCGTGAGCCACACCCACCCCGAAGCGAAGTGCTTCTCGCCGCGCGCCTGAAGCTCGTCGGTCAGGGCCTGGAGCGACCCGAAATTGCTTGCGATCGCGTCGGCCAGCGCGCCTTTGGGCTTGCCCCCGCGCGGGCTCAGCGAGTGCCAATAGAAGCCGTGGTTCCAGGCTTGCGCGGCGTTGTCGTAGGCGGCCTTGTCGCCCTTGCGCTGGGCCGCGGCGATGATCTCCTCGAGCGTCGCGCCCGCCAGCCCCAGCTTCTCCGCCGCGGCGTTGGTCTTGGTCACGTAAGCCTTGTGATGCTTGCCGTGGTGGGTCCTGAGCGTGTCCGCCGAGATTGCCGGAGCGAGGGCGTCGTCGGGATAGGGCAGGGGTATCAATTTTAAGGGCATGTTCCGTCCGATTGCGAGTAAGGTGGTCCACGGACGGAACGCAGCGAGGCGCGGATGGTTGCGCCGGCTTGCGGCCAGCCGCGAACAACGCGGTTCAGGACGGCGGGGGCCATGCAGCTCGAGCACGACAGTTGGAGCTTCGTCGACGGCTTCGGCGGCCTCTCGCGCGAGATGCTCGCGGCGATGCTCGACCAGAACAGCGACTGCGTGAAGATTCTCGATCCCGCCGGACGGCTCGACTTCATGAACCGCAACGGCCGCTGCACGATGGAGATCGACGACTTCGCGGCGATCGCGGGCCAGCCGTGGGAACAGCTGTGGCCTGAGGAATCGCAGGACGCGGTGCGCGCCGCGGTCGCCGCCGCCCGGGCCGGCTCGGCCAGCCGCTTCGAAGCGTTTTGCCCGACCGCCAAGGGTGCGCCGAAGTGGTGGGACATCAGCGTCACCCCGGTGCGCGATCCGTCGGGCGAGCTGTTCGCGATCCTCTCATTGTCGCGCGACGTGACCGAGCAGCACCAGGCGCTCGAAGCCAACGCGGCGATGGCGCACGAGATGCGCCACCGCTTGCGCAACGCCTACGCGGTGAGCGGGGCGATCGCGCTCGCCAGCGGACGCGAGGACGGCGAGCACGAAGGCTTCGCGATCGAGCTCGCCCAGCGGCTTCAGAGCCTGTCGCTGGTCCAGGCGGGCCTGATCGATCCTGCGGCCGGCGGCGGCCTGCGCACGGTCGCGCGGCGGGTGATCGGCGCGTTCGATGCGCGCGGGCTGGTCGCGACCGCGGACCTGCCCGATGCGCCGCTCGGCGAGCAGGCGGTGCGCCTGCTGGCGCTGGTGCTGGGCGAGCTGGCGACCAACAGCCTCAAGCACGGCGCGCTCAGGGAGGGGCGCCCGGTCGCGGTTTCGGCTTCTTGCGAGGACGAGCGCTTGACGTTGGTCTGGCGAGAAGAGTTTGCCCCGGGAGCCAAGCCGCCGGCAGCGTCCGGCGAAGGCAGCGGGCATCGGCTGATGCGGCGCATGGCCCGCGCCCACGGCGGCCGGTTCGTGGTGGAGCTGCGCGAGGACGGGCTCGAGGCCCGGCTCGAAACCCCGGCCGATCGCTAGTCCGGATTGAGCCGCCGACGCGAACGGCGAATGGCGCAGCGGGCGAGAGGCGGGTAGGAACGTCTTCCGAGAGCACCGAGGAGACACAACGATGGCCGCTTACATCGTCTTCATCAAGGAACACGAGCACGACACCAGTGCGATGGACACTTACGCCAAGGCGGTGCCGGCGAGCTTCGCCGGGCATGAGCTCAAGCCGCTGTCGTTCTACGGCAAAGTCGAAGGCCTCGAAGGCCCGCCGCTGATGGGCGCGGTTGTGGTGGAATTCCCGACCTTCGAGGCGGCCAAGGCGTGGTATGATTCAGCGGAATACCGGGAAGCGCGCAAGCACCGCTTCCAGGGCGCAGACTACCGCGTGTTCATCGTCGAAGGGACCTGATGCCCACTTTGCCCAAAGTCACTTACGCCTCCTACCTCGACCTCGACCGGGTGCTGTCGGCGCAGCATCCGCTCTCGGGCGCGCACGACGAGCTGCTGTTCATCGTCATCCACCAGGCGAGCGAGCTGTGGCTCAAGCTGTGCCTCCACGAGCTCAACGCGGCGCGGACCGAGATCGCCGCTGACGATCTGCGTCCGGCGTTCAAGATGCTGGCGCGCGTCGCCCGCGCCCAAGGCCAGCTGATTTCGAGCTGGGACGTGCTGGCGACGATGACCCCGTCGGAATATTCGGCGGTGCGCCCGCATCTCGGCGCGTCAAGCGGGTTCCAGTCGGCACAGTACCGGATGGTCGAGTTCATCCTCGGCGGGCGCGACGCGGGCCACGTCAGGAGCCATGAGGATACGCCCGAGGTTGCGCAGGCGCTGCGTGACGAGCTCGCGCGGCCGAGCCTTTACGACGAGGTGTTGCGGCTGTTGGCGCGGCGCGGCTTCGCGATCCCCGCCGCGGTGCTGGAGCGCGACTTGTCGCAGCCCCACCGCGCCTCGCCCGAAGTGGAAGCGGCGTGGGCCGCGGTCTACGCCGACCCCGAGGCGCACTGGGACCTCTACGAGCTCGCCGAGAAGCTGGTCGACCTCGAGTACCACTTCCAGCGCTGGCGCTTCGGGCACTTGAAGACGGTCGAGCGGATCATCGGCTTCAAGCGCGGCACCGGGGGCACCGAGGGCGTCCCTTACCTCGAGCGCGTGCTCAAGCAGGGCTTCTTCCCCGAGCTGCTGAGCGTGCGGACGGCGTTGTAGAAATCCTCTCCCCAAATGGGGCGAGGACTCTAAACCTTCAGCAGCCGTCCGAAGAACGAGCGGTACTTCTGCAGCGCGACGCGAAGGTCCTCGGTCGAGACTTCGTCGCCGCGGTCCCACTGGCCCTCGAGCTGCGAGCGCTCGTCGGCGAAAGTCTGGGCGAGCCGCTTGATCGCCCCGGCGACCAGCTCGTCGGCTTGCTGCACCGCCTGGCGCGGCTCGTCGACGAAGCTCGCCTGAACCTCCTGCCAGCGGTCCTGCAATTGACCGGCCTCGTCGGGCGGGAACAGCGGCGCCTCGTCGGCCTGGCGCAGCGTCCCGCCCTCGTCGCCACCGCCCGCTTCGAGCTGGCGCGCGACTTCGGCGGTGCCCTGCTGCTGCTGCTCCGGAGGCCGCTGCTCGGCGGCGACGTCGGCCGTCGAGGCAGGCCGTTCGATCGCCTGCTGGTCGCTGGTGTCACTCACGGATTTTCTCCTTTTCCTTGACCGGAGCGCCATTGGCGGCCGGGTCGGGCTCGTTGACCAGGTCGTCGAACAGCGCGCGGAAGTGGATCATCGCCTGACGCAAGTCCTCGGTTCCCGCCTCGCCGCGCTCGTGGCGTTCGGCAATGTCGTGCGCGGTGCGGTAGTGCTGGACGACTTCGGCGTGATCGACCGACAAGTCGGCGGCGCGCTGCTCGAAGTCGGCGACCGGATAGCCGCGCGCTTTCATCACTTCGCCGAGCAGTCCGTCGGCCCGTGTCACCGCGCCTTTGGGATCGTCGACGAACTGCGCCTGGACCTCGCGCCACGAGCCAACGAAACGATTGCGCTCGTCGGTAGTCAGCGGGGTGAATTGGAACGCGGCGACGCGCTTCTCGCGCGCGGCGAGCAGCGCCTCGGCCTTGCTCTCGTCGCCGGTGTGCTTGGCGAGCGTGTCGTATTCCGCGCCAAAGCGCGACTTGAGCCCTTCGCTGCGGCGTTTGCGCATCCACAGCAGGGCGATTGCGACGAGCGCCACCACGGCCAGCGCGACGAAGATGATCTGCACGGTGTCTTGGGTCACGGTCTCTCTCCCCGAGAATGCCGCCCCCGCAGGACGGTTGCCTTCGGGGCCCGTCCGCTACCGCTTCAATTGCCGGAAAGAGTTCCCGTTCCCGTGCTTCGTCGCAAATCGGCAATGTTCGCGCCGACTCAGGCCTCCAGCTCGACGTCCCAGTAGAGCCAGTCGCGCCAGGTCTCGTGGAGGTAGTTGGGCGGGAACGCCTTGCCGCGTTCCTGCAACTGCCAGTTGGTCGGGCGGATCGGCGCGAGCTGGAGCTGCATGCGCGCCTGCCTGGGCGTGCGCCCGCCCTTCTTCATGTTGCACGGGGCGCAGGCGGTGGCGACGTTCTCCCAGGTGGTCTTGCCGCCGAGCCGGCGGGGGACGACGTGGTCGAAGGTCAGGTGCTGGGGCGAGCCGCAGTACTGGCAGCAGAACCGGTCGCGCAGGAACAGGTTGAAGCGGGTGAACGCGGGGAACTCGCTCGGCCGGACGTATTGCCGCAGCGCGATCACCGAGGGGATCTTCATGTCGAGCGAGGGCGAATGGACCTCGCGGTCGTAGCTGGCGACGATGTCGACCCGCTCGAGGAACACTGCCTTGATCGCGGTCTGCCACGGCCACAGGCTCAGCGGATAGTACGACAGCGGGGTATAGTCGGCGTTGAGCACCAGCGCCGGGCAGTTCGCCGGATTGCGCCCCGCGTCGGGAGAATGGCGCGCCCGCGTCGCGCGTTCGATGAGTTCGGGATGGAACATGGTCCCGGACGAGTCCTCCCTTCGTCGTCTGTGGGCCGCCGGGCGGCCGGCTTTGCCCGTTTTCACCACGCGCGGCGGCGCGGCGTCAACCCTTGGCCGGTCGCGCCGGCGCCAAGGCCGTGCGGGTGTTTCGTTACGGCAACACGACGGCTAGAGGCGAAAAATGGCCGTCACCCGCTTCGCCCCGAGCCCCAACGGGCGCCTTCACCTGGGGCATGCCTACTCGGCGATCGTCGCGCACGACCTGGCGAAAGCGCGCGGCGGGCGGTTCCTGGTGCGGATCGAAGACATCGACGGCGAGCGCAGCCGGCCCGCGCTTACGCAAGAGTTTCGTGCCGATCTCGCCTGGCTCGGGCTCGAATGGCGCGAGGTCGCGCCGCAATCGGCGCGGCTGGCGAGCTACGCCGCGGCGGCCGAGCGGCTGAAGGCGCTGGGCTTGCTCTACCCGTGCGGCTGCACCCGCGCCGAGATCGCGGCGCGAGCCGCCGGGGCGGGTCCCGACGGGCCGATCTATCCCGGCACCTGCCGCGGGAAGGAACCGGCCGGCGGTCGCCCCGTCGCGTGGCGGCTCGACATGGCGAAGGCGATCGCGCTGACCGGCCCGCTCGACTGGCGCGACGAGCGCGTCGGGCTGCAGCGCGCCACGCCGGAACGGTTCGGCGACGTCGTGCTGATGCGCAAGGACGCGCCGGCCAGCTACCACCTCGCGGCGACGCTCGACGACGCCGCCGACGGGGTGACGCTGGTCACCCGCGGGGTCGACCTGTTCGCCGCGAGCCACGTCCACCGCCTGCTCCAGGCCTTGCTCGGGCTGCCGGTACCGCGCTGGCGCCACCACCCGCTGCTGGTCGAAGCGGGCGGCCGCAAGCTCGCCAAGCGGCGCGGCTCGCCGGGTCTCGCCGAGCGGCGGCTGGGGGGCGAGGACGGGCTGGACCTCGCCGAAGCGCTGCGCGCGGGCCGGTTTCCGGCTGGCGTATCGCTCGGCGAGGGCCTAGAGGCCTGCCCATGAACACCGTCCTCGTCGTCGTCCTGATCGTCTTCGTGGTGATGGCCGTGGTCAGCCTGGTGCGCGGGATCATCGCCTTCCTCCAGTCGAGCAAGTCCGATCTCGAGACGCCCGGGACCGGGGCGACGCCGATGCAGCTCAAGCAGAACAAGATGATGTTCAACCGCATCATGTTCCAGGGCCTGGCGATCGTGGTCGTCGCGCTGCTGCTGCTGTTCAATCGGTGAGTCTTTGTTGGGTGCGGGAAAGCCATCCGGCTTTCCCTTGCGGCGCCGGCCCGCTCCCCCGGCCCGGCCACCCATAGGATACACTGTCGGGTGGCCGGGCCGGGGGAGCGGGCCGGCGCCGCGCGCAGGGACCGGCTTTGCCGGACCCGAATCAACGCACAGGACTCCATGGTCAAGCTCAACAGGATCTACACCCGCACCGGCGACGACGGCACCACCGGGCTGGTCGACGGCTCGCGCCGGGCCAAGCACGACGCGCGGATGCACGCGATCGGCGAGGTCGACGAGGCGAATTCGGCGATCGGCTTCGCCGCGCTGGCGGTCGAGGGCGAGGCGCAAGCCAATCTGCGCCGAATCCAGAACGACTTGTTCGACCTCGGCGCCGATCTTGCGACGCCTGGAAGCGACTTCGCGCCTTCGGGGATGGTCCTAAGGATCGTCCCCGCGCAAGTCGCCTGGCTCGAGCGCGCGATCGACGCCGCCAATGCGCCGCTCAGCCCGTTGACCAGCTTCATCCTGCCGGGTGGAAGCGAGGCCGCGGCGCGAATCCATCTCGCCCGCGCGGTAACGCGCCGCGCCGAGCGCGCGGCGACCGCGCTGGCCGCGGCCGAGCCGGTCAACCCCGCCGCGCTCGCCTACCTCAATCGCCTGTCCGACTACCTGTTCGTCCTCGCCCGCGCGATCAACGCCGCGGGTGAGGGCGACGTGCAATGGATTCCCGGCGCCAACCGCTGATGTTGCAGTTGCGAAGCGCGCCCGCTAGGCAGCGCGTTTCGCGGCGGATGGGGGGGCAAGACATGCAGACGGTGGCGGTGATCGGCGCGGGGCAGATGGGCTCGGGCATCGCCCAGACCGTCGCCCAGCACGGGATGCAGGTTCTGCTATCGGACATCGACCTGGCGGTGGCCGAGCGCGCCAAGGCGGGCATCGACACGGCTCTGGGCAAACTGGTCGGCAAAGGGAAATTGTCGAACACCGAAGCCGAGGCGGCGCTCGCCCGGATCACCCCGGTCGCCGACTACGAGCCGATGGCCGAAGCCGAGCTGGTGATCGAGGCCGCGACCGAGAAGGAAGAGATCAAGCGGCGGATCTTCGAGGCCGCGGGCAAGGTTCTCGCCCAGGGGGCGATCATGGCCACCAACACCAGCTCGATTCCGATAACCCGGATGGCCTCGTCCTCGCCCGATCCGGCGCGGTTCATCGGGCTGCACTTCTTCAACCCGGTGCCGGTGATGGGGCTGATCGAGGTCATCCCCGGGCTCGCCACCAGCCCGGACACGGTGGCGCGCACCCGCACGTTCGCCGAGAAGCTCGGCAAGGAAGTGGTCGAGGCGCAGGACGAGCCCGGCTTCGTCGTCAACCGCATCCTCCTGCCGATGATCAACGAGGCGGTGTTCGTGCTCGGCCAGGGCACCGCCAACGTCGCCGACATCGACAAGGGCTGCCGGATCGGGCTCAACCATCCGATGGGGCCGCTCGAACTCGCCGACTTCGTCGGGCTCGACACCTGCCTCGACATCGTCCGGGTGCTCTACAACACCACTGGCGACAGCAAGTATCGGCCCGCGCCGCTGCTGATGAAGTACGTCGAGGCCGGCTGGCTCGGGCGCAAGAGCGGGCGCGGATTCTACGACTATTCGCAAGAGGTTCCCGTGCCAACGCGCTGAATCGAGGGAACGCAAGCGCCTATCCGCGCGTAGCGTGGACGAAGGAGCTTGCGATGGACGACCCGCGCTTGAACGACGACCTCGCCCCCGAGGCGCACAACGCCGAGCAGGACGACGAGGGCGCCCAGGCCCAGACGCTGGCCGACGAGGCGCTGCGCGGGACGCGCAAGGGCTATGGCGCGAGCGAGAAGGTCGGCAGCGACGGGCTCGGCAACGGCACCCCCGATCTGGTCGATCACATGAACCAGATGGCGACCAGCGGGCGGATCGACATGAGCGCGTTCCGCGGCGAGCGCAACGACGACGACGAAACCGGGCTCTACGGCGAGGAAGCCGAGGAGGACGACTTTCCCCACGGGGCGGAGTAGGGCGGCCAAGCTCCCTACCGCACCACCTGTCATTCCCGCGAACGCGGGAACCCAGGGGCGGGATGTCTCAACTGCGCCACTTTGGCCCTGGGTCCCCGCTGTCGCGGGGATGACAAGCCTTGCTCATGACCGGAGATGATTCAAAAAGGCCCCGGCTTTCGCCGGGGCCCTCTTCGTTACCGGCCGATCGATCAGACCAGCGGCTCGTCGTCGCGGCGGTAGCGCTCGCGGTCGTTCTCCGAGGCGTACTCCTGCTCGCGCGCCTCGATCGTGTCGGTCTGGCGTTCGGCGTAGTCCTCGGCGCCCTCGCGGCGGTGCTTGAGCGCGGCCATCTCGTCGTGGCCGGACTTGACCGAGTCCCACGCGCCCTGGATCGCCTGGCGCGCCTCGGGCGCGAGGTCGTCCATCTGCAGCGCTGCCTCGAACTTCTCCTTGAGATAGTCCTCGCCGCGCTCGACCTCGTTGAGGATCGCCTTGTCGTCGTTGCCGACGACGGCTTCCTTGAGGTTCATGAACGCGCGATGCGCGCTGCCCGAGAGCGTGCCGTCGTCCTCCGGGTTGCCGCCGAACCGGGCGACGCAGGCCTGAAGGCTGGCGACCGCCGCCTGGCGCTCGCGGGCGCGGGCGTTGAAGCGCTCGCCGAGGCTCTTGTCGCGGATGTCCTGGGCGGACCTGGAGTAACCGTCGACGCTGTCGAGCAACGTGGCGATCAGCGTGTTGAGCGTGGTGGTTTCGGTGTTGCGGGGAACTGCTCGGCGTCGGGCGCGTCGTCGTTGCCGAAATTGCGCGCGGCGAGCTCTTCGTCGCTCGGCCGCCTGCCCACGGTCAAGGTCAGCGTCTGCCGGCGGCCCTCGCGGATCAGCTCGACCGGAATGCGCGATCCCGGCTCCTTGTTGGCGACGATGAACGACAGCGTCTGGTCGGGGGTGACCTCCTTGCCGTCGACCTTGACCACCACGTCGCCGGCGTGGATACCCGCGCGCGCCGCGGGCTGGCCGGGCTCGACCGACTGGACGAACTCGCCGCGGTTCTTGGGCAAGCCGAGGCTGGCGGCGAGATCGTCGCCAAGCGGCTGAATCTGCACGCCCAGGTAGCCGCGCTCGATCGTTTCGCCCGCGCGCAGCTTGGCGACGATCGGCGAGGCGATCTCGGCGGGGATCGCGAAGCCGATGCCCACGCTGCCGCCGGTTGGCGAGAAGATGGCGTTGTTGATGCCGATCACGTTGCCCTTCATGTCGAACAACGGGCCGCCCGAGTTGCCGCGGTTGATGCTGGCGTCGGTCTGGATGTAGCGATCGTAAGCCCCCGCGCCGGTCGGCCGGAGCACCGCTGAAACGATCCCCGAAGTCACCGTGCCGCCGAGGCCGAAGGGGTTGCCGATCGCGATCACCCAGTCGCCGACGCGCGTCGCGCTCGAATCGCCGAACCTCACGAACGGCAGCTGCCGCGGCGCGCTGACCTTGAGCACCGCGAGGTCGGAGGCGGCGTCGCGCCCGATCAGCTTGGCCGGATACTCGGTGCCGTCGGGCATGGTCACCGTGATCGCCTCGACCTCGCCCTGGCCGTCGGCGGTGATCACGTGGTTGTTGGTGACGACGTAGCCGTCGGGCGAGATGATGAACCCCGAACCCAGCGACTGCGCCTCGCGCGTGCCGCCGCCGCCCTGGCCGCCGGGATTGCCGAACAGCCCTTCGAACGGGGTCCCGGCGAACGGGTTTTGGGTTTGGACGCGGATGCGCTGGCGCGACGAGATGTTGACCACCGCGGGCTGGAGCTGCGCGGTCAGCTCGGCAAAGCTCGCCGGGGCGCCCGCGCGGGGGACCACTTGCGCCATCTCGCGCGCGTCGTTCTGCGCGACTTGCGCGCCCGCGGGGTTGCCGGTGACCAGCGCCGCCGCCGCGCCGCCAAGGAGAAGAGCCGAAGTCACACCGTAAGCGTATTTCACGTGTCGTTGTCCTCTGGTTCGTCGCCGGGCCCTGACCTGCTCCGGCGGGATCGTCCCGCTCGCGGATTCACTCCGTATCGCCTTAACCCGGTTTGAATGGTGCGGGTTCCGGCCGGCTCACCCTCCGCGGAACTGGCGCAGGTATTGGTTGTCGGGCGAAAGGATGATCTGGGTCGATCCATCGGGCGCGGCGAAGGTCGCGTCGTAGCTCTGCATCGCCCGGTAGAAGTCGTAGAACTCGGGGTCCTTGCCGAAGCTGTCGGCATAGGTGCGCGAGGCGTCGGCCTGGGCCTGGGCGCGGATGATCTGGGCGTTCTTCTCGCCCTGGGCGCGGATCGTGATCGCTTCTTGGTTGCGCGCGCTCTGCATCCGCGCGAACGCGGATTCCAGCGGGGTCCCGTCGGGCAGGTCGGCGCGCTTGATCCTGACGTCGATCACTTGCGCGCCGTATTCGCGCGCCTGACGGTCGAGCCCGTCTTTGATGTTCTTCATCGCCTGGCCGCGCTCGGCGGTGAGCAGCGACTGGAAGCTGCGCTTGCCGAGCTCCTGGCGCAGCACCGAGGTGAGGATCGGCTGGAGCTGCTCGGCGACCCGCTCGGTCGTGCCCGCGGTCTCGACCATGGTGATCGGGTCGATGATCCGGAACCGCGCGTAAGCGTCGACCTCGAGCCGCAGCTGGTCGGTCGAGAGCACCTGCTGGCGCTGCATGTCGACGTCCATCACCCGCTTGTCGATCCACACCACTTGCTCGAGGATCGGGATCCGCATCACCAGCCCGGCGCCGGTCTGGCCGAAATCGGCGTTGGGGCGAAAGCGGTTGATCACCCGCACCGGCTCGCCGGTGCGGACCACCACCGCCTGCGTCGTCTCGGGCACGATCATCACGCTGCTCATCACCCCGATCAGCAGCACGGCGAGCGCGATCAGCGCCGCGCGATTCTCACGGAAGATGTCTTTCACGGCTTGGGCTCCGCGGCTTGCGCCCGGCGCCTGAGCTCGGGCAGCGGGAGGTAGGTCTGGACCCCGTTCTGGGGTTCGACGATGGTCTTGTCGGTCTTGCTCAGCACGCGCTCCATCGTCTCGTAGTACATCCGCCGGCGGGTGACTTCGGGCGCCAGCTTGTACTCGCCATAGACCTTGTCGAACTCGGCCGCCTCGCCCTGGGCGCGCGCGGTCAGCTGCTGCGCCCAGGCCTCGGCGCGGTTCACCGCGCTCTGGGCGTCCTGCTGCGCCGCGGTAACTTCCTTGAACGCGTCGAGCACTTGCGCCGGGGGATCGGCCTTCTTGATCTCGACGCCCTGGATCAGGATGCCCGAACGGTAGGCGTCGAGGATCGCCTGCATCCGCTCGCGCACGTTCTGCTCGATCTGGGCGCGCTGGCCGCCCATCGCGTCGATCAGCGAGACCTCGGCGACCGAGGCGCGCATCGCCGCTTCGGCGACTTCCTTGACCGTCTCGTCGGGCTCGGCGAGCTGGAAGGTGTAGAGCTTGAGGTCCTTGATGTTCCAGCGCACCAGGTACGACAGGTCGATCAGATTCTGATCGCCGGTCAGCATCAGCTTCTGACGTTCTGGAGCGGCCACGGCCACGTCATCGACAAGCCCGGAACGATCGTCCGGCTGTATTTGCCGAGCGTGGTGACGATGCCCCGCTCCTTGGGCCCGAGCTGGTGCACGCTCGAGAAGACCAGCCACGCCCCGACCACCGCGGCGGCGATGATCGGCAGCCAGCTCTTGCCGCCGGGGCGCTCGGGCAGGCGCGGAAAGCCGCCGCCTCCGCCGCTCCGGCGCTGGCCGGCCTTGGCCCGGAAGATGTCCTCGATGCTCGCCGAGCGCCGCGGCGGCTCCGGTCCATCGCCCGAGGGCGGCAGCCACGGATTGCGCGGCCCATCACTGCGGGGTCCGTCGCCGCGCGGCGGCTCGGCGGCCGGCTCCTCTTGCGGTTCGGGGGTTCCCTCGGGCGCGTTCGCGCCGCCGCCCCACGGGCTCTTGCGCCCGGCCATGGCCAATCCGATCGCCTTGGCGCGAAAGCCGCGCCACCCGCCCGTGTGGTTCATGCTCGGCGATATAGGCGAAGCGCGCCCAAAAAACAGTGTCGCGCCCGAATTTCCTCTGTAGGAGCGCGGCATGGCGGGCGACGACGACGCGAGGCTGGCCGAACGGGTGAAGGAAGCGCTGGCCGAGCCGGCCGGGGCGCGGCTGCAGTCGGCGCGGGTCGCGGGCGGGGTGGCGACGCTGGTGCTCGAGGTCCACGGCCTCGACCGGCTCGAGCGCGACCGCCTCGAGATCGCGGTGCGCGACGCGCTGCGACCCCTCGACGAAGTGCGCGAGGTGCGCGTCGCGATGACCGCGGACAAGCCGCGGCGCCAGACCATCGCGGTCGCCTCGGGCAAGGGCGGGGTCGGGAAATCGACGCTCGCCGCCAACCTCGCGATCGCGTTGAACCGGCTCGGGCGCAAGGTCGGGCTGGTCGACGCCGACATCTACGGCCCCTCGCAGCCGCGGCTCATGGCCAACGAGGGGCGGCGCCCCGAGGCGCACGAGAGCAAGCTCGTCCCCGTGCCGAGCCCTTACGGGGTGCCGCTGCTGTCGATGGGCCACCTGGTCGAGCCCGGGCAGGCGATCGCCTGGCGCGGGCCGATGACCGCCAATGCGATGGGCCAATTGATCGACGCCGAATGGGGCGACGCCGACACGCTGGTGATCGACATGCCGCCGGGCACCGGCGACGTCCAGCTGACGATGATGCAGCGCTACAAGCCCGACGGCGCGGTGATCGTCTCGACCCCGCAGGATCTGGCGTTGATGGACGCGGCGCGCGCGATCCAGATGTTCGAGCAGGGCGACGTGCCGATCGTCGGGCTGGTCGAGAACATGGCCGGCTACCTCTGCCCGCACTGCGGCGAGGAGAGCGAGCCGTTCGGCCAGGGCGGGGCCGAAGCCGCGGCCCGGTCGATGAACCTGCCGTTCCTCGGCCGCATCCCGCTCGACCTGACGATCCGCCAGGACAGCGACGCGGGCCGGCCCCCCGCGGCGCGCGACGGCACGCAAGGGCAGCCGTTCGCGGCGGTGGCGCAGCGGGTCGCCGAATGGCTCTCGGCCAAAGCCTGAGACAACCTCGATGCGCTTGACTCGCCGTGGGCTGCTGATCGGCGCGGCGGCGGGCGGCGGGCTGCTGGTCGCCTGGTCGCTGCTGCCCCGGCGCTATGCCTTGCCGCTCGAGCCCGCGCAGGGCGAGACCGCCTACAACGCCTGGATCAAGATCGCGCGCGACGGCGTGGTCTCGGTCGCGGTGCCGCAGTGCGAGATGGGCCAGGGGGTGACCACGCTGATCCCGCAGGTCGTCGCGGTCGAATTGGGCGCCGACTGGCGGCAGGTCGCGGTCGAGCCGGCGGCGATCAGCGCGGCTTACGCCAATCCGGTGATCGCGGCGAAGTGGGCGCCGGCGCGCGGGGGCTGGCTGGCCGGCCTCCAGGACGACCCCGGCGGCGTGCTCGCCCGGCGTTTTGCGCAGAACCGCGCGCTGATGGTCACCGCCGACGGCACCACGCTGGCCGCTTACGAGCAGCCCGCGCGCGAAGCCGCGGCGGCGGTGCGCAGCCTGCTCGCCCAGGCCGCCGCCGAGCGCTGGGGGGTGGAGTGGGAGGAATGCGAGGCCCGCGACGGGTTCATCGTCCACGGCAAGAAGCGCCTGAGCTTCGCCGAGCTCGCGATCGAGGCCGCCGCGTTCGACCCGCCCGATCCGCCGGTGCTTCGTCCCGAGCCCGCGCGCGAGCGGCGCGAGCCCGCCGCCGCGGCGGCGCGCACCGCCTTTCCCCGGCTCGACGCTCCGGCCAAGGTCGACGGCAGCTTCGGCTTCGCCGGCGACGTCCGTCTGCCCAACCTCGCCTACGCGGCGATCGCGCACGGGCCGGTCGGCGACAGCACCTTGCAGGCGTTCGACGAGGCGGCGGCGCGGGGAATCGCCGGCCTGGTCGGCGTCGTCCGCGCCAAGCGCTGGCTCGCCGCGGTCGCCAGCGACTGGTGGGCGGCCGACCGCGCGCTCCAGGCGATGCGGCCGCGCTGGCGGGTGAAGGCCGCGGCGGACAGCGAGGCGATCGAGCGGGCGCTCGACGCCGCCCTTCGCCGGGGCGAGGCCGAGCGGCTGGTCGAGACCGGCGACCCCGACGGCGTGATCGGCCGCCCGGCCAGTCTGGTCGCGCGCTACGAGGTCGCGCCGGCGCTCCACGCCACGGTCGAGACCTCGACCGCGACCGCGCGCTTCGCCGACGGGCGGCTCGAGCTGTGGCTCGCCAGCCAGGCGCCCGAGCAGGCGCGGCGCGCGGTGGCGCGCGCGCTCGACCTGCCGGCCGCCGATGTCGTGCTCTACCCGCTCGCCGCGGGCGGCTCGTTCGACCGCCGGCTCGAGCACGAGGCGGCAATCGAGGCGGCGAGCATCGCCCGCGCGGTCGATCGCCCGGTCCAGCTGATCTATTCACGCCGGCAGGAAGCCTTGCGCGGCTGGCCCCGCACCCCCGCCGCGGCGGTGCTGTCCGCCCGTACCGTGGCCGGCGGCGGGATCGCGGCCTGGCGTACGCGGATTGCCGTGCCGGCGACCAATCGCGCTTTCGCCGCGCGGCTGTTCGATCACGCGACCCCGCTCGATGCGCTGGCCGCGAGCGCCGGCGCCGCCGATCCGCTGGCGCTCGAGGGGGCGACGCCGCCTTACGCGATCCCGCACCTTGCGGTCGAACGCGTGCCGGTCGACGTCGCGCTGCCGACCGGGCGGCTGCGCGGCAACGCCCACGGCTACACCGCGTTCTTCACCGAGAGCTTCGTCGACGAGCTCGCCCATCAGGCGCGGCGCGAGCCGCTGTCCTACCGCATCGAGATGCTCGCCAACGACGTGCGGCTCGCGGCGTGCCTGACCGCGGTGGCGCGGCTCGGGCAGTGGGGCGGCGGGATCGAGCAGAGCGGCCAGGGCCTCGCCTGCCATCGCATGGACGATATCGCCGCGCCCGAAGCCGGTGGCGGACGGATCGCGGTGATCGCCACCGCCCGGCGCGATGAGCGCGGGGTGCGCGTGGACAGGATCGCCGCGGTCGCCGACCTCGGCCGGATCGTCAACCTCGAGCTCGCCCGCCAGCAGATCGAAGGCGGGCTGATCTTCGGCCTCGGGCTGGCGATGGGCGCGGCCGGGCACTACCAGCGCGGCGTGCCCGCGACCACCCGCCTCGCCGCGCTCGGCTTGCCGTACCTGGCCGACAGCCCGGAGATCGCGGTCGAATTCATCGACAGCGCGGCGCCGCCGTTCGATCCCGGCGAGCTCGGGGTGGTGGCGGTGGCGCCGGCGGTCGCCAACGCATTGTTCTCGGCGACCGGCGTGCGCTTCCGCCGGCTGCCGCTGTTGAGCGAGGACGTGTGACCGGGCCGCCGGATCACCCTCACGTGCCCGCGCCGCGGGTCGGCGTGCTGCTGGTCAATCTAGGCACGCCCGACGCGCCCGAGGCGCGCTCGGTGCGGCGCTATCTCGCCGAGTTCCTCTCCGACCGCCGCGTGGTCGAGATCCCGCCACTGCTCTGGCAGCCGATCCTGCGCGGGCTGGTGCTGACCACGCGCCCCAGGAAGTCGGCGCGGGCCTATGCCGAGGTCTGGCGCGAGGACGGCTCGCCGCTTGCCGCGATCACCGCCGCGCAAGCCGCGGCGCTGCAGCGGCGGCTGGGCGACGCGGCCTTGGTCCGCCACGCGATGCGCTACGGCAAGCCCGCGTTCGCCACCGAGTTCGCCGCACTCCACGCCGCCGGGTGCGAGCGCATCCTCGTCGCGCCGCTCTATCCGCAATACTCGGGCGCGACCACGGCCAGCGCGCTCGACGCGCTCGGCGATGCGCTCGGGGCAATGCGCTGGACGCCCGCGGTGCGCACGCTGCCGCCCTACTACGACGATCCGGCCTACATCGGCGCGCTCCATGGCGATCTGGCCGCCCAGCTTACGACGCTCGATTTCGCCCCCGAGATACTGC
>JAIVIY010000147.1 GCA_020200285.1 Novosphingobium sp. | reverse complement strand
GCTGCTCTCGCGGCTCGTGGGCAAGGACGCGGTGACCACCGAGCCCGACGGCAAGCGCTTCCTCTATTCGCCGGCGATCGCCCGTGCCGATTACCTCGGCGGCGAATCGCGGCGGCTGGTCGATCGGCTGTTCGGCGGCCGCGCCGCGCCGCTGTTCGCGCACCTCGCCCAGGAAGAGGCGCTGAGCGACGCCGACATCGCCGACATCGAGGTGTTGCTCGACGAGCTCAAGCGCAAGGGAGAGGGCCGATGATCGCCCCCATCGTCACGTTCGCTTTCGACACGCTGATCTGGACCGGCGCGCTGATCGCAGCTGTGCTGGTGCTGCGCCGGCCGGTGGCGCGGTGGTTCGGGCCCGGCCTGGCCTACGCGCTGTGGTTGCTGCCGCTGGCCCGCCTGGCGCTGCCGCCGATAGTCCTGCCGTGGGCGTTACGTTCAGAGGAGTTCGCACCCGTCGCGAGCGATCCAGTCCCGGCTGCGGCGGGTGCGGACACGATGGTTACCACGGTGACCATTCCCGCTCAAAGCGCTTTCCTGCTGCCGTGGGAGCTGCTGCTGACCGCCGCCTGGCTCGGCGGGGCGGCGCTGTTCCTGTTCGTCCGCTGGCGCGACTACCGGGCCATGCGCGCGCGCCTGCTCGCCGGCGCGGTCGAGGTCGATCGGCGCGCCCAGCCGCTGCTCGCGCTGCACTGGTTCAATCCGCTCGCCTGGGCGGCGTGGAACGCGATGCGCCGCGACCAGGAAGCCGCCTGCGACGCCCGCGCGCTCGCCGGCGCGGACGCCGCGCGGCGCGCCGCCTACGCCCAAGTCATCGCCGGGTTCGCCGCGGGCGAGCGCTTACAATCGCGCACCGCGCTGGCCGCGCCGATGGCCTGTCCGATTTCGTTGGGTTCTGGGCTCGGCGACAAATCGATCGTCCACCGTTTGAGGAGCCTGACCATGACCGACATTCCTGTGCGCCGCCGCCGCGCCGGGCGCTGGGCGCTGACGGCGAGCGCCGCGCTGGCGTTGCCGCTGACCGCGACCGTGGTCTACGCCGGGCAGGATGCGCCCGAGCGGCCGGCGGCCCCCGCAGCGGTCGCGCCGGTCGAGCCCGTCGCGCCGGCGCCGCCGACTCCCCCGGCCACGCGCAAGGTCGAGAAGCGGGTCATCGTCATCGAACATCGCGACCGCGCCGATGCCGCGGGCGATCACGACAAGGAGGCCAAGTTCGAGCGCAAGATCGAGAAGGACGGCAAGACCATCGTCATCCGCTCGGACCAGCCGATCGACGAGGCTGAGATGGAAGGCAAGATCGCGCCGCTGCTCGATATGACCGACGGCATGGTCAAGCTCGTCAAACCCCGCGAACCGGGCGACAAGCGCGTCGTCCGCAAGATCATCATGCACGATCTCGACGGCAAGGGCCCGCATGGCCATGCGCTGGCGTTCGCCCTCACCAAGTGCAAGGAGGGCCCGGTGCTCGCCGACGCCGACGCCTCGCGCGAGAGCGGCGACGCCTCCACCCGGACGGTCGACCGCACCCGCATCCTCCTCTGCGGCAAGGAAGGCCACGGCAAGGCCGAGGCGCTCGCCAAAGTGCGCGGCGCGCGCGACCGGATCGCCGCAAGCGAGACGATGTCGGCCGAAGTCCGCGCCGACATCCTGCGCCAGCTCGACGAGACCATCGCCAAGCTGGAGCGCGAAGCGCGGTAAGCCGCGCGCGTCGGCTTTTCAGCGATTCCTCAGGCTTTGCTCATGGCGCTCACCCCCGGCCGCGGGCATGGTGAGCGCCATCGACGCCAGGGGAGTTGAACGCGGTGCCCGAGATCTCGTTTCCATCGCCCGAGCGCAGCCCGGGGATCAAGCTGCTGTTCGTGGCGATCGTCGCCGCGGTGCTGACCATCCCGCTGCTGCTGGTCTATGCCTTGGTCTACGACCGGCAGAGCCAGTCGCAGACCGCGCAGGCCGCGATCAACGCCGGGTGGGGCGGACAGCAGGTGATCGCCGGGCCGGTGGTCGCGGTGCCGTACCGCTCGGTCGAGACGCAGACCGAGCAAGTCGCCGGCGGACAGTCGGTCAGCCGCTCGGTCGAGGTCGAGCGCACGCTCTACATCTCCCCGCTTGCCAACCGCGTGGTCACGCGGATCGACCCGCAGGAGCGGCAGAAATCGATCTACAAGAGCGTGCTCTACACCGCCCGGGTCGAAGGCGCGGCGCGCTTCGCGATGCCCGGCGATCTCGCCCGCTTCGGGGTAAGCGCCGAGCAGTTGCAGTGGGACCGCGCCGAGCTGCGCATGGGGGTGTCCGACGCGCGCGGGCTGACCGGCGGAGGCACGCTCCGCGCCGACGGCCGGGTGCTGGCGACCGAGCCGGGCCGCGGACCGGCGGCGAGCGGCGGTCAGGGCTTCTTCGCCTTCCTGCCGTGGAGCGGCGAGGGCGAGCTGCGAGTCGATTACGCCTATGGCGTGCGCGGCAGCGGCGCGCTGACGCTGGTTCCGCGCGGCGGCGCGACGACCTGGCAGGTGTCCTCGCCCTGGGCCAGCCCGAGCTTCACCGGCTCGTTCCTGCCCGATCGCCGTCAGGTTTCCGACGACGGCTTCACCGCGCGCTACTTGGTCAACAAGCTCGCACTGGGGCAGCCGCCGGTGGCGAGCGTCGACCTCGGTCCCCCGCAAGTCGACACCGGCGCCGGCGCGGCGATGGTCGCGATGGATCGGACCGACGCGACCCCGGCCGAGATCGGCGCGCCGGGACGCGCGCTGACGGTCGGGCTGGTCGAGCCGGTCGACCTCTATTCGAAGGTCGACCGCTCGGTGAAGTACGGCTTCCTGTTCATCGGCTTCACCTTCCTCGCCTTCTTCCTGTTCGACGTGGTCGGCGGGGCGCGGGTGGCGGCGGCCGAGTACCTGCTGACCGGCGCGGGCCTCGTGCTGTTCTTCGTGCTGCTGCTGGCGTTCGCCGAAGTCATCGGCTTCACCGCGGCCTATGTGCTGGCGAGCGCGGCGATCATCGGCCTGCTCACCGCCTACAGCGCCGCGGTGCTCAAGACCTGGAAGCGCGCCCGGTTCATGGCCGCGCTGCTGGTGGGGCTTTACGCGCTGCTGTTCGTGCTGCTGAGCCTCGAGGCGTGGTCGCTGCTGATCGGCGCGGTGCTGCTGTTCGCGGCGCTGGCCGGGGTGATGTACGCCACCCGCAACGTCGACTGGAGCGCGGTGGGGCGGCGCGAGGAGGTCAGCGCATCCGCCTGACGAACTGGCGGTTGCCTTCGCGGGTCTCGATGTCGAACTGCGGGAGCGAGGCGATCAGCTCGGACAGGCGCGAGAAGCCGTAGCTGCGCGCGTCGAACGAGGAGCGGGCGTTGAACCGCTGGCCGACTTCGCCGATCGGGGCATAGCCGCGCTCGTCGCGCTTCGAGGCCTTCCACGCCTCGCCGAGCAGGCGGACCAGCTCCTCGTCGACCGGCTGCTTGCTCGCGGCGGCCCTGGAACGCCCGGGCCTTTCCGCCGCGGTGTCGGGCTGGACGTCCTGGTTCTCCTTGAGCGTCTGCAGGTCGATGAACCGGGTGCAGGCCTGGCGAAACCCCTCGGGCGTGCGCGAGCTGCCGAACCCGTAGACCGGAATGCCGTTCTGGCGGATGCGCATCGCCACCGGCATGAAGTCGCTGTCGCTCGACATGATCCCGAAGCCGTCGACCCGGTTCGAATAAAGCAGGTCCATCGCGTCGATCGTCATCTTCATGTCGGTCGCGTTCTTGCCCTTGGTGATGTCGAACTGCTGCTGCGGCTCGATCGCGTGACGCTGGATCAACACCACCCAGCCCTTGAGCCCGGCCTTGTTCCAGTTGCCGTAAGCGCGGCGGATGTTGACCGAGCCAAGCTCGGCGAGGATCGTCAGCACGTCGTCGAGCGCGGCGGCCTGGGCGTTGTCGGCGTCGATCAGCAGCGCGATGTTGCCGTGGGGGATGGGGTCGCCGTCGGGCATAGTGTGGTTCCTTTCAGCGCCGCCGCAGGCGGTCGCGGTTCAACCGGGCGACGCTCGTCACGCCCATCAGCTTCATCCCGCGCTCGATCTCGTCCTTGAGGATCGCCAGCGCGCGCTCGACGCCCGGCTGGCCGGCGGCGGCGAGCGCGTAGAGGTAAAGGCGGCCGCCCGAAGCGGCGGTCGCGCCGGTGGCCAGCGCCTTGAGCACGTGGGTGCCGCGGCGGACGCCGCCGTCGCAGATCACCTCGATCTCGCCGCCGACCGCGTCGACGATCTCCGCGAGCGCGTCGAACGGCGCGCGGCTGCCGTCGAGCTGACGGCCGCCGTGGTTGGAAACCATGATCGCGTCGGCGCCGATCTCGACCGCGCGGCGCGCGTCGGCGGCGCTCATCACGCCTTTCAAGGCAAAGGCGCCGCCCCACTCCTCGCGGATCTTGGCCGCGGTCTTCCAGTCCATCGCCTGGTCGAGCATCGTGTCGAAATAGCCGGCGATCGACACCGCCTCGCCGCTGCCCTCGCGGACGTGGGTGTCGAGGTTGGGCAGCGCGAACTTCTCGCGCAGCAGGTAGTCGAGCGCCCAGCGCGGCTTGAGCGCGTAGCTCAGCGCCGAGGCCGGCGTGAACCGCGGCGGCGAGGTAAAGCCGCTGCGCGCGCAGCGCTCGCGCTTGCCCGAGACGATCGTATCGACCGTCAGCGCGATGCAATCGAACTTCGCCGCCTTGCACCGCTCGATCATGCTCGTGTTGAGACCCTGGTCCTTGTGGACGTAGAGCTGGAACAGCTTGGGTCCGCTGGTCAGCGCGGCGATCTCCTCGATGCTCACCGTCGCCAGGCTCGAGATGCCGAACCACACCCCGAACTTGTCCGCCGCGCGCGCCACCGCGCGTTCGCCCTGCCAGTGGAACACGCGCTGCAGCGCGGTCGGCGAGAGCATCAGGGGAAGTGAGCTACGGCGCCCCATGATCGTGCAACTGGTGTCGATCTCGGCGACCCCGGCGAGCACGTCGGGGACCAGGTCGACCTCGGCGAAAGCGGCGGTGTTGCGCGCCTTGGTCAGCTCGTCGTCGGCGGCGCCGTCGATGTAGTCGAACACCGGCCACGGCAGCCGCCGGCGGGCGAGCGCGCGGAAATCGTCGATGTTGTGGCAGTCCGACAAGCGCATCGGCGCCTGACTAGGCGAACTTTCCCCGGGCTGGAAGCAGACGCTTCAGCGGCGCGTGGCGTTGACGGGCTGGACCACCGGGGTCGACTCGAAGGCGACCTCGACCGGGGCGCCCGCGGTGCGCTCGGCGGGCTTGCCTTTCCGAGCCTTCTTCGCCGCCAGCGCCGCGTCGCGCTGGGCGTCGAGCATCGCCATCACCTGGGGCGTGGCCGAACGCGCCGGATAGGCGCAGCCCTTCGATTCGCCGATGCCCTTGAGGAACGCGCGGCGCACCGAGCCGGCGTAGAGCGCGCGCTCCCACGCCTTCTGCTGCGCGTTGGCGCCCGACAGCTCGCGGATGATCCCGCGGAACGGGATGAAGCTGCCGATCACCGACTTGGCGATCGCGCCCGCGCTGTTGCCCATCTTCTCGTCGTCGGTCTTGGCGCGGGCGACGTCGATGTCGTCGCCGAGCGCGGCGTCGAGGCTCATGATCGCGGTGGCGAAGCCGGTGCAGGTCTTGAGGCCGGTCAGATCGTAGGGATCGGCGAGCGCCGCTTCGAGCACCGTGGGGACGTCCTTCCTGTGCAGGTTGATGTCCGACAGCGGCGACATCGCGACGTCCAAGCGTTGCGACCCGCATGGCATCCCCGTTTCTTTTCTGAGTCGGACTGTCGCACCAATGCGGCGGGCCGTCTCGCTCAAAAATACTCCGTGCGCGGCTTTCGGTTCCGGTTCAGCGACGGAATTCGGCCAGCGTGTCGCACTGGTCCTCGTCGGCGGTCTGGAGGCCGCGCCGCAGCCATTCCATCCGCTGCGCCGAAGAGCCGTGGGTCCACGCGGCCTCGGGCGCGCGTCCGCCGGTCAGGGTGTCGTCGCCGATCGCGTGCGCGGCGGTCAGGCCTTCCTCGATGTCGCCGGGCTCGATCCGGTCGCGGTTGCGGCCCGCCCAGACCCCGGCGTAGCAATCGGCCTGGAGCTCCATCGCCACTTGCAGCCGGTTCGCCGCCGACGGGTTCTGCGATTGCGCCGAGCGGATCTGGTCGGCCATCCCGGTCAGCGTCTGGACGTGGTGCCCGTATTCGTGCGCCATCACATAGACCCGCGCGAAATCGCCGCCCGCGCCCATCCGCTGCTCCATCTCGCGGTAGAAGTCGGTGTCGATGTAAATCCCGCTGTCGCTCGGGCAATAGAACGGCCCCATCGCGCTTTGCGCCGCGCCGCAGCCCGATCGGCCCATCTGCGAATAGAACACCAGCTTGGGCGGGGTGAACGGGATGCCGGCGGAGTCGAACAGCGGCGCCCATGTCTTGTTGAGCGAGGACAGCGCGTTGCAGCTCTCGCGGCTGACCGCGTCGACGTTGCAGCTCTCGGTCGCGGTGGTCCCGCCCTGGGTCGCCACCGGGCCGGTCTCGACCCCGCCCATGCCGCCCAGCATCTGCATCGGATCGACTCCGAAGACCAGCGCCGCGATCAGCGCGATGACGATCGAACCGCAGCCCACCTTTCCGCCGGCGCCGCCCATCGAGAAGCCGCTGCCGCGCTGGTCTCCGACGTTGATGCTGTTGGGATCGAAATCGTCGAGCCGCATGCGCCTTTCCCCTTGGTTGCCGCTGGACAAGCGGGCGGCGACCCGCGAAGGCCGCGGCGGTTTCAGGCTACAACACTGCGGAGTTGGCGAATGTTCCTCAAGGGCAAAAGCGCGCTGGTCACCGGCTCGACCTCGGGGATCGGGCTGGCTTACGCCCGGGCGCTGGCCGCCGAGGGCGCGAGGCTGGTGATCAACGGCTTCGGCGAGGCCGACGCTATCGATGCTCTGGTGGTCGAACTCGCTAGGATCAGCGGCGCGCACGCGATTCACGTTGATGCGGACCTTACGCGCCGGGAAGGCGTCGAGGCGCTGATGGCGGGGGCCGCCGACGCCTTCGGGAGGGTCGACATCCTGATCAACAACGCCGGGATGCAGCACGTCGCCGCGGTCGAGGAATTCCCGGTCGACAAGTGGGACGCGATCATCGCGCTCAACCTGACCGCCGCGTTCGACGCGGCGCGGCTGGCGGTGCCGCGTATGCGGGCCAAGGGCTGGGGCCGGATCATCTCGACCGCCAGCGCGCACTCGCTGGTCGCCTCCCCGTTCAAGTCGGCCTACGTCGCGGCGAAGCACGGCGTAGCCGGCTTCACCAAGTCGATCGCGCTCGAGCTTGCCGGCAGCGGCGTCACCGCCAACTGCATCAGCCCCGGCTACGTCTGGACCCCCTTGGTCGAGAACCAGATCCCCGACACGATGAAAGCGCGCGGCCTGACCCGCGAGCAGGTGGTCAACGACGTCCTGCTCGCCAAGCAGCCGACCAAGGCTTTCGTCCAGCCCGCGCAGGTCGCGGCGCTGGCGCTGTTCCTGTGCCGCGACGAGGCCGCGCAAGTGACCGGCGCCAACCTCAGCATGGACGGCGGCTGGACCGCCGAATAACCGGCCGGAACTTCCTTTCCGCAAAAGCTTTTTCGACCGCACGCGATCCGCGCGGCGCTTTCGCCGCGGCGGCGCATGTGCGATGAAGTGGCGCGTCGTTACGACGAGTCGAGTGCCGGGGAGTGCGATGTTGCGGATCAGGGCCCTTGCCGCGCCGCTCGTCGCCCTGATGCTCGTGGCCCTACCGCTCGCCGCCGTGCCCGCGGGCGCGGCGAAGCGCGACCGCGCGCTCGAGGCGGCGTTGCGCGCGCATATCGCGACGCTGGCCAGCGACGAGTACGGCGGGCGCGAGCCGGGTACCCACGGCGAAACGCTGACGCTGCGCTACCTCGCGCGCGAATGGTTCGGGATCGGGCTGGTGTCGGGCACCAACGACCCCGGCAACGCCTGGTTCGCCCCGGTCGAGCTGGTCGAGCGGGTGCCGTCGCGCTCGTTCGCCACGTTCCAGCGCAACCGCCGGGCGCTGGCGCTGCCCGCCGACGGAGTGCTGGTGCTGACCTCCAGCCCGCGCCAGCTGGTCGAGAACGCGCCGCTGCTGTTCCTTGGGCGCGACGCCGCGGCCACGCCGGCGCGCGCCGAGCTGGCCGGGCGAGTCGCGGTGGTGCTCGATCGCCAGCCGCCGGGCGGCGATCCGGAGCTCGCCCCGAGCCGCGCCGACCGCCTGATCGAGGCCGGAGCGGCCGCGGTGCTGACCGTGCTCGACGGCGAGCGCTCGCTCGACGAGGTCGCCGCGCGCCGCGCCCGCGCGGGCTACGCGCTCGCCGGCGAAGCGCTCGGCGGCGATCTCGAGGCGTTCGTCACCCCCGACTACGCGGCGCGGTTGTTCGGCGCCGAATGGCCCGCGCTGGTCCGGGCCGCCGACGCGGGCCTGCCGCACCCGCGCAGCTTGCCGCTGACCGCGACGCTCGAGGCGACCACGCGCGAGACCCGCATCGCCACGCACAACCTGATCGGCAAGCTGCCCGGACGCAATCCCAAGGCCGGCGCGGTGCTGCTGCTCGCGCACTGGGATCACTTCGGGACGTGCGCCCAGCCACCCGCCGAGGATCTGATCTGCAACGGCGCGATCGACAACGCCAGCGGCCTGGCGGTGCTGACCGAGACCGCACGCGCGCTGGCCCGGGGCAAGCGGCTCGACCGCGACGTGCTGTTCCTCGCCACCACCGGCGAGGAGCTGGGCCTGCTC
>JAIVIY010000146.1 GCA_020200285.1 Novosphingobium sp. | reverse complement strand
GAGGGGGGCATCGCCATGCTCGAAACGCTCGTGCGCCGCGAACTTGCCGGGTGGATTTGACCGCGCAAACTGCTTACACCGCGGTAAGTAACCCGGAGGCACCGATGGCCACGCTCGCCGAACCAGCACCGCGCTTCAGCCACTGGTCGAACAAGCTGCCCAAGGGCGCGCTCGATCATCTCCCCGGCGAGGACGGCATTCCCGTGTTCGGCACGACCTTGCGGCTGGTCGCCGATCCGGTCTTTCACGGCAACCGCATGCACGCGACCTACGGTCCGGTGTTCCGCTCGCACAACTTCGGGGTGCGCCAGGTCTCGCTGATCGGGCCCGAAGCCAACGAGCTGGTGCTGTTCGACCGCGAGAAGGTGTTCTCGAGCGAGCAGGGCTGGGGGCCGGCGCTCGACCGGCTGTTCCCGCGCGGGCTGATGCTGATGGACTTCGAGGCCCACCGGGTCGATCGCCGCGCGCTGTCGATCGCGTTCAAGCCCGCGCCGATGCGGCACTATGCCGACGCGCTCAATCGCGGGATCGCCGAGGCCGTCGCCCAATGGGGCGGACCGCCGATGGCGTTCTACCCGGCGATCAAGCAGCTCACGCTCGATCTCGCCGCCGACAGCTTCCTCGGGATGGAGTGGGGCGCCGAGGCGCAGAAGGTCAACCGCGCGTTCGTCGACCTGGTCAACGGCTCGATCGGGGTGATCCGCAAGCCGTGGCCGCTGACCGCGATGGGCCGCGGGGTGGCGGCGCGCAACTACCTGGTCGAGCTGTTCACCGTCGAAACCCTGAAGCGGCGCGAGACCGGGGGCGGGCAGGACATGTTCAGCCAGTTCGCCAACGCCACGCGCGAGGACGGCTCGCTGCTCGCGGTCGACGAGGTGGTCGATCACATGATCTTCCTGATGCTCGCGGCGCACGACACGATCACTAGCGGGGCCAGCTCGCTGCTGCATTTCCTGCTGGCCTACGACGACCTGCCGCGGATGCAGCTGACCGAGATGGCGTTCAGGGAAGCGCTGCGGTTGATCCCGCCGGTCCCCAGCACGCCGCGCCGCGCGCTCAAGGACTTCACGTTCGGCGGGTACCGCATCCCGGCCGGGACGCAGGTCGGGATCAGCGCCCAGATCACCCACAAGATGCCCGAGCATTGGCCCGATCCCGAGCGCTTCGATCCCATGCGCTTCACCCCCGAAGCGACTGCTAGGCGTCACAAGTACGCGTGGATCCCGTTCGGCGGCGGCGCGCACATGTGCCTGGGGCTGCACTTCGCCTACCTGCAGGTGAAAGTGCTCATGGCTCACCTGCTGACCCGCTACGCGTTCGAGCTCGAGCCCGGCTACGAGCCGCAATGGGCGCCGTGGCCGATTCCCAAGCCCAAGGACGGGATGCGGATGATCTTCCGGCCGCGGGACGGATAGGCTCGTCATTGCGAGCGCAGCGAAGCAATCCAGGCGACGTGGGTTTGGCTCTGGATTGCTTCGTCGCTGCGCTCCTCGCAATGACGAAGGTAGTGGCCCTAATACGTCCCCGGGGGATCGCTCGCCGGGAAGCTTTCGTCGCTGGCCTCGTCGGTCCTGTCCCACTTCGGCGGATCGCTGCGCATGCCTTCGGGCCCGGCGTGGCGGACCTTGACGAAGTTCTCGCCGTCGGTCTCGCCGGGCGCGAAGCCGGCGTGCTGCAGCTTCTCGTCCTGGTTGTTGGCGTAGCGGTAAAGTCCGTATCCGATCGCGCCCGCGACCGCCCATTGCAGAAGGCCCATCGTCCTTGCTCCTGTTGAAGGTTTGACTCCGGGAACGCGGATGACGGGGATTCGGTTGCCGGGCGGCCCGAATTTTTTACTCGCTCAGAAGGTACTTCCGCCAGAACGCCAGCTGGGCGAGGAACATGTAGTCGGCGTTCTCCTTCTTGGCGAACCCGTGGCCCTCGTTGGCCGCGACCAGGTGCCAGGCCTCGCCGCCGTTGCGCCGAATCGCCGCGACCATCTGATCGGCCTCGGACTTCGGCACCCGCGGGTCGTTGGCGCCGGTGATCACGAAAATCGGCTTGGCGATCTCCCCGACCCGGGTCAGCGGCGAGATCGCCATCAGCTTGGCGCGCTGCTTGGGGTCGCGCTCGTCGCCGTACTCGACCCGGCGCAGGTCGCGTCGATAGGGGTTGGTGTTCTCGAGGAAGCTGACGAAGTTGCTGATCGCCACCGTGCACTGGGTGGCGCGCAGCTTGTCCTTCAATTGCACCGCCGCGGCGTAGCACATGTAGCCGCCGTAGCTGCCGCCGGTCAGCCCGACCTTGTCGGCGTCGACCCGCGGGTTGGCGCGGACCGCGTCGAGCAGCGCGGCCATATCGCGAACCGAGTTCTCGCGCTGGAACGGCCCGTTGTCGAGGCTGACGAACTTCTTGCCGAAACCGGTCGAGCCGCGGACGTTGGGGTAGAACAGCCCGATGCCGAGCTCGTTGAGGTAGTAGTTGTTGCGCCCGCGGAAGCTGGCCATCGTCTGGCCTTCGGGCCCGCCGTGGACGTCGAAGATCAGCGGCCGCTTGCCGGGGAACTTCGCGGGATCGGGCAGGTAGAGCAGCCCCGTGACGGGCAGCTTGTCGAAGCTCTTCACGGTGACGATCTCGGGCTCGATGTTGACCGCGAGATCGAGCCCGCCGGTCTCGCTCTGGGTCCAGCGGGTCAGCTTCATGCTCGCCGGATCGAGCGACCACACGTCGCTCGCGCTCCTGGCCGAGCTCAGCGAGAAGCCGATCTCGCCCCACGGCGCGATCTCCAGCCCGCCGATCACCCCGGCGGGGAGCGCGTCGACGCCGCGCACCGCGCCGGTGCGCACGTCCATGATCCGCATCCGGTGCGATCCGGCCTCGTTGACGACGTAGACGATCGTCCGGCCGTCGTCGCTGAGGTCGAAGCCGTCGACGTCCCATTTCTCGGTGGTCCTGGGGGTGAACCGCCCGGTCGCCGGGTCGAGCGTGCCGAGCCGCTGGAAGTCCGAGCCCTGGTCCGAGGTGACCCACAGCGTGCCGTCGGGCCCGATCTCGCTGCCGCCATAGGAAATCTGCGCCTTGGGATCGCCGATCGGGGTCATCGCGCCGGAGGCGAGATCGAGCTTGTAGAGATCGGAATCCTGGACCGAGATGTAGTTGGCGACGACCGCGCTGGCCTTGTCGGGCATGAACCCGGCGATCGCCCAGCCGCCGCCCTGGACTTGCGCGACCATCCGGCTCGACGCCGGATCGCGCGGGTTCATCACGTAGAGGTCGGTGTCCTGGCCGTTGCGTCGGGTCGAGCTGAAGCCGCGCAGCTCGCCGTCGCGGCTCCAGGCGCCGGCATTGTTGCGGCTCTTGCCGTCGGTCAGCAGCGTCAGCCGGCCGTTCGCCAACGTGTAGAGCTGGAAGTACTCGTCGCCGCCCTGGTCCTTGGAGACGACCAGGACGTCGCCCTGCTCGGGCGCGTAGCTGCCGCCGACCGGCTCGGCCTCGAAGCTGATCTGGGTCCGCGCCCCCAGCGGCATCTCGACGCGGTGGAGCTGCGAGACGTTGGCGAAGCGGGTCGAGATCAGCATGGCGCGGGTCTTGGGGTCCCACCCGGCGAAGCCCGCGCCGCGCGATTCGAGATAGGGGCGGGCGTTCGCCGCGAGCGACAGCGGCAGCGGCGGGATCTGCTCGGCGGTGAGCGCTTCGGGCTTGGGCGCGAGCGGCTCGGGCGGCGTCTCCTGGGACAGGGCGGGAAGCGCCGTGCCGGCGAGGAGCGCGGCGATTGCGAAATGACGTGGCCTCACGTGAAAATCCTTTCCCCTGAACAGCATGGCTTATGGCTAGGAAATGGCCGGGCCGCTGACAAGCGCCGCGTCGCGCTCAGAACGGCCGCGGCGCGGGCGTCGCCGTCGGGCGGATGGGCTGGCCCGGGCTGGGGCGCGATCCCGGCGGCGGTCGCAAGCGGGGATCGGAGGGAACCGCGCCGCGCGGCCGCTGGGGGTCGGGCGCCCCGCGGCCGGTCGCCTGGTCGAGGAAGTCGTCGCCCGCGGCCTGCGGCGGCGGCGCGGTCGGCGGCAGCCCGCCGCCGGGCGGGGGCGGCTCGTCGTCGGTGTCGCGCGGGATCATCGGATCGCCGGGGATCTCGAGCGGACGGCCCGGCTCGATCAGGTTGCCCTGGTCGTCGACGTAGTAGTAGTCGTCGGGATCGCCGTAATACGCCTCGTCGTCGGGCTCGAGCTGCCATTCGGGCAGCTTGAGCTCGGTGTCGAACTTCTCGACCGGACGGCGGGCGACCGCGTAGCGCATGTACGCGGCGAAGGCGCGCGCGGGGGCGGTGCCGCCCTGCAGGCCGGGGACCGCGCGGGCATCGTCGCGGCCCATCCACACGCCCGTCGTGATCCCGCTGGAGAAGCCCAGGAACCAGCCGTCCTTGTTCGAGCTGGTGGTGCCGGTCTTGCCCGCGACCGGACGGCCGATCTGGGCGGCCCGGCCGGTGCCGGTGCTGACCGCGGTCTGGAGCAGGTCGGTGATCCCGGCGGCGACGTAGTCGGGAACCAGCGACGAGCCGGCCTCGCTGCGATGGCGGTAGATTTCCTCGCCGTCGAGCGTGGTCACGCGCTTCACCCCGTAGGGCTCGACCGCAGCGCCGCGCGCGGAGATCGCGGCGAAGGCGCGGGTCAGGTCGATTACGCGCACTTCGGACGATCCGAGCACCATCGAGGGCATGGTGTTGACGGGCGTGGTGATGCCGAAGCGCCGGGCCATCGAGGCGACCGAGCCGAAGCCGACCTCGTTGCCGAGCTGTGCGGCGACGGTGTTGATCGAATAGGCGAAGGCGGTGCGCATGTCGATCGCGCCCGAGTAGCGGCCCGAGGAGTTGCGCGGGGTCCACCCGTCGATCGTCACCCGCTCGTCGACCACCCGGTCGTTGGGGGTGTAGCCCGCCTCGAGCGCGGCGAGGAACACGAACAATTTCCACGCCGACCCCGGCTGGCGCACCGCCTGGGTCGCGCGGTTGTAGTTCGAATTGACGTAGTCGGTGCCGCCGACCATCGCCAGCACCGCGCCGTCGCGGTCGAGGCTGACCAGCGCGCCCTGGCTGCCGCGCGGGGTATGGGCCGAAATCGCGCCGGTCGCCGCGCGCTGCATGCCCAGGTCGAGCGTGGTCCAGACCTCGATCGGCTCGAGGTTGTCGGGGATCAGGATGTCGAGCTGGGGCAGCGCCCAGTCGGTGAAATAGCGCGCCGAGTTCTGCCCTTCCTCGGGCGCCAGGCGGACCGCGTCGATGTCGGCTTGGGCGGCCTCGCCGGGGCTGATCTTGCCGTTGGCGGCCATCGCCGAGAGCACGATGTTGGCGCGCCGCACCGCGGCGCGGGCGTCGGCGGTCGGCGAATAGCGCGACGGCGCCTTGACCAGCCCGGCGATGATCGCCGCCTCCTCGAGGCTGAGATCGGTCGCGGGGTGACTGAAGAACTTGCGGCTCGCCGAATCGATGCCATAGGCGCCGCCGCCGAAATAGACCTTGTTGAGGTAGAGCTCGAGGATCTGGTCCTTCGAGAACTTGGCCTCGAGCGCCATCGCCAGCACCGCCTCGCGCAGTTTGCGCCCGATCGTGCGCGAGTTGTTGAGGAAGATGTTGCGCGCGAGCTGCTGGGTGATCGTCGAGGTCGCCCGCGGGCCTTCCGAATCGCGCAGCGAGACGTAGATCGCGCGCGCGATCCCGATCGGATCGACCCCGAAGTGCGAGCGGAAGCGACGGTCTTCGATCGAGACCATCGCATCCTTCATCACTGGCGGGATTTCCGCATAGGGAATCCAGTGGCCGTAGCTCGGTCCGAGCGTGACGATCTCGGTCCCGTCGGCGGCGCGCACGACGATCGTCTGCCCGACCTGGCTGCTCTTGAGCGCGGCGTAGGTCGGCAGCGAGCGATAGGCGACCGCGACCGAGATGCCGACGACCAGCGCCCCGAACAGCGCGAACACGCCGCCCCATACGGCCGCGCGGCGCGCCCACAGCCGCCAGCCGGTCGCTTGCGGCTTGCGCCGTTTGGGAGGAGGCGGAGCGTTGGCGCGGCGCGACCCGCGGCGCAAGTTGTCCCTACGGGGCATGCGTGTGGTTCGGTTTCCTCCCGGCGCAAGCGGTGCGCGCCGTCAGCGCGTGTGCATAGGCGATTTGGAACGCGGGGTTAATAGCCGCCTCAGCCGCCCGGCTTTTCCTCGAAATCGAGCGCTGCGCTGTTGATGCAATAGCGCAAGCCCTCGGG
>JAIVIY010000043.1 GCA_020200285.1 Novosphingobium sp. | reverse complement strand
CGCCGATGCGCGGATCAGTCCGGGCTGCACCGGGCTCTACGCGCCCGAGCACGAGGCGGCGTGGAAGCGGCTGGTCGATTTCGTCCACGCCGAGACCGACGCGAAGCTGTGCATCCAGCTCGGCCACGCCGGGGCCAAGGGCTCGACCCAGCTCGGCTGGGAGGAGATGGACGCGCCGCTCGCGCGTGGCAACTGGCCGCTGGTCGCGGCCTCGGCGGTGGCGTGGTCGGACGCCAACCAGACGCCGCGCGAAATGGATCGCGCCGACATGGACCGGGTGCGCCACGAGTTCGTCACGGCCACGGGAATGGCCGCGCGCGCCGGTTTCGACATGCTCGAGCTGCACATGGCGCACGGCTATCTGCTGTCGAGCTTCATCACCCCGCTGACCAACCGCCGCGACGACGACTACGGCGGCAGTCTGGAAAACCGGATGCGCTATCCGCTCGAGGTCTACGCCGCGGTGCGCGCGGCATGGCCCGAAGACCGGCCGATTTCGGTCCGCATCTCGGCCAGCGACTGGGTCGGCGACGACGGGGTGACTCCGCAAGAGGCGGTGCGGATCGCGCGGATGCTCAAGGCTGCGGGCGTCGACATCGTCGATGTCTCGGCCGGGCAGACCTCGCTCCTAGCTCGCCCGGTTTACGGGCGGATGTTCCAGACGCCGTTCTCCGACCGCATCCGCAACGAGGTCGGGATCGCGACGATGGCGGTGGGCAACATCTACGAGCCCGACCACGTCAATTCGATCCTGATGGCGGGGCGCGCCGATCTGGTCTGCCTCGCCCGGCCGCACCTTGCCGATCCGTACTGGACGCTCCACGCCGCCGCCGCGCTCGGCGATCGCGGGGTGCGCTGGCCCGACCCGTACCTCGCCGGGCGCGATCAACTCTACCGCCTGGCCGAGCGCGCCGAGGCGGTCGAGGCGAAGCCATGACCGTCGCCGGCCATCATGCGCTTGTCACGGGCGGCGGCACCGGCGTCGGCCGCGCGATCGCGGTCGCGCTGGCCGATACAGGCGTCGAAGTCACGATCTGCGGGAGGCGCGGCGCGGTCCTAGAAGCCGTCGGTCACCAGCGGGTTCACGGCGTGGTCGCCGACGTCACCGACGAGGCGTCGGTCGCCGCGCTCTACTCCGAGGCGGAAGCCGCGCGCGGGCCGGTCGACATCGTCGTCGCGAACGCCGGCGCCGCGACTTCCGCGCCGGCGACGCGGGTTTCGCTTGCCGAGTGGACCGCCGCGCTCGCGCTCAACCTGACCGGCGCGTTCCTCAGCGTGCGTCCGGCGCTCGCCGGGATGGTCGCGCGAAAATCGGGGCGGATCGTGTTCGTCGCCTCGACCGCGGGGCTCAAGGGCTATGCTTACGTCGCGCCCTACGTCGCCGCCAAGCACGGCGTGGTTGGGCTGATGCGGGCGTTGGCGGTCGAAACCGCGGCGAGCGGGGTCACCGTCAACGCGATCTGCCCGGGCTTCACCGAGACCGAAATGCTCGAACGTTCAATCGCGACGATCACCGCAGCGACAGGGCGTACGGAAGGCGAGGCGCGCGCCGCGCTCGCCAATCCGCAAGGTCGATTCGTCGAGCCGCACGAAATCGCCGCGGCGGCGTTGTGGCTGGTCAGCGACGCGGCCAAATCGGTGACCGGGCAGGCGATCTCGGTCTCGGGCGGCGAGACGTGGTGAGCGCGCCGCTCCGCCTCGTCGGCGGCGACGGCAAGGAACGGCTGCGGCTGTGGATCCGGCTGCTGCGGGTCACCCGCGAGATCGAGAGCGAGCTGCGCGAGCGGCTCAAGTCCGAGTTCGACACGACGCTGCCGCGCTTCGACGTGATGGCGGCGCTGTGGCGCGCGCCCGAGGGCATGATGATGAGCGAGCTGTCGCGGTTCCTGCTGGTCTCGAACGGCAACGTCACCGGCATCGTCGAGCGGCTGGTCGCCGACGGCCTGGTTGCGCGCACCGGCCGCGATGGCGACCGGCGCGCCTCGATCGTCCGGCTGACCGAGGCCGGCCGCACCGCGTTTTCGGCGATGGCGGCGGCCAACGCCCGCTGGATCGAGGAGCTGCTCGGCGGGGTCACGCGCGACGACGCGCGCACCGTCGCCGCGATCCTCGCCGCGTTCCGCAGCCCATGGGAGGACGACCCTTGACCCAATTGGCAGTGACCGAGATGGCGGGGCTCAGCCCCACCCACTTCCTCTGGGAGATGCGCGGCCGCGTCGCCTGCATCCGACTCGACCGGCCCGAGCGCAAGAACCCGCTGACCTTCGACAGCTACGCCGAGCTGCGCGACGTCTTCCGCGCGCTGGCTTACGCCGACGACGTCGACGCGGTCGTGATCCTGCCCAACGGCGGCAACTTTTGCTCGGGCGGCGACGTCCACGACATCATCGGCCCGCTCGTCGGCATGGAGATGAAGCAGTTGCTCGCCTTCACCCGGATGACCGGCGACCTGGTCAAGGCGATGCTCCATTGCGGCAAGCCGATCACCGGCCGGACGATGAGCGCCGAGGAAGGCGAGCGCTGGGGCTTCTACAACCGGCTGGTCGAGCCCGAAACGCTCGAAGCCCAGGCGGTGGCGCTGGCGACGCGGCTGGCCGAAGGGCCGACCTTCGCGCACGGCATCACCAAGACCCAGCTCAATCAGGAATGGTCGATGGGGATCGACCAGGCGATCGAGGCCGAGGCCCAGGCGCAGGCGATCTGCATGCAGACCCGCGACTTCGAGCGCGCCTATCGCGCGTTCGTCGCCAAGCGAACGCCGGTGTTCGAGGGCGACTGATGCTCGATCTCGGCCCCACCGCGCACGTCGACAGCTTCGCGCGCGACAACCTGCCGCCCGCCGAGCAATGGCCCGAGCTGCTGCTCGGCGGCTACGATTATCCGGAGCGGCTCAACGCCGCGGTCGAGCTGTGCGACGCCCAGGTCGCGCGCGGCCACGGCGACCGCGTCGCGCTGATCGGCAACGGCCGCATCCGCACCTACAAGGAGCTTGCCGACTGGTCGAACCGCATCGCCCACGCGCTGGTCGAGGATTACGGGGTGCGCCCGGGCAACCGCGTGCTGATCCGCGGCCCCAACAACCCGGCGATGGTCGCCTGCTGGCTCGCCGCAACCAAGGCCGGCGCCGTGGTCGTCAACACCATGCCGATGCTTCGCGCGGGCGAGCTGGCCAAGATCGTCGACAAGGCCGAGATCGGCCTCGCGCTGTGCGACACCCGCACGCTCGACGAGCTCGTCGCCTGCGCCAAGGACAGCCCGTTTCTCAAGCAGGTGATCGGGTTCGACGGCACCGCCAACCACGACGCCGAGCTCGACCGGGCGGCGCTGGGCAAGCCGGTCGGGTTCGAGGCGGTCGCCACCGGCCGCGACGACGTCGCGCTGCTCGGCTTCACCTCGGGCACCACCGGTGAGCCCAAGGCGACGATGCATTTCCACCGCGACCTTTTGATCATCGCCGACGGCTATGCCCGGGAGGTGCTTGGCGTGACGCGCGACGACGTGTTCGTCGGCTCGCCGCCGCTCGCCTTCACCTTCGGGCTGGGAGGGCTGGCGGTGTTCCCGTTGCGGTTCGGCGCGGCGGCGGCGCTGCTCGAGCAGGCCTCGCCCGCCAACATGGCGGCGCTGATCGCAGAGCATCGCGCGACGATCAGCTTCATGGCCCCGACCGGCTATCGCGCGATGCTCGCGCAGCTGGACGCGGGCGCCGACTTGTCGTCGCTGCGGATCGCGGTCTCGGCGGGCGAGACGCTGCCCGCCCCGCTCTACGAGGAATGGACCGCCAGGACCGGCAAGCCGATCCTCGACGGGATCGGCGCGACCGAGCTGCTCCACGTGTTCATCAGCAACCGCCTCGACGATCACGCGCCGGGCAGCACCGGGCGCCCGGTCGCCGGCTACGAAGCGCGGGTGGTCGACGAGGCGATGCACGACCTGCCGCCCGGCGAAGTCGGCCGGCTGGCGGTGCGCGGGCCGACCGGATGCCGCTACCTCGCCGACCCGCGCCAGCGCGATTACGTCCGCGACGGGTGGAACCTGACGGGGGACAGCTTCACCTGCGACGAGGACGGCCGCTTCCACTTCGCCGCGCGCTCGGACGACATGATCGTCTCGGCCGGCTACAACATCGCCGGGCCCGAGGTCGAGGCAGCGCTGCTGCGCCATCCCGCCGTGCTCGAGTGCGCGGTGGTCGGGATTCCCGACGAGGCCCGCGGCCAGGTGGTCGAGGCGCACGTGGTGCTGCGCGAGGGCGGCGCCGGCGACGAGGCGACCGCGAAGGCGCTCCAGGAGCACGTCAAGGCGACGATCGCGCCGTACAAGTATCCGCGCTCGGTCCGCTTCGTCGCGGCGCTGCCCAAGACCGCGACCGGCAAGATCCAGCGCTTCCGGCTGCGCGAGGCCGGTTAGCGGGAGAACGGCGATGCATGAAGTGCTGCAACCCTTCGGCTGGGCGCCGCCGATCGGCTACGCCAACGGGATCGCCGCCGAAGGCCAGCTGGTGGTGGTCGGCGGCCAGGTCGGGTGGAACGCGGAGCAGCGGTTCGAAAGCGACGAGCTGGCCGACCAGGTCGGCCAGACGCTCGCCAACGTCGTCGCCGTGTTGGCCGAGGCCGGCGCCGGACCCGAGCACCTAGTCTCGATGACCTGGTACCTGACCGATCTCGCCGACTACGCCGCCAAGCTCAAGCCGATCGGCCAGGCTTATCGCGCGATCATCGGCCGCAACTTTCCGGCGATGGCGGTGGTCGAGGTCGCGCGGCTGGTCGAGCCGCGCGCGCGGGTCGAGATCCAGGCCTTGGCGGTGGTCCCGACGCGGCAAGCCCAATAGCGCTAACGGGTCCAGTCCCTCGCCCGAGCCGCGGCTTCCTCGGCAGGAGTCAGCGCCGGGCCCGCGGCCATGTTCTGCGCGGCGGCGAAGATTGCCGCCTCGCCCGAACCCGCCTGGCGGTATTCGCTCGGAGCGTCCGCACCAGCGCCGAGGCGGCGGCGGATTCGCCAGGAACCGCCGTCGCGGCAGGCCAGGCCGGCTTCGTCGCCGCGGCGATAGGCGCGGCAATACGCGCCCGCGCGGTCGCGAAACGACAACAGGATACGCGGCGCGCCGATGGGCGCATCCCCGGCGAGCTGCGTATCGAGCGCCGCCGCCAGCGCGCCGGTCGCGCGATCGCTCGGCGCGCCGCCGGGCGCCTGCCACAGCAGGGCGAGCGCAAGCGAAGCGGCGAGCGCCGGCCCGGCCAGCCATGGCCCCCACCGCCGCAGCGCCGCCGAGGGTGTGCGCCGCTGCCTCGCCTGGGCGAGGTCGATCACCCGTGCACCGCTCGATTCCGCGACGACCGCCGCAAGACGATCGGGAACCGATTGCTCGAGGATCGGCGCAAAATGGCTCGCCAGCCGGTCCTTGAGCCGGCGATGGCGTTCGATTTCGGCGGCCAGCGCGGGATCGGCCTTCACCGTCGCTTCGACCTCGACGCGCCGCTCAGGGTCGAGCTCGCCGTCGGCGTAGGCGGCGAGTTCCTCGCGCGTGACGGTCAAGGCGCTTCTCCCAACAGCGCCAGCAGCGCGTCGCGGCCGCGGACCAGGCGCGAGTTGAGCGTTCCCACCGGGCAGCCGACGATCTCCGCGGCCTCCTTGTAGGCGTAGCCCTCGACCATCACCAGGATCACCGCCTCGCGCTGCTCGCCGGGCAACCGGGCGAGCGCGCGATCGACGTCCGCGAGCTCGACGCGGGCTTCCTGGCCGCCATCCGCCCCCACCGCGAGCCCGGCCTCCTCTGCGACGAACGTTTGGCCGCGGCGACTTCGCGCCCGGGCCTCGTCGATCCACACATTACGCATGATCCGATACATCCAGCTGTCGAGCCGCGTCCCCTCCTGCCAGCGATGGCGATTGGCGAGCGCGCGCTCGAGGGTCGTCTGGCAAAGATCGTCGGCGTCGGCGAGATTGCCGGTCAAGCCAGCGCCGAACCGGCGCAGCCGCGGCAGCAGCGCCGCCACCCGATCCTCGAAGCTTTCGCTCAGGTCTTTGCCTCTCGTGGATGAAACGAACGACCCCGGCCGTTTCATCCCTGCTTCATCGCGATTAGCAAGAGATGTTGTCGATGCGCCTGCCCGTTTCCCTCGTCCTGGCTCTTGCCGTCCTGCTGGCCGCCCCGGCGGCGGCTCAGCTCGCGGTGCCCGGCATTGCGCTTCCGCCGCTCGGAAGGGTGACCGACGTCGTGTCCGACACGCTCGAACGGACGCGCGAGACCGCCGCCAGGACAATCCGCGACCTCGCGCGACTGCGGGTCGATCGCCTCGATCGGCTGGTCCGCCAGAACCGCGCGACGATCGAACGCGACGCGACCGGGGCTCCGGCGCGACGCGGCGAACTGCTGCTGCTCGATGCGCCGGATTCGCTGCTGACGCCGGTGCTCGCCGCAGGCTTCCGGATGCTCGGACGCGAGCGGATCGACGGTCTCGACATTGCCGTGGTCCGCCTCGCGGCGCCCGAAGGCCTACCGCTCGGGCGCGCCCAGGCGCTGCTCGCGGCGCTGCTTCCGGGCGCCACGGTGACCGCCGACCAGCTGCACTTTCAAGCCGGAGCCGCAGCGTCGGCCCGCGGGCGCGCGGCTGCGCCTGCCCCAGCCGCGTTCTCGACTCCGGTCGGGATCATCGACGGCGCGCCCGGCGCCAGCTTCGCCGTCGCCGGCAAGCGCGGGTTCGCCGAAGGCGCATTCACGCCAAGCCATCACGGCAGCGCGATGGTCTCGCTGCTCGCCCATGCCGGAGCGAGCCGGGTCTGGGTCGCCGACGTCTACGGCACCGATCCCGCGGCCGGCAACGCGCTGGCGATCGCGCGCGCGCTCGGCTGGCTGACATCGCAAGGCGTGCGGGTGATCTCGATCAGCCTGGTCGGACCGCGCAACCCGCTGGTCGAGCGCGCGGTCGCCGCCGCGAGAGCGCGCGGGGCGATCATAGTCGCGGCAGTCGGCAACGATGGTCCGGCGGCCCCGCCGAGCTATCCGGCGTCTTATCCCGGCGTGATCGCGGTGACCGGGGTCGACGCGCGCAACCGCGCGCTGATCGAGGCCGGCCGCGCCGCGCATCTCGATTACGCCGCGCCGGGAGCGGACATGCTCGCCGCCAACGCGTCGGGCAAGTGGGTCCGGGTGCGCGGTACGTCTTATGCCGTCCCGCTGGTCGCGGCGCGCGCCGCCGCGGCGCTGGGCGCGGGCGGGAGCGTCACTGCGCAACTCTTCGCCACCCCGGCGCAGGCGCAATTGCTGGGCGGCGGGCTCGGCGGAATGGTCGGCGGCGCGGTCGGCGGGACCGGCACCATCGGCGCGTTGCCGATGCCGCGGGACACCGTCGGCAGCGCCACTCGCGGCACGCTCGACGGCGGCGCGCGGACCCGCGGCAGCAAGAGCGTCGATCGCAAGAGCGGCAAGGTGCGCGCCGAGCGCAACGCCGACGGCAACGCCAACGGCTCGGCGGCGAACGCCACCACGCTGCCCGGCGGCTCGCTGCTCGGAAGCGCATCGGGCGGAGCGGCCGCCTCGGGCTCGGGCAGCGCCGAGGCGCAGCTCATCGGCACCGATGCGGTGCGCGGGATGACTGCCTCGGCGGCGGGCACGGCACGCGGCGCGGCGCAGGGCGCGGTCAGCCGCGGCCATGGCGCGGCGGGAACGCTGCTCGGCGCGACGGGCGGCGTGATGGCCGGTGCACAGGGCTCGGGCGCCGCGGCCGGCAACGGCGCGCTGTCGAGCGGGTTCGGCCAGCTCGCCGCGGCGGGCTCAATCGCGGCGATGGCCCAAGGGGCGTTCGCGGTCGACAAGGGCATGCCGGTGGTCGCTCCCGACGGCGACCGCGTCGGCAAGGTCCGCGAAGTCCTGACCGATGCGCGAGGTCACGTCCGCGCGCTGGTGGTCACCGTCGACGGCGCACGTGCGCTGATCCCGGCAGCGAACTTTTCCGGCAGCGGCAGCGTCCTGCTCTCGGCGATGAGCGAAGCCCAGCTCGAGCAGGTCGCCGAGCGCCAGGAACAGGCCGACACGGCCCACTGACCCCCCCGATCGTCACCTTCCCGACGATCGCGCCCGGGACGGCCCCCGCCGTCCCGGGCGTTCCGTCGTCTCCGGAACCCATCGCCGCGCCGGTCTTTCTGCTTGCAGAAGGAGGATCCCCGATGAGCGAAGCCGATCCCCGCAACCTCGCCGACGCGCATACCGAGCAGCCCTCGCTCGCGGGCCGCAAGGCGATCGTCACCGGCGGGACCACCGGCATCGGCCGGGCGATCGCGGTGCTGCTGGCGTCCGAAGGCGCGCAGGTCTTCGTCTGCGGGCGCGCCCCGGCGCATCTCGACGACGCGCTGGAGCGCATCCGCGAAGTCGGCGAAGGCGGCGGGATCAATGTTGACTTGTCGAGCAAGGAAGCCGTCGAGCGGTTCTTCGCGGCAGCCGATGATTACCTCGGCGGGCTCGACATCGCGGTGATCAACGCGGCGATCCCGGCCGAGGCGCTCGCCGACTCTGGGAAGGCCGAGACCCGCTACGAGATCGCGGTCGACTTCGCCGCCTATCTCGCCACCACCCAGGCCGCGGTCGAGCGGATGAAGGCGGGCTCCGACGTGATCCTGATCGGCTCGATGTCGGCCGAATCGCGCAAGCCCGGCTCGTCGATCTACGTCGCCGCCAAGGCGGGCATCCAGGGCTTCGCGCCGAGCTTGCGCAAGGAGCTCGCGGAAAAGGACATCAAGGTCGGGCTGATCGAGCCGGGGTTCACCGGGGCCGACTTCCAGTATCCCGATTTTCCGCCCGACAAGCAGCGCGAGCTGATCGAGCAGCACAAGATGCTGCGCGCCGAGGACATCGCGGTCGCCGCGCACTTCATGCTGACCCAGCCGCGCCGCGCCGCGGTGTCGCTGATCCGCGTCGAGACCCGGCTCGAGCATCCCTGAGGCCGCGCGGGTGACGCGCTTCGCAGTCGACCGGCTCGTCTTCGGCCCGCGCGACGTCGACTTGTCGCGCTCGCCGCTGGCCGGCCATATCGACGCCGAAACCTATGTGCTCGGCGCGTTCAATCCGGGGATGACGGGCCTTGCCAACGGCAACCTGCTGCTGATGGTCAGGGTGGCGGAAGCGCTGCGCGAGCCGATCCGCGGCGGCCACGTCCACGCGATCCGCTGGGATGACGGCGGGTATGTGCTCGACGCCTGGCCGCTCGACCAGGCGGACACCGCCGACCCGCGCAAGTTCACGCTTCCCGGCGGCCCGTGGAAGGTGATGGCGCTGACCTCGCTATCGTGGCTGCTGCCGGTCGAGATGAGCGGCGATGGGCTGGAAGTCGTCGCGGTGCATTACGACCGCGCGATCGCGCCGGCGGGACCGTGGCAATGCTACGGGCTCGAGGACGCGCGGATCAGCAGGATCGGCGGCGCCTACTGGATGACCACTTGCTCGGTCAGCCCCGAGCGGCACTCGACCACGCTCTACCGCTCGGCCAACGCGCTCGACTGGACCTTCGAGGGGATCGTGCTCGACCACCAGAACAAGGACATGCTGATCTTCGAGGGCCTGATCGACGGGCAATACTGGGCGCAGACGCGGCCCCTCGGCGACCTCTATTTCGCCTACCCGCCAGGCAGCGAGTGGCGTGCGGGCCCGTCGATCAATCTCGCCACCAGCCCCGACGGGCTGCACTGGAAGCCGCACCTGATGCCGGGCTTGCGCCCGCACGCGGCGACCGCGCACACCGCGCGGATGGGCGGAGGGACGCCGCCGATGCTGACCCAAATCGACGGCCAGCGCGGCTGGCTCACGCTGTGGCACGGGGTCGAGCCCAAGGAGATCGTCGGCATCTACCGCACCTACTGGTCGCTGCTCGATCCGGACCAGCCGTGGAAGGCGCTGCGCACCGAGCACGCCCCGCTGCTCGAACCCGCGCCCCAGCTGACCCGGCCCCTGGAAGACCTGCTCTATGTGCGCGACGTGGTCTTCACCACCGGCATTGCTGACGCCGGCGACCACTGGATCGTCGCCAGCGTCCAGCGCGGCGCATGCCGCGGCGCCGATTACCGGCCGCTGGGTCACCAACGAGGGCAAGGCGGTCGTCACCATCGAGCAATGCGGCAAGGTCGTCTGCGGGCGGATCACGAAGATCCTCGCTCCAACGCCGAACGGGCCGCCGGTCGACGAACGCAACCCCGACCCGAGGCTGCGCCACCGTCCGGTTCAGGGGCTCGAGGTGCTCAGCGGCTTCACCGATCACGGCAAGGACTGGCGTGGGCGGATCTACGATCCCGAGGCGGGCAAGTGGTACAAGTCGATCGTCATGCGCGAACCCGGCGGACTGAAGGCCAAGGGCTGCATCTTGTTCTTCTGCCGCGCGCAGCATTGGACGCCGGCGCGGTGACCGTGCGATCCGCGCTGCACCTGGCCGGGACTTATCGCCGGCGGGTGAACGCATCGCTGGCGCGGGTCTGGGAAAACGTCCTCGACTGGGAGCATCTCGCGCATCTGCATGCGGCCAGCTTCTCGGAATGCGTCCTGCTCGAGTCCGGGCCGTGGGGCTGGCGGGTCGCGCTGAGGCCAAAGGGCGGCAAACCGCAGCAGGTCGAATTGCGCGCGGATCGACAGGCCGGGCGTTACACGACGACGACGATCGAAGGGCCGGGAGCCGGCGCCGAAATTCGGACGGCGCTTACGCCCGAGTCGGCGGAACGGGTTGACGTGACGGTCGAGTTTCACCTGCCGGAAGCGCGCCCGGAGCGGCTCGCCGCGCTCGGCGAGGCCTATCTCGCGAATTACGCCGGGCTGTGGGACGAGGACGAGGCGATGATGCAGGCGCGCGAGCGGACGCTGGCGCGCCGGCGGACGCCCGACCGGACCACGCCCCCGCTCGATCTCGGCGAGGAGCGGGCGGTTCGGGGGGCGTTGCCGGTTGCGTTCGAGCTGGGCGGCGCGCCGTTCCGGCTGGTCGATCTGGACGGCGCTCTGGTCGCGCATTCGACGACTTGTCCACACTGGCTGGGGCCGCTGGGCGACGCGCCGGTGATCGCCGGCGAAGTGCGTTGTCCATGGCACGGGTATCGCTTCGAGGTCGCCGGCGGCGCATGCCGGGCGCACCCCGAGCTGCGGCTCGCCCCGGCGCCCGCGATCCGGATCGACGGCGGCCACGTCGTGGCGGCATGGAGCTGATCGCCTCGGCAGCCCCTCAGCGGATGTGCGGATAGCGGTCGCCGAGCCGCTGGCGGAGGCCCATCGCCCAACGAATGCCGATGGTGAAGTAGACCCAGTTGGCCTTCCACTCGCCCCACGCGGCGACGCGCCGATCCGAAGTCAGGATCACCCGGTTGACCAGGCGGACGCGCCCGAACCGCGCCAGCTTCACGCACAAGTCGGCCTCTTCCATCACGCTCATCCCGGGATCGCAGCCGCCGACCGCGAGAAAATCGGCGCGGCGGAAGAACATCGCGTGATCGCCGAACAGCAGCCGCACGCCGCGCACGAACAAATGCGGCCGCAGCAGCAGCGGCGCGTACCAGGTCTTGATCCAGTTGTGGAACGAGGTCATCCAGCGCACCTTGTCCGGCCCGCTCAGCAGCGGCGTAAAGCCCGCCAACGCGATCCCGGGATCGGCCAGCGTGCGGCGGATCACCGCGATCATGTCGTCGGGCGGCTGGGTGTCGGCATGGAGGACGCAGACGATCGCGCTGGCGACCGCGTCGACCCCACGATTGATCTGGCGCGAGCGGCCCGGCTCATGGTGCTCGATGACCTCGAGTCCGAGCGCGCGGGCGATCCCGGCGGTGCCGTCCGCGCTGCCACCGTCGACCACCAGCACTTCGTCGGGCGGCGGATCGAGCGCGGCGAGCAGGCGCGCGAGCCGGCGCAGCGTGGTCGCCTCGTCGAGCGTCGGGATGACGAGCGCGACGGTGTTGTTCATGTCGGAATCAGGTCGGGCCAGCGCGCCAGGTCTTCGGGCCGGTCGCAATCGGCGAGCTCGGCAAGCACGACCGGATCGATCCCGGCGGCGGCGAGCCGGGCTAGCGTCTGCCCGAGCACCGCGCCCGTGCTCCACTCGATGCCCTCGAACACCTCAGGCACCGCGCGCGCCAGGCCGAGCAGCCAATAGCCGCCATCCTGCGCCGGTCCGATCACCGCGGACGCGCGGGTCAGCGCCTCGGCGGCTTCGCGGAGCAGCGCCGGAGTGACGTCGGGCGCATCGGCGCCGACGAAAACGGTGGGATAGGGCGGTCCGGCCCGCGCCAGCCGCGCGCCGAGATCGCCTTCGCCCTGGTCGGCGACGGCTTCGATGCCGAGCCACTCGACAAACGCCCCGCGCGGCGCGCCGGTGCCGCGGATTTCGAGTGGCAGCCCGGACTCGCGGACCGCGGCGACCGTCCGCTCGGTCATCCTCCGCTGCACCGCCGCCGCGCCCGCCGCACCGATCGCCGGGATCAGCCTGGTCTTGGCGCGGCCCGGCTCCGGATAGCGGGTGAACAGGACGACGCGCAGGCTCATCACGTCGCGATAGCTTGCTTACGCAACCTTGCCCATCTTCCGCCGTTGGGAGGTCATGACCAAGGTGCGCCGCGACCGAGCCATCCTTGCCGCCGGCGGAGCGGCGCTGGGCATCGCCGCCCTGGCCTTGCTGTCGGGCGAACGAAAACGGCCGTTGCGCCGCCCGACCCAGGTGGAACCGGGCCGCAGCATCGGCAACCTCACGCTCGGCGCGCTGAGCCTGGCGACGGTCGCGATGGTCGAAGCGCCGCTGACCCGGCCGCTGACCGAGCGGGCCGAGCGCAAGCGCCAAGGCCTTGTGCAACGGCTGCCGCTCTCCGCCTGGGCACGCGACGCGTTGGCGGTGCTGCTGATGGATTACACCATCTACCTCTGGCACGTCGCGACCCACAAGGCGCCATTCCTGTGGCGGTTCCATCTGGTCCATCACATCGACCTCGACCTCGACACGACCACCGCGCTGCGCTTCCACGCAGCCGACATGGCGATCTCCGCGCCGTTCCGCGCGGCGCAAGTCGCGGCGATCGGCGTCAGCCGGCGCGCGCTGCGCATCTGGCAGGGCTGGTTCTTCCTCTCGATCCTGTTCCACCACAGCAACCTGAGGCTGCCCGAACGATTCGAGCGCCTTCTCGCCCGGTTCGTCACCACCCCCAGGATGCACGGCATTCATCACAGCGCGGTGCAAGGCGAAACCGAGTCGAACTGGTCGAGCGGGTTCGCGTTCTGGGACCATCTCCACCGGACCTTCCGGCTCGATGTGCCGCAGGAGGAAATCGCGATCGGCGTGCCCGCTTACCGCGACCCGCGCGCGCTGGGCGTGCGGCGCTCGCTCGCGCTGCCTTTCGGCCGCGAGCGCGACGCCTGGTCAGCGCCGCCCTTGAGAAAGCCTGCCTCAATGCAATAATCGATCAGCCGTCTGAGAAAGGGACGCCCGGTCGGCGGGCACACGAGGCCGGTCAAGGCCCGGAAACGCGCATCGTCGAAGCGCGGATCGCGCTGAAAATAGCTGCTGTACTGGCCCGTCACGCGCGCATGGAGGCGGCGTTCGCGCGCCAGCAACGCGCCGGGATCGAACGCGGCGGGCGAAACCAACGCCGGTGCACTGAACTGCGGATAGCTGCCGATCGCGGCGGCAAACGTGGCGACCGGCACCGGCTGCGCCGACACGAGGTGGAATGTTCCACCCGCCGCCGCCGCCATGTTCTCGGCGAGCGAGACGATTCCGGCGGCGACATAGTCGATCGGCACGAAATCGATCGTCGCATCGGCGGTGGCGGCCATATGGCGCACGCGCCCCTCGGCGACGAGCTTGAACGCGGCGTAGATCGTGTCGAACGTGCGGATCGCGCCGCTTGCGGATTCGCCGACGACCACGCTCGGCCGCGCGATCGCCCAGCGCAGCCCGCTGGCTGCGACCAGGGCCTCGCCCGCCGCCTTGCTCGCTTCGTAGCCGTTGGCGAAGCCCGTCGGCCGGATCGGATCGTCCTCGAGGACAATCCCGCTGCGCATGCCGCAGACATACGCGGTGCTGACGTGCAGCAGCGCCATGCCGCCCGCTTGCGCCGCGGCGACGACGTTCGCGGTGCCGGCCTCGTTGGTCGTCCGGTACGCCTCGCGGCTCAGGCCGAACCGGGTCGTGGCGGCGCAGTGGATCAAGAGATCGTGGTCGCCCGCAACCGCCGGGTCGATCCCCAGCCCCGGCACCGTCACGTCGCCGTGCAGGACCTCGTGAAGCGGTGGCGCGGCGCCGTCGTTGCCCCGCACCTCGGGATTGCGGTGGACCAGCGCGCTCACCCGGTGACCCCGCGCGGCGAGCCGGCTGGCGACCTCGCCCCCGATCAGGCCCGCCGCTCCGGTGACGAGGATCCGCATCGACGCGGGCATGGTGCAACCTGTGCAATCGTGCAAACGTATCCTGACCATGAGCGAACGCTTCGACCTGATCGTGATCGGCGCCGGATCGGCCGGTTTGACCGTCGCCGGCGGCGCCGCGATGTTCGGGCTGAAGGTCGCGCTGATCGAAGCGGGCGAAATGGGCGGCGAGTGCCTCAACACCGGCTGCGTGCCGTCGAAGGCGCTGCTCGCCGCGGCCGCCCGGGCGCACGAGGCGCGCGACGCGGTGCGGTTCGGCGTGACCGCCTCGCCGACGATCGACTGGACCGGAGTTCGCACGCATGTTGACGGCGCGATTGCCGCGATCGCGCCGCACGATTCGCAGGAGCGCGGCGGTCACCGTGATCGCGCCGAGGCCTGCGCTTGGCCGCGACGACCGCGACGCCGCCGATCTGGTTCTCGCCCGGCTCAAGGACGAAGGCGTGGTGTTCGAGACCGGTCGCGAGGCGATCCGAGTGGTCGGGCGGGCCGGGAACATCGCCGTCACGCTCGCCGACGGGCACACGGTAACCGGCAGTCATCTGCTCGTCGCGATCGGCCGGCGGGCCAATGTCGGCGATCTCGACCTGGACGCCGCCGGAGTCGAAACCGGCGACGAAGGGATCGTCGTCGACGCACGGCGGCGCACCACCAACCGGCGTATCTACGCGATCGGCGACTGCCGCGCGGGTCCGCGCTTCACCCACGTCGGGAGCTATGAGGGATCGCTGGTAGCGCTCGACATCGCGCTCGGCCTGCCCGGCAAGGTCGACTGGCGCGCCCTGCCGCACGTGACCTTCACCGATCCCGAGCTCGCGCAGATCGGGCTGACCGAGGCCGAGGCGCGCGACAAGCACGGCAGGATCGAGGTGACGCGCGAGGATTTCGCCGACAACGACCGCGCGGTGACCGAAGGCGATTGCCTGGGGTTCCTCAAGCTGGTCCGGCATCGCGGCAAGGTCGTCGGGGTGACGATCGTCGAGCGCCACGCCGGGGACCTGCTGCCCTTGTGGACGCAGATCATCGCCGGCAAGGCGACGCTGTTCGGGCTCGGCTCCGCGATCGTCGCCTACCCGACCCGATCGGAGATCGCCAAGGCCGCGGCATTCCAGGCTTACTCGCCGCAGGTTTTCGGGACTTGGCCGAAACGCTGGGCGGCGATGCTGGCGCGATCGCGGCGCTGGCTCGGATGACCCGCGCCCGGACCATGCCGGCCGGGGCGTCGCCCTTCCGGGTCGAAGCGCCGGCGCTGTCGCGCGGCAAGTTCTCCGATCCGGAGGTCACCGCGGCCGGTGAGCCGCGCGCGAAGGTTCCTTTCGTCGCGCTGGAAACCTTATGGTTCAACACCGGCACGCTCTGCAATTTGGCCTGTGCGACTTGCTATATCGAGAGCTCGCCGACCAACGACGCCCTGACCTACTTGAGCGCCGGCGAGGTCGCCCGCTTCCTCGACGAGATCGCCGGCAACGGGTTCGCCACGCGCGAGATCGGCTTTACCGGCGGCGAGCCGTTCATGAACCCGGAGATCGCGGCGATGCTCGAGCTGGCGCTCGGGCGCGGCCACGAGGTGCTGGTGCTGACCAACGCGATGCGCCCGATGCGGCGCCACGAAGCAGCGCTGCTGGCGCTGCGCGATCGCCATGGCGCGCGGCTCACGCTTCGCGTCAGCCTCGATCACCATACGCGGACGATCCACGAGGCCGAGCGCGGCGCGCGCAGCTGGCAACCCGCGCTCGAAGGGCTGCAATGGTTGTCGGCGCACGGCTTCCCGATCGCGGTGGCCGGACGCCGCCTCGCCGCCGAGCCCGACGGTGACGCCCGCGCCGGCTATGCCGCGCTGTTCGCCCGCGAACAGATCGCCATCGACGCGCAGGATCGATCGCGCCTGGTGCTGTTTCCCGAGATGGACGCGGCCGCCGACGTTCCGGAGATCACGACCGCTTGCTGGGGCATGCTCGGCCGATCGGCGGCCGATGTGATGTGCGCGAGCAGCAGGATGGTGGTCCATCGCCGCGGCGAAGACCGCGCGCGCGTGGTCGCCTGCACGCTCATTCCCGGCGATCCCGGATTCGATCTGGGCGACACGCTGGCGGAAGCGACCGGCCCGATCGCGCTCAATCACCCGCACTGCGCCCGATTCTGCGTCCTCGGGGGCGCCAGCTGTTCGGGTTGAATGTCAATCTGCGAAGCTGCGTGGTGAACCACGCAGTCCGCGCCTAACAAGTCTCGCGTCGGCAATCCCAGCATATCAGGGACTCTACAGGGATTTCACGACTCATCCGGCGATTGCCAAGCCAAACAATTCCGGGTTTCCGCGGCAAATCCACAACGATTCCCTGAAATCCGAACAGCGAACAAAATCTGCTGATCAGGGACGGTTTGCGGGAGCGCTGCGTAGCATTAGGATGCGTGCGCCACGGATTTCCTCATGCCCCGACCCCGCGTCAATGATCCTCTGGGAGTGTCCGACAATCCGGTTGTGGTGACCGATCCGGCTCGCGTCGCGGCGATGCAGGAAGAGTTCAAACGGTGCCTGGATCACATACGTCGCAACTATGAGCTGTCGATTACCGCCCTCGGGAGCGACCATGAATATGATGTCTCCCTGAGAAAGCTTCGGCGCTCGCTCGCGCGCAACGGTTCGCCGAAGCGGAGAGGCGACCGCGCTCATCCCGAGGGGCGCCTTCTACCGCAGCCAGCATGAGCTGGTGTTCGTGTTCAAGTCGGGCAGGGCCAGACACACCAACAATTTCGGCCTCGGGCGAGAGCGGCCGCTACCGCATCAACATCGTGCGGTATGCCGGTGCCAACAGCTTCCGCAAGGGCCGGGCCCGCGATCTGGCCGACCACAGCACGATCAAGCCGACCGGGCTGGTCGCCGACTTCATTCTCGACTGCTCGAACCGCGGTGCCTTGGTGGTCGATCCGACCGTTGGTTCCGGCACCGCGCTCCGCCGGCTGGCAGACGCCAGCGGCCTCACCCCGGTGCTCGCCAATGACGACCGGAGCTTTGCCGAGATCGCCGAGGCGCGGCGCGCTCGAAATAAACCATTTGGAGCGAGCGCTCCAGATGAGGTCCCGCGGCGGCTTCAAATGTGTAAGTGTTACCGCCTGGTCCTCCGTGCAGAAACACCACTGGAGGAACTGAAGCCGTCGTCTGGCCACCCACCCTATACCAATGGCGCACACCGTTAAGAGTCACCTCGTGCACGCCGGGTTGGAGCGCCGCCGACGAAGCTACCGGCGCTCTAAAGTTGGCCGGCGGTACTGCGCACCCTGCACTGGCAAAGAAGATGGCTGCTGCTTTCATGGAATTCAGAAACAAAGTCTGTGATCCCAGAAGCCTGTCAACGATGGAAAGCGACTTTTAGCCGCCTGATATCGACAGACTTGTCCCAATCGGAAAAAAGGGCCATCCCAGCATTCCGCCGCCGATGGGCGTGACGCCCCGAGCAGGGGCAGGAGAGAATTCGATGAGATGACGGGTACGACAATGGACCGACGGACCTTGCTGTTGACCACAGCCGGCACGGCGATCGTCGCCGGTCTGCCGAGCCCGCTCAGCGCCGCTTCGGTCCCGACCGATCCCCTCGATCTCGATGCCGTGGGCCAAGCAGCCCTGGTCGCCAACGGCGACGTCTCGGCGCTTGAACTGGTGGAAGCGGCAATCCTGAGGATCGAAGCCCGCGATCCGGCTCTCAATACGATCGCAACGCCCTGCTACGAGCGTGCCATCGCAGCCGCCAAAAGCGGCCTGCCGGCGGGACTCTTTCGAGGCGTCCCCTATCTCATCAAGGATGTGATGAACTACCCAGGGGTGCGGACCACGTCCGGTTCCCGCTTGCTTGGCGCGAATTTTCCGGTCGAGGCGGGGGAGTATGCGCGAGCGCTCGAACGGACCGGGCTGAACGCCCTCGGCAAGAGCGCAACTCCCGAGTTCGCGCTGCTGCCTACCACCGAATCGGTGTTGCTCGGCCTCACCCGCAATCCCTGGGGTCTCGACCATGGGCTCGTGTCCGGACCCACGAAGCAGCGGCTGCGGATCGCCCACTCGACGATCAACCTGTACAACCGCGACGCCGAACCCGAAGTGAAGCAGGCGGCCGAGGCGGCAGCGCGCTTGTGCGAGCAGCTCGGGCACCATGTCGAGCGGGCCAGCATCCCGGCAGACGGTGAGCTCTTACTCCGCCGATTCTTCGCGGTCTACAGCAAGTCGCCGGCGGACGTGGTCGCCGCATACACGAAGAGAACGGGCAAGGTTCCCGATGAAAGCGTGCTCGAGCCGTTCACGCTCGGCATGGCCGCCGACCACCGCGAGCTGCCCGCGGAGGCGGTTCCGGAGGCACTGAAATATTTCGCGCAGCTGGAGCGGTCCACCCAGCGCTTTTTCGACGGTTACGACGTCACGCTGACGCCGGTGCTGCGGCTGCCGCCGCCGAAACTGGGCTATATGAACCCGGTGCTGGATTACCGGACCATTCTTGCCCGCGTGATCGATTACGCCTCCTACACACCGCTCCACAATGCCGCCGGGGTTCCGGCAATGTCGTTGCCACTAGGAGCACGAAGGCGAATCTGCCGATCGGCGTGCACTTTGCCGCGCGCCAGGGGGCCGAGCGGACTCTCTTCGAGCTTGCCTACGAGATCGAAGCCGCTGCCCCCTGGCAGCGCTTCGCTCCGAACTACGCCCCTCGATAACCTACGGAGTTGCATTGCCATGATATTTTCGCGCGCTGGTCATAAGGTTCTCGGACGCCGGCTGAGGACAGCGGCGGCACTCCTGCCGGCTTCGCTGCTGATCGGCGCGCCGGGAGCGGCACAGGCACCAACCCGTGCGCCGGCGCCCGCTGCTGTAACCAGCCCCGGCCCGGCCGCCTTGAACAGGCTCGAAAACTATGTCGACGGGCTGATGGCCGCCTATCTGACGAATCGCGAAGTGGCCGGCGCCACGATCGCCGTCGTCGCCGACGGCAAGATCGCCTTCAGCAAGGGCTATGGCTTTGCGGACGTCGACAAGGGCATTCCGGTCGATCCCGCGACGACCCTGTTCCGGCCCGGCTCGGTCAGCAAACTACTGACCTGGACGGCGCTCATGCAGCAGGTCGAACAGGGCAAGGTCGACCTCGATGCAGACGTCAATACCTATCTCGACTTCACCATTCCGGCGACGTTCGAACGGCCGATCCGGGTCCGCGACCTGCTCACCCACAGCCCGGGCTTCGAGGACCGGTTCAACGGCGTGATGTCGACCACGCCCGCCGACTTCGTCGAGCTCGGCGCCTGGATGAAGACCCATATCCCGGTGCGCGTGCGTGAGCCGGGCAAGGAGATATCCTATTCGAACTACGGCTCGGCGATCGCCGGCTATATCGTCGAGCGGGTCTCGGGGGAGCCTTTCCCCGCCTATATCGAACGTCATATCCTGCGCCCGCTGCGGATGGCGAACAGCACTTTTCGCGAACCGCTTCCGCCGGAATGGTCGGCACGAGCGGCAAAGGGCTATGACCTGGTCGACGGACAGTACGTCGAACGGCCGTTCGAACTCTACCACAATATCATGCCGGCGGGATCGATGTCGGCGACGGCGACCGACATGGGCCGGTTCGCGATCGCGCATCTGCAGGACGGCCGCTATGGCGATGCCCGGATATTGAAACCGGCCACGGCGCGGCAGATGCGGCAGCGCCTCCTCGCCAATGCGCCGTCACTGCCCGGAATGGCCCATGGTTTCATCGAATATCGCGCCGCCGGACCGCGCATCATCGGCCATGGCGGCAATACCGGCCTGTTCCATTCCTATATGCTGCTGGCACCGGAGGCGAATATCGGCTTCTTCGTGTCGATGACCGGCGGCGACGCGGCCTCGATCGCGCGCTCCGAACTGGTGGAGCTGATCGTCCAGCGCCTGTTCCCGACGACGCCGGCACCGCTCTGGACCGGCCCGCGCGGCGAGGTTCCCGAGGGTCTCTATCTCACCAATCGTCGCACCCTCAGCGAACCGATGACGCCGGGCGACCTGTCGAGTGTCATCGAAGTGACGGCGCATGGCGAGCGCGGGCTGCTGACCAAAATCCGCGGCAGCAAGATATATTGGGAGCAGATCGGTCCCCAATTGTACCGCCAGGTGACAGGGGCCACGCCGATGGGGCCGCTGGGTTCGCTGGAATTTCACGGCGAGGGTGACGACGCCCGCATGTCTTTCGCGACCCAGCCCCACGTCCTCTATCACCTGATGCGTTGATACGCCGCCGAGGGCCGGACTGCGCCGTTTAAGAGGATAGATCGGGTCGAGGGGGATGCGTGAAAGAAATTCGTTTCGACGACCGCGTCGCGATCGCGAGCAGCGCGACCGAATGCGATTCAATTCCCAGCCCGAGCGCCATCGCGACCGCGAGATGAAGCCGCGAGCGGTGGGTGTGCACGATCCCCTTCGCCGTCCCGGTCGTGCCGGAACTGTACATGATGGCAAGCTCGTCCTCGCTATCGCGATCTACGCGAGGCTCTGCCGCCGACGCCCCCGTAACCCACCGCGCATAATCGAAACAGCCGGACCGGGAGCGATTGAGGACCAGCCGGAGCAGCCTTTCCGTCGCGCTTGATTTTTCGCCGAGCCCGGTTTGGATGTCGCGTTCGTCCATCATGAAGAACAATGCCATCGCGCGATTGGGCAGCGCCTCGAGCACGATGTCCCAGGCGGTGTCGGCAGGATGCTTGCCGAGCTCCTTGGCGATGAAAGCGATGCTCTTGTTACGGTAGCGGTCGTATTTCGCGTTGAACGGGTTGGCGAGCACCACCTTGTCCCAACCGCCACTCGCCTCGACGAGGTTCGACCAGCCCGGCAGCGAACCCGCCACGACCTCGCGCTTCAGGCGCTCGCGCACGGCGGGATCTTTCAGCCGCTCAAATCCCTTGGCCTGGCCATCGGCGAACACCCAAGTCGGAACGGTGATGCTGAGACCGGTACCTCCGGCGGGATACGGATACATATCCACCGCGATATCGACACCGCGGGCGCGGGCCGCGTCGATCGTCGCGATCACCTTGGGCATCAGCGTGCCCCAGCCGGGCGCATAAGCGGCCTTGAGGTGGAAAATCTCGACCTTCGCGCCGCTCTTCTCGCCGATCTCGATCGCTTCCTCGATCGCACCGACCAACCCGCGCTCTCGTCGCGCATATGGGTGGCGTAAAAGCCGTCGCAGGCTGCCGACACCCTGGCGAGTTCGATCAGCTCGGCGGTGCTCTGGAAGCTGCTCGGCGGATAGATGAGCGCGGTGGCGATTCCGAACGCGCCGGCGTCCATCGCCGCGGCAACCTCGCGCTTCATCACCGCCATCTGAGCGGACGTGGGCGTTCCCTCGGCATCGCCCATCGCGACTTCCCGCGCCTGGTGCGCGGCGTAATAGGTGCCGAAATTGACCGCGATCCCCTGCCGTTCCAGCTGAGCGAAATAGTCGCCTATCTTCGCCGCCTCGACCGGCGTGCCGCCCTCGCCGGCAATGACCGTGGTCACCCCCATCATGAGCTTGTTCTCGGCCGAGCCGTTCTTGAGCAGCACCCCGCCCGACTGGTCCATCATGTCAATGAAGCCGGGCGACACATAGCGGCCGGCCGCGTCGATCTCGCGCGCGCCTTTGCCGGGAACGGTGCCGACCCCGGCGATGCGGCCATCCTTCACCGCCACGTCGGCATTCACCCACGGGTTGCCGCCGCCGTCCAGGAGACGGGCATTGCGGATGACGATGTCGTAGGCCGGAGGCTGCTGCGAAGCAGCCGGCGCCGCCAGCGGCAACAGGGCGGCAATCACGGCGAAGAACTTCCTTGTCACCCCGTCACTCCTCAGAGAGCGGATA
>JAIVIY010000042.1 GCA_020200285.1 Novosphingobium sp. | reverse complement strand
CGGCTTACGTGTTCGATCCCGACACCACGTTGGCGATCCTCGCCGGCTTCGCCCACAACCGCCGGGTGATGGTCCAGGGCTATCACGGCACCGGCAAGTCGACCCACATCGAGCAAGTCGCCGCCCGGCTGAACTGGCCGTGCATCCGCATCAACCTCGATGCGCACATCAGCCGCATCGACCTGATCGGCCGCGACGCGATCGTGTTGCGCGACGGGCTGCAGGTCACCGAGTTCCGCGAGGGCCTGCTGCCGTGGGCGCTGCAGACCCCGACCGCGCTGGTCTTCGACGAATACGACGCCGGCCGCCCCGACGTGATGTTCGTGATCCAGCGCGTGCTCGAAACCGAAGGCAAGCTGACCCTGCTCGACCAGAACCGGGTGATCCGCCCCAATCCCTGGTTCCGGCTGTTCTCGACCGCCAACACCGTCGGGCTGGGCGACACCAGCGGGCTCTACCATGGCACCCAGGCGATCAACCAGGGCCAGATGGACCGCTGGAACATCGTCGTCGGGCTCAACTACCTCTCCGCCGCGGTCGAATCGCAGATCGTCCTGGCCAAGGCCGACGGCGCCGATCCCAAGGTCGTCGCCGACATGGTCAAAGTCGCCGACCTCACCCGCCAGGGCTTCATCAACGGCGACATCTCGACCGTGATGAGCCCGCGCACGGTAATCACCTGGGCGCAGAACGCCGCCATCTTCAAGGACGTCGGCTTCGCCTTCCGCCTGTCGTTCCTCAACAAGTGCGACGAGGCCGAACGGATGCTGGTCGCCGAATACTACCAGCGCGTGTTCGGGACCGACCTGCCCGAAAGCGTGGTGGGGAAAGGCTAGGCCGCCGCGCGCGCGGCTAGCGCCGACACGCAAGCGTCCGCGATCGCGGCGATATGGCGGTGGTCGGTGCCGCAACATCCGCCGAGCAGGCACAAGTTCGGCAGAGTTTGGATCAGGGAGCGATAGTCGTCCGCCAGCTCGACGGGATCGCCATCATCAAGCTCTTCCGCCTTGTCGAGCTCGGCGTGGCTCATGCGAGAGGCGTTGGCTCGGATCCCGCCGATCCTCGAAGCCAGCGCGGAATCGCCATCGAGCACGTGCGCAAAGTGCGACGGGTGCGCGCAGTTGATCATATAGAAGCACACCGCAGCGCCGTGGCGGTCGTCGATCCGGCCCACGGCTTCTGATAGCGGCATTCCGGTGGGGAGGCGGCCGTCGGTCTCTACGGTGAACGAAACCGCTACCGGCAGCCCGATCTCGCCCGCGGCCGCGGCGATCCCCTCCGCCTCCCCGTGGTGCGTCATCGTCAACGCAGTGGCCATGTCGGCACCCGCCGCGGCGGCAACCTCGAGCTGCCAGCGGTGATAGTCTCGCGCCTCATCCGCCGTCATCGTCGTCCCGGGATCATAGCCGTCGCCACGTGGTCCGATCGCGGCGTTGACGGCGATCGGACCCGTCGCCGACTGCTCGTCACGCAATCCGCGAAGCAGTGCGACCGCCGCGCGATTCGCTTCGCCCAGGCGCGCGCGGTCATAGCCAAGTTTTTCGCCCCACTCGGGGCTTGCCCGCCACGTCGGCGCATCGAGCACGAATCCCGTTCCGTGGTGAGCGGCAATGTCCAGAAAGCGGCGATAATAGGTCGCCAGCCCCCTGCGCCCGCGCTCGCTGTCGAGCAGCGTAAAAGAAGCGAACGATGGCAACTCGTAGCCGTCGTGGAAAATCAGGCAGGTCTCAAGCCCGCCATCGACGAGGAAGGGGGAGCCCCCGAGCTTGGGCAAATGCGGTGCGTCCGTCATTCCTACTCCGCTGACAGGCCCACCCGCAGGAGGCTATGCTCCGTCCTTGGTAAGGTCAACCGGGCCGGGGGGTTCGGGCGCGCCCTTATTCATTGCGGGGACAGGCGCTTGCGGCTATCGGGCGGGCCGCGGATCGACCCGAATTCCCGTGACGGAGCTTTGATTTTCATGCGCTTTCCCGTGCTGGCCGCCGCCGTTCTCGGCCTGGCCCTGACGTCCTCGCCCGCCTTTGCGCAGAGCAAGAAGCAGCCGCTGGTGCCGCCGCCGGCGCCGCTCGACATGACGATCCACGTCGACGTCAACCACCAGCCGGAGAACGTGCTGATCCTCGACCTGTCGAACGGGGGCCGGGTCGCGATCCGGCTCAAGCCGGACTGGGCGCCCGGCCACGTCGAGCGGGTCAAGACGCTCGCCGCGCAGGGGTTCTACAACGGCGTGATCTTCCACCGGGTGATCGAAGGCTTCATGGCCCAGACCGGCGACCCGACCGGGACCGGGCAGGGCGGCTCGCCGCTGCCCGACCTCAAGGCCGAGTTCAACCGCGCGCCGCACTTGCGCGGCGTGGTGTCGATGGCGCGGACCAACGAGCCCGACAGCGCCAACAGCCAGTTCTTTATCATGTTCTACCCACGCTTCGCGCTCGACAACAAATACACCGCGTTCGGCCGGGTGATCTCGGGAATGGAGCACGTCGACGCGATCCAGCGCGGCGAGCCGCCGCAGAGCCCGACGCGGATCGTCCAGGCCTCGCTCGCCAGCGAGAACAAGCCCGCGCCGGTGGTGACCGCGGCGGCTACGACCGCGCCTTCGGTCGACGAGCTCAACAACTCGCAGTCGAATTGACGAGCTAGGCCGTCGCGGCGTGTCGGCTTCGACAGGCTCAGCCCGAGCGGGCCTTGGTTGCAATTGCTCTCCAACATCCGCTCAGCCTGAGCTTGTCGAAGGCCACGCGCTGACCTAGCCCGCGCGCCCTATGCGCGTCGACCTGTTCGATTTCGAGCTGCCGCCCGAGCGGATCGCGCTGCGCCCGGCGCGGCCGCGCGACGCGGCACGGATGCTGGTGGTTCGCCCCTGCGGTCGCGAGGACCGCGGGGTGCGCGATCTGCCGGCGCTGCTCCGCCGCGGCGACGTGCTGGTGTTCAACGACACCCGCGTGATTCCCGCTCAGCTCGAAGGCCGGCGCGGCGAAGCGCGGATCGGGGCGACGCTGCACCAGCGGATCGACCTACGGCGCTGGCGGGCTTTCGTCCGCAACGCCAAGCGGTTGCGCGAGGGGGATGAGATCGATTTCGGCGCCGGCGTCACGGCCACTGCCGAGGCGCGCCACGTCGAGGGCGCCTGGACGCTCGCGTTCGCCGGTGACGAGCCGGTCGAAGCGCTGCTCGAGCGCGCCGGGCGGATGCCGCTGCCGCCCTACATCGCCGGCAAGCGGCCAGCGGACGAAGCCGACCGCGCGGATTACCAGACCATCTTCGCCGCGCACGACGGCGCGGTCGCGGCGCCGACCGCGGCGTTGCATTTCACCCCTGAGCTACTCGACGCGCTCGACGCGGCGGGGATCGGGCGCGAGACGCTGACGCTCCACGTCGGCGCGGGCACCTTTCTGCCGGTCAAGGCCGACGACACCACTGCGCATACGATGCACGCCGAATGGGGTCGGATCGACGCGACGACCGCAGCGCGGCTCAATGCCGCGCGCGCCGCGGGCGGGCGGATCGTCGCGGTCGGAACGACCTCGCTGCGCCTGCTCGAAAGCGCGGCGGTCCAAACCGGCACGATCCGGCCGTTCGAGGGCGACACCGCGATCTTCATCACCCCCGGGTACCGCTTCAAGGCGATCGACGGGCTGATGACCAACTTCCACCTGCCGCGCTCGACGCTGTTCATGCTGGTCTCGGCGCTGATGGGGCTGGAAACGATGCGCAGCGCCTACGCCCACGCGGTCGCCGCGGAGTACCGCTTCTACAGCTACGGCGATGCCTCGCTGCTGTTGCCCTAGGGCGGCGAGGCGAGCTCTACCCCGCGCTCGCGCAGCAGCCGGTAGAGCGCCAGCGCCACCATGTCGAATGCGGCCTTGGCTTCGCCCTGGCCGCCGCTGTCGCAATCGAACACGAGTTCGTAGTCGAGCGAGTTCTCGCCGAAGCGGACGAAGTTGGCGCGGACGAAACGCTGGCCCGCTTGCTCGGCGGCCTCGCGCAGGATCGCGGGAATCGCCGCGGCCTGCTCCGGGTCGGTGTCCTGTGCCGCGCCCACCGGCAGCGTCATCCGGTGGAAGCGGCGGTCGGTGAGGTTGGTCAGCTCCTGCTCGAGCAACTTGGCGTTGGCGATGATCCACAGCTCGCCGGTCTGGCCGCGGACGCGCGTGGATTTCAGCCCGATGGTCTCGACCGTGCCGGTGGTTCGCCCATCCTTGCTCGGGAAGGTTATCGCGTCGCCGACGTGGAACGGCCGGTCGAACAGGATCGCGATCGCAGCGAACAAGTCACGGAAGATGCCCTGCGCGGCGAGCCCGATGGCGATCCCGCCGATGCCCAGCCCGGCGACAAGGCCGGTGACGTCGACGCCGAGGTTGTCGAGCACGAACACCGCGGCGATCGCGAAGATCGCGAAGCTGACCAGCACGCGGATGATGGTCATCGCGCTGGCCAGTTGCGCGTCGTCGCCGCGCGCCGCGGCGCGGCGCTCGATCAGCCCGAGCGCGAAGGTCTTCGCCCAGATCGCCGCCTGGAAGGTGGCGGCGACGACGAACAGGAAGGCGATCGTCTGGGCGACCACCTCGGGCGGGTCGGCGTAGCCCTGGACCAGCCGCGCGGCGAGTGCGGCCAGGAACCACAGCCGGGTCTTGCGGATCACCCCCGCGACCAGCGCCGGCCACGCACGGTCGCCGCCGATCCGCGACGCCGCGCGCAGCAGCAGGCGCTTGACCCCGAGCAGCAGCGCCACGATCAGCGCCGCCGTGCCGACCGCCAGGGCGATCCGGCCGGCGTGGTCGGATAGCCAGTCGGCTATCGAATCGGACAGCGCGCTAAGCTCGTTCATGCGTCGCCGACGTAAGCGTGCCCGGTCGCGTCGAACGCGGCCTTGCGGTCGGTTTCGCCCGCCGCCGCGGCGTCCTGAGCGGCGGTCAGCCGGGCTGTGCCCTCGACCGCGAGCGCGGTCATCAGCGCGCGCTTGTCGGGAAAATGGCGATAGACCGCGGTCGCGCTGACCCCGGCGGCGCGGGCCACCTCGCGCAGCGACACCGCGTCCACGCCCGACTCCTCGACGAGCCGCAAACCTTGCGCGACCAACTCGGCGCGCAAGCCGCCGTGGTGGTATTTGCGCGCAGGCGATTTCGATGTTGACACTGTTATCATTATCTGCGATGTAAACGCCGTCAACTTAGGGAGCGCGAGTCGTCATGGCAACCTCGTTCAGGGACGCGATCGTCGGCACGGTCGGCAAGGGCATCGAGACCGTCGCCGCGTTCAACCGCAGCCGGATGAAGCCGGTCGAGCACCCGTTCCTGAGCGGCATCCACCAGCCGATGAGCGACGAGCTGACGCTCGCCGAGCTGCGGGTGGAGGGCGCGATTCCGCCCGGGCTCGACGGCAGCTACATGCGAATCGGCCCCAACCCCTACGCGCCCGACCCGGCCGGGTATCACTGGTTCACCGGCGACGGCATGGTCCATGCGATCCGCCTGAAGGACGGCGAGGCGAGCTATCGCAACCGCTGGATCCGCTCGAAGGATCTCGCGCGCGTCGGTGGTCCTGCCGCCGCGCCCGGGCCGCGCCGCGGCCGGCGCGACACCGTCAACACCAACGTCGTCGGCATCGCCGGGCGCCCGATGGCGCTGGTCGAGGCGGGCAGCTACCCGGTCGGCTTCGACCACGATCTCGAGCGCCAGGAGTACAGCGATTTCGCGGGGACGCTGGCGGGGCCGTTCAGCGCCCACCCGCACTTCGATCCGGCGACCGGCGAGAACCACGCGATCACTTACGACGCGACCGACCCGGGCGGCTTGCGCCACGTGGTGGTCGACGGCGCGGGCCGAGTCGTGCGCGAAGTGCGCGTGCCGGTCGAGCACGGTCCCTCGGTGCACGATTGCGCGCTGACCGAGCGCTACGTGGTCATCTTCGACCTGCCGGTCACGCTCTCGATGAAGACGCTGCTCGGCGGTTACAAGTTCTCCTACCGCTGGAACCCCGAGCACCGCGCCCGCGTCGGCCTGTTGCCGCGCGACGGGGCTGCCGAGGACGTCATCTGGTGCGATGTCGAGCCGTGCTACGTCTTCCACGTCGCCAACAGCTTCGAGCGGGTCGACGGCACGGTGGTGATCGACGTCTGCGGGTTCGAATCGATGTTCGCCGGCGGGACGTTCGGCCCCAGCG
>JAIVIY010000145.1 GCA_020200285.1 Novosphingobium sp. | reverse complement strand
AGGTCGTCGGGGTCCTCGATCCCGATCGAGATGCGGACCAGGTTGTCGGTGATCCCGAGCCGGGCCTTGCGCTCGTCGGGGACCGAGAGGTGGGTCATCGCCGCGGGGTGGCTGGCGAGCGTCTCGGTGCCGCCGAGGCTGACCGCGAGCTTGGCGATGCGCAAGGCATCGAGGAAGCGGAAGCTCTCCGCCTCGCCGCCCTTGACGAACAGGCTGAAGGTGCTGCCCGCGCCGGTGCAGTGGCGGCGGTAGATGTCCTGCTGGCGGGGGTCGGAAATCATGCCCAAATAGCCAAGGCCCTCGACCTTGGGATGCTGGCTGAGGAATTCGCAGACTTTGGCCGCGTTCTCGCCCGCGCGCTGCATCCGCAATTCGACCGTCTCGAGGCTGCGCAGCAGCATCCACGCGGTGTTGGGATCGGCGATCCCGCCCATCGTGTTGCGCAGCATCCGCACCGGGGTCATCCAGCGTTCCGCCCCGGCGACGCTGCCCGCGACCAGGTCGGAATGGCCGCCGACGTACTTGGTCAGCGAATAGACCACGATGTCGGCGCCGTGGCGCAGCGGCTGCTGCCACAACGGGCCGAGGAAAGTGTTGTCGATCGCGATCGGGCAATCGGCGCCGAGCACCGCGTCGCGCGCGTCGCGCACCGCCTCGATGTCGACCAGCGCGTTGGTCGGGTTGGCCGGGCTCTCGAGATAGACCATCGCCACCTTGCCGCCGGCCTTGACGGCCTGCGCTTTGGCTTGCTCGAGCACGCTCTCGATCTCGGCGCGGTCGGCGCCGGCGGGAAAGTCGAGGTAGGTGACGCCATAGCGGCTCAGCGTCTTGGCGACGAAGCCCTCGCTCGCGGCGTAGAGCGGACCCGAATGGACGATCACGTCGCCGGCCGAGCACAAGCTGAGCATCAGCACGCAGATCGCGGTCATCCCGCTCGAAAAGCACAGCGCGTCCTCGGCCTCGTCCCAGATGCTCAGGCGATCCTCGAGGATTTCCTGGTTGGGCCCGTTGAAGCGCGAATAGACCAGCCCCTCGGCGCCGCCCGGGCGCTTGCCGGTGATGCCCTCGAAGTGGCGCTTGCCCGCCGCCGCGCTTTCGAACGCGAAGGTCGAGGTCAGGAAGATCGGCGGCTTCAAGGCGCCTTCGGACAGGATCGGGTCGTAGCCGAGGCCCATCATCAGCGTGGCGGGCTTCAACTGCCGCCCGGCGAGCTTCTCGGTGGTCGGCTTGGGCTTGCGGCGGGGGGTGGAAGAAGGGTCGGCCATGCGCCGCCGCTACGCCCGATTGGTTGCATCCGCAACCGGAGAGCGTCGCGCGAGCGACCACGCGCCGATGGCCAGCGACAGCAACACCAGCGCCAGTCCGAGCGGCGGCAGGATCGCGGCGAAACCCGCGGCGAGCGCGTTGTCGCTGCCGCTGACCCGCTCGACCAGCCAGGCGAGCGCGGCGAGCGCGGCGAACCCGCCCAGCGCGATCCGGGCGGGAGCATACCACCGGCGGCGCGATCCGATCACCAGCGCGGGCAGGAGCAGCAGCGCGAGCAGCAACTGCACCGCCTCGATCCCCAGGTTGAACCCGAGGATCGCGGTCGCGCGCGCGGTGACGCTCGTCCCGAACCCGGCGACCACCGTGGCGAAGGCAAGGCCGTGGATCAGCCCGAAGCCGAACGCGACCACGCTCTCGCGCCCGGGGAACAGCGGCCGCATCGCGTGGACCGCGCCGATCAGCACGCTCAGCGCGATCGCCGCCTCGACCGGCGCGGTCGGCAGCCGGGCATTGAACGCCGCGGCGAGGATCAGCGTGGCGCTGTGGCCGAGCGTGAACGCGGTGACGATCCAGGCGAGGCTCCTGAGAGTCTCGCGGCCTGGACGAGCGCCGTTCCATCGCCCCGCGGCGGCGAGCAGCGGCGCGGGCAGCAGCAGCACCAGGAGGAACAGCAGGTGGTCGTGGCCCTCGAGGATAGAGTGTAGGTGACGGTGGCGAGGATGTCGGGCCCACCCGGCGCGGTCTCGACGCGCAAGTCGGCGATTGCCGCGCGCCACCGCCGGCCATCGGGCGCGGTCGCCGCGGTATGGCCCAGGAGGTAACGTTCGAGATCGGCGGAATCGTCGGCCGAGCGCCGGGTGGCGAAGCGATACTCGGCGACCGGGATCAGCACGTCGGCGCGCAACGCGCCGGGCTCGAAGCGCAAGCGGATCTCCGAATTGGGGGTGAGGTGCGCGGCGGCGGGCAGGGCGAGCAACGCCAGCCATAGCGCGGCGAGCGCGGCGGTCAGCCGGCGCAGCTCAGTCATGTCCGAACCAGATCAGCCGCGCCCGCGGATCGGCGGCGCGGGGATTGATTGCCTCGGCGCGCGCGCGCGCGGCCTCGCTCGCCGCCCGATTCCCCAGCGCGGCCTCGACCTCGGCGCGCGCCATGAACTGACTGGCGCTGACCCAGCCCTGCGCGTCGGCGCGGTCGAGCGCGGCGCGCGCCTCGCGCGGCTGCCCGGCCAGCAGCAGCGCGCGCGCGAGCAGCACCAGGTTGGGCGCCTGCGGGCGTCGGGCGGCGTCGGCTTGCGCGAGAGCGAGCGCGGCAACCGCGCTGCCGACCGCCAGCTCGTGTTCGGCGCGGTGATGTGCGACGGCTTCGGGAAACAACGCCGCGCGCTCGCGCCATCGCACCGCGGCGCGCGCAGCCCAGGCGCGGCTCGCCTCGCCATGCCCTTGCAGCCGCAGCAGATGGGCGAGCGCGTCCATCACCTCGGGCCGGCCGCTGCGTACCGCGACGATACGGTAGGCGCGGACCGCCTCGCCGGTCCGCCCGGCCAGCGCGAACTGCTGGGCGGCGTAGGCGTCGGCCAGCCACCACCCGGGAAAGGCCCGCTGCGCCGCGCCGACCCAGCGCCCGGCCTCGGTCCAGTCGCCCCCGGCGTAGGCGCGGTTGGCGCGCTGGAGCATCAGTGCGGCGAGCAATACGGGGGGGTGGCGCGGCTCGGCGATCAGCGCCTCGAGCGCGGCCGTCGCGGAGCCGCGGTCGCCGCGGTGCGCTGTCAGCACTAACCGGCGCAGGCGCGCGGCGGGGTCGGCGGTCATTCGCACCACCCGCGCGAACCTCGCGTCCGCGGCGGCGAGGTCGCCGCGCTGGAGCGCGACATCCCCGGCGAGCACGGCGGCGGCGGCGCGCTCCTCGGGCAGGGGCACCGCCCATCGCGAAACGCGGGCGAGCGCGGCGTCGGCCTGGTCGAGGCGGTGGGCCAGCACCGCCAGCTCGGCCTTGACCAGCGCCGGTCCGGCCGGATCGGGGACGCGGGCCAGAGCTTCGTCGAGCAACCGGTCGGCCTCGGCGAGATCGGCGTAGTCGCCGGTCAGCCGCCAGCGCGCGACCAGCGCATAGGCCAGTTGTTCGGCGCGCCACCATTCGCCGGGCGCGGGAGCGAGGTTCTTGCGAGCGGTCCGAGCGCGATCAGGTCGTCGGCCAGCGCGTTGTGGAGCAAGGTCAGCTGGTTGACGATCCCGTCGTTTCCGCCGAGGAAGGCTCCGGCGACGTCGTCGCTCAAGTTCCCCTGGTTGTACGGGATCTTTAGCCCCGCGCCGATCAACGCCGGCGCCACCGCGGGCAGCCCGCTGCGATCGACCCGGGCGAAGCTGCTGGCCGGATCGTTGCGGAAGTTGAAGCTGGTCCCCGTGCCCGTCGCCAGCGGCGGGGTGCCTTGCGGCGGCGCCACGAACGGGAAGGCGGCGAGGAAAGGCCGGTCGTTGGCGGGCGGATTGACCGGAACGTTGGCCAATGTCGCCGCGCTCTGCCCCGGCGCGTTCACGTCGAGGAAGATCGCCGCCAGGATGATGTCGATCACCGGATCGGGCAATCGCCGCCCGTTGGGGAAGCCCGCCGGACGGTTGAGATCGAGCTGGATCGTGTCGGGGAGCACCAGCGAAGCCGGGGTCTCGCCGTTGGTCCCCGGGATTACCTGGTTGAGGCACGCGGTGACGTTGCGGCTGGTCGGCGAGGGCGTCGGCGTCGGCGTCGGCGTCGGCGCGGGGGCCGGCGCCGGGGCGGGCGCGACCGCGACTGGCGGATCCATGCCGTCGCCTCCGCCGTCGCAGGCGGGAAGCAGCAGCGCCAGCGCCAGCGGCGTGGCGACGACGAGCGAGCGGCGCAGGGCCGCGATGGGCGGTCGGGTCATGGCGTCGTTCCTTGGATGCGGCCGCAAGTGGACGAGATGTCGAGCGGTCCCGGGCCCAGCCGGCTGCGCGGGATCTCCAACACCACCGCGGTGATGTTCCTGGCGAAGAACGAACTGCGCGAGGGATTGGAGGTGAACTGCAGAACCCCCGTCTGGCGCGAGAGGTTCAGGCCGACGTTGTCGAAGAAGAACGGATCGTCGCGCAGTCCTGCATAGACTCGCACGCCGTCCCGACTCAGGATCTGCTCGACCGGGCCGACCAGGTTGCCGTTCACACCGGGGAGGTTCTCCAACAAGATCCCGTGCTCGCCGGAGTTGGCGCCGGGACCGAAGCGAAAGCGGATCGAGACGTCCGACGAAGTGGCAGGCGGGCTGGTCGAGATCATGATCGTATGCATCACGTTGCGATCGTAGAACGCGGGCCGGTCGGTCGCCGCCGGTCCGCCGAAAGTGTGCGCAATGTAGACGAAGTTGGCGTCGTGGAAGGCGTAGTCGTCGGCGATGTCGCAGGCGAGGTCGGGGTTCGCGGTGTTCGCCGGGTTTGTCAGCGTCGGCGGATCGAGGTGGTCGGCGGATAAGGCCAGCTGTCCTGGCACCAGCAACAGCGCTCCGAGCGCGCTTGTCGATGCCGCCGCAGCCAGCGCGAGCTTCGTCTTGCGCTGCATGTCAGGCTCCCCTGCCGTGGCGTATCGGGATGCGACCTGACCGTCTGAGCTGCCACAAGCGCGTGATTCGACGCGCAAAAGCCCGCGGCTGATGAGCAAAGCCTAGCACGTGCGCAGCCGATGCCAAGGGGATTCTTTTTTGCTCCCCCGGCGCCACCGTCCGTCGATTCAGATGACGGCGGCGACGCTCCAGACGATCGCCACGATCAGCAAGACGCCGCCGAGGTCGAGCCACAACCCGGCCTTGAGCATCCGCGGCAGCGCGATGTGCCCGGTCGCCCAGGCGATCGCGTTGGGACCGGTCCCGGACGGCAGCATGAAGCCCCAGCTCGCGGCGAACGCGGCGGGCACCGCGAGCAGCACCGGATCTGCTCCCAGCGCAAGGATCAGGCTCGCCACGACCGGCATGACCCCGCTGGCGGTGGCGACGTTGCTGGCGAACTCGGTGACGACGACGACGAACCCGGTCAACGCCAGCGCAACGACCAGAAGCGGAACCGACCTGAGCGGCAGCAGCGCCTCGCCGAGCCAGCCGGCCAGGCCCGAGGCGGTCATCCCCGCGGCGAGCGCGAGGCCCCCGCCGAACATCATGATCACGCCCCACGGCGCGCGATCCGCTTCGCGCCAGGTCAGCATCGGTCGGCCGGTTCCGTCGGGAGTGACGAACAGCAACAGCCCCGCGACTACCGCGATCGTCCCGTCGGTCAGACCGCCGCGGGGAAACATCGGCTCGAACAAAGGCAGCGTAACCCAGGCGAGCACGGTCAGGCCGACCAGAGGGACGAGCCGGCGCTCGGGCGTGCTCCAGGGTCCTTGGTGCGCGATCGATTCCCGGGCCGCCGCAAGGTCGAACGGCTGCAGGCCGAGGCGCTGGACGCGGGCGATGATCCAGGCGGCAAGCGCCACGCCGAGGATCACCATCGGCATCCCGTAAGCGCTCCATTCGACGAAGGTGATGCGCAAGCCGAGCGTCTTGTCGAGCAGCCCGACCGCGATCGCGTTGGTCGGCGAGCCGACGATCGTTCCCAGGCCGCCGATCGAGGCGGCGAACGCGATGCCCATCGGCAGCGCCCCGGCAATGCCCTCGGTCTCGCCGTCCTCGACCCCGCCGCCCGCGAGCACCGCCAGCGCCATCGGCATCATGATCAGCGCGGTCGAGGTGTTGGAGATGATCGCCGAGAGCAGCGCGGTGGCGATCATGAACGCGAACAACAGCCGTGTGCTGCCCCCGCTCTCGCCGACCCGCGCCAGGATCGCCAGCGCGAGGCGGCGATGCAGGCCGGTGCGCTCGACCGCCAGGGCGATGAACGCGCCGCCCAGGATCAGGAACAGGATCGGCGAGTAGTACGTCGCCGCGGTGACGTTGGCGTCGGACACGCCGAGCAGCGGCAGCACCACGAACGGCAGCAGCGCGGTCGCGGTCAGCGGCAGCGCCTCGGTCATCCACCACGCCGCCATCCACACCACCAGCCCCGCGGTCGGCCAGGCGAGCGGCGGCATTCCGGCCGGGGCGGGCAGCGCGAGCGTGACGAGGAACGCGGCGAGGCCGAACCAGAAGCCGACTTGGCGCGCGGTCATCCCGGATCGACCCTCCCGCAGCGCGGGGTATCAGCGATCATCTCCCGGCGCAATTTCGGCACATGGTCCGGTTGCAACCCGCTCCCGGTCGGGTAAGCACCGCGCCATGCTGTGGGTCCGGATCATGGCAATCGCGCTTGCCGCGCTCGGCGCCGGGCCGGCTGCGGCGCGCGAGCCCGACGGCCTCCACGCGGCGCTTGAGCAATTGCGGTCCGAGGGACAGTTCAGCGGCGCGGTGGTCGTCCGCGATGCTGACGGGATGCGGTTCGCGCGCGGCTACGGTTACGCCGATCCTTTCACGCAGCGCGCCTTCACCCCCGACACGCCGGTCGACAGCGCCTCGCTGGCCAAGCCCGTCACCGCCGCCGCGGTGCTATGGCTGGCGCGCCAAGGACAAATCGACCTCGATGCTCCGGTCCGCCGCTATCTCGCCGAATTTCCCTACGCCGTGGTTACGGTCCGCCATCTCCTCGCCCATTCGGCGGGGCTCGACGAGACCGCTCTTCCGACCATCATCGACCGGACCAACGCCGAGCTGCTCGCCGATCTCAGCCGCTCCTCGGCGCCGCCGCGGTTCGCGCCGGGGAGCGGGTTCGACTATTGCAACTTGTGCTATTCGACGCTCGCGCTGCTGGTCGAGCGGGTCGCCGGCACGGCCTTGCTCGCCTTCGCGCAGCGGCGTCTCGCGCTCCCACCCGGAGTGGGCATCCGCCCGCGCCGCCTGGCGGACTGGCAGGATCGCGCGATCGGCTATCGCCGCGCTCCCGGCGGCTCGCTCGAGCGCGCCGACAGCTACGAGGACGAGGCCTTCTACGGGTCGGGCAATCTCAGCGTTACGGCGGCGCAACTCGCGCTATGGGGCAGCGAATGGTGGCGCCCGCGGCTTGCGCCGATCCGCGCCGCAGCGACCACCCCGGCGCGGATCGCCGGCAATCCTTCCGGGTTGAGCTGGGGAAGCTGGTATTGCGCGCGCGAAGCGAAACGCTGCCACTACCTCGGCCATCACGAGGGCTTTCACCACATGCTCTATTGGGATCGCGAGCGCCGGCTGGCGGTCGCGATGGTGAGCAACAACTCGCTGGCCCCGGTGTTGCAGCAACGCTTGCAGCGCGCGCTTGTCGCCTTCGCCGAGGGGCGAGCAGCCGACGCGCGGCGCGAACTGGCCGCGCCGCTCGCCGACGCGGAGCCGCTCGTCGGCCGCTTCCAGCTCGGTTCGGGCGAGCGGGTGGCGATCGAGGCGCGGAGGCCGCTGCCGGCGGTCCGGCGCAAGGGTATCACCTACACGGCCTATCCGCTCGGTGGCGGGGTGCGCTACGTTCCGGGGCTCGATCTGTACCTCGCCGCCGCCGGGGACGGGCGGGTCGCCTGGCTGTCGCTCTACGAGGATGAGACCGGCGCCGCCGACCCTTGACCGGCGCTCACTTCGGCGACAGCACCATCAGCATCTGCCGGCCTTCCATGCGCGGATAGGCTTCGATCTTGGCGATCTCGGCGGTGTCGTCCTGGACGCGCCGCAGCAAGTTCATGCCGAGCTGCTGGTGGCTGAGCTCGCGGCCGCGGAAGCGCAGCGTGACTTTGACCTTGTCGCCGTCCTCGAGGAACCGGTTCACGTTGCGCATCTTCACGTCGTAATCGTGATCGTCGATGTTCGGCCGCATCTTGATCTCTTTGATGTCCTGCGTCTTCTGCGTCTTGCGCTGGGCGTTGGCCTTCTTCTGCGCCTCGTAGCGGAACTTGCCGACGTCGAGGAACACGGGGGGCGCCAGAATGCGCCGGGGTGGGGGTGCTATAGTGCGTGCTCCTTGGTCATCCCCGGGATGTGGGGACGCGCGCTCATATCACAAACGCGGCGCGGCGGAAGAGCGTAGCCGCCGCGCTTCAAGCCGCGGCGCGCCACAGTGGGAATTGGGCCACACGGCCGCCGGCCGGAACCAATGCGTCGATCGCGCGCGCGGGCTGGAGCGCGGCGAGGATCGCGGGGTCGGCGGCGTCCATCCCGCCGGTGAGCGCGCCGAACGCGGGGAGGATCATCCGCCCGCCGCCCGCATCGTCGCTGCTGGCGACCAGGCACGGACGCGCGATCCGCCGGCCATCGACATCGATCCGCAGGCGCGGGTGGAAGTGACCCGACAGCTCGGGCCGGGTCTCGCCGCGCCGGGCACGATGCCGCAGGATCACGCCATCGACCTCGATCTCGTCGACCAGCGCGCCGAGCGCCGCCGCCTCGGCCCCGAATTCAGCGCTCTCGTCGTGGTTGCCGACTATCCACACCCAGTCGACCGCGCGGGTCAGCGCGGCGAGCATCCCGGCGGCGTGGGGCTCGAGCCGCGCCGGACCCTCGTCGTCGTGGAAGTTGTCGCCGAGGCAGAACACCCGCCGCGCGCCGGTCTCGCGGATCGCCAAGGCCACCCGCTCGAGCGTCGCGCGGCTGTCGTAAGGCGGCAGCAGCTGGCCGTGACGGGCGAAGAAGCTGGCCTTCTCGAGATGCAGGTCGGCCAGCAGCAGCGCGCGGTCGCGCGGCCGGAACAGCCAGCGGTCGGCGCCGAGCAGCCATTCCTCGCCCGTGAACGAAAAGGGAACCATGGCGCGGCAATGGCGGCAGACGGGGCGCTTGGCAAGGCTTCAGGAAAGTTTCGGGTGGAACCGGCGAGAAAGGCGTGCTTTTAGCCACGGCAGACCGTCGCGGGCCCGTCTCGCTCCATCGCAACCGAGGATTGTCCGACCCATGCGCCCTCCCCTGCTTCTCGCCGCCTGCTCGCTAATCGCTTTGCCGCTCACCGCCGCGCCCGCTTGGGCCGCGGAAGGGATGTGGACGTTCGACGGCTTCCCGGCGGCCAAGATGCGCGCCGAGCACGGCTGGGCGCCCGACCAGAAGTGGCTCGACCGGGTGCGCAACGCGGCGGTGCGGCTGACCGGCGGCTGCTCGGCGAGCTTCGTCTCGCCCAGCGGGCTGATCCTGACCAACCACCACTGCGTCGCGACCTGCATCCAGAACAACTCGACCGCCGAGAACGACCTGCTCGACAAGGGCTTCGCCGCCGCGGCGCGGACCGACGAGCGCAAGTGCCCCGGCCAGCAGGCCGAGGTCGTCACCTCGATCACCGACGTCACCGGCGAGGTAAAAGGCGCGATCGGCGCGAGCACCGGCGAGGCGCTGACCAAGGCGCGCGACGCGAAGGTCGCCGAGCTCGAGAAGGCCGGCTGCACGGACACCGCGACCACCCGCTGCCAGGTCGTCGGCCTGTTCGGCGGCGGCCAGTACAAGCTCTACAAGTACCGCAAGTTCTCCGATGTCCGGCTGGTGTGGGCGCCCGAGGATCGCGCCGCGACCTTCGGCGGCGATCCCGACAACTTCAACTTCCCTCGCTACTCGATGGATGCCTCGTTCCTGCGCGCCTACGAGGACGGCAAGCCGGTCGCGACCCCGGCGTTCCTCAAGTGGAACCCGCGCGCGCCGAAGGAAGGCGAGGCGACGTTCGTGGTCGGCAACCCCGGCTCGACCTCGCGGCTGTGGACCCAGAGCCAATTGGCGTTCGAGCGCGAGGTGCGGCTGCCGATCACCGTCGCCACGTTGTCCGAGCTGCGCGGCCGGCTGATCGCCAAGATGCAGGAGAGCCCCGAGAAGTACCGGGAGGGCCTCGACGAATTGAACGGCGTCGAGAACAGCCTCAAGGTGTTCATCGGTCGGACCAAGGCGCTGGGCGACCAGGCCTTCACCGCCAAGCTCGCCCAGGCCGAGACCGAGCTGCGGGCGAGGGCGGCGGGCAACGCCGCGATCGGCGATCCATGGAGCGACGTCGATCAGGCGGTCGCCGCCTACCGCGCGCTTGCCCGGCTACACCGATTCGGCGCTGCCGCTGCTCGAAAAGCAGATCCTCGACGAGCGTCCGACTTACCCCTGGCTCGAGCAGCTGACGCTCGAGTGGAGCCTGTCGAAGGCGCGCGAGTACCTCGGCGCCGACGACCCCGACACCAAGCTGCTGCTCGGCACGGAATCGCCCGAGCAGCTCGCCGAGCGGCTGGTCGAAGGCACCCGGCTGGCCGATCCGGCGGTGCGCAAGGCGCTGTGGGAGGGCGGACAGGCGGCGGTCGAAGCCTCGCAGGACCCGATGATCGTCTATGCCCGCAAGCTCGACGCGCGCTCGCGCGAGCTGACCAAGCTCGCCAACGCGGTCTACAACGGCCCGCTGACCGCCGCCGGGGCGAAGCTCGCCGACGCGCGGTTCAAGGCTTACGGCGACACGCTCTATCCCGACGCGACCTTCACCTTGCGGATCAGCTACGGCAAGGTTGCCGGATGGACCGAGCGCGGCGATCAGGTGCCGGCGGTGACCACGCTCGGCGGCACCTTCGAGCGCGCCACCGGCAACGATCCGTTCGATCTGCCGCCGGCGTTCGCCGCGAACCAAGCCAAGATCGACAAGAGCGTGGTCTACGATTTCGTCACCACCAACGACATCATCGGGGGCAACTCGGGCTCGCCGGTGATCGACCGCGCGGGCACCGTGATCGGCGCGGCGTTCGACGGCAACATCCACTCGCTGGGCGGCAACTACGGCTACGACGGGACGCTCAACCGCACCGTGGTAGTAAGCGCCGCGGCGGTGCAGGAGGCGCTCGAGACGATCTATCCGGCACCGTGGCTGGTGCGCGAGCTGGCCGCCAAGAAATAGGCCCAAACAAACGATGCGCCGGAATCCCGAGGGACCCGGCGCATCGGTATCGGTAAGCTCATCCGATCAGCGGCAGCGCGCGCGCTTGCGGTTGCGGTCGATCTCGCGGCCGATCAGCGCGCCGGCGGCTGCGCCGACGATCGTTCCGGTGGCGCGGCTGCCGCGGGTGTCGATCGCCCGGCCGACCAGCGCGCCGGCGGCGCCGCCGACCAGCAGCCCGGTCGTGCCGTTGCCGCGCTTGCAGTAGTAGCGGCCGTCTTCGCCGCGCCAGTAGCGGATGCCGTTGTCGGTGGTCTGGTAACGCCGGTCGTTGTGCGCGTCGGCGGTGACTGCGGTGACCGGCAGGACCGTGGCGGCGGCGAGGGTCAGGGCGAGGGCACTCTTGAACATGGGAAACCTCCCGAACATGCGGTTGCTCTTCTCGGTCCGGCAGGATCTCCGGACCGTCGCTCGTGGCAACGCCCGATTTCGGGCATCGCTCCCCAACCTCAGATGAACGGCGCGCGTTCGTCGCCGGACAGCGATAAGCCGTGCCTGGGCAGCGGTCAGATGCCCGCATACCACTGATAGCCGCGGTCTTCCCAGTAGCCCCCTTTACCGCCGCCGATGCCCCGTAGGCTCGCCACCGCCTCGATCCGCTGGAGGTACTTGGCGTGCTTGTAGCCCAATTGCCGCTCGACCCGCAGCCGCAGCGGGGCGCCGTTCTTGACCGGCAGCGGCGCCCCGTTGAGCGCGTGAGCGACGATGGTTTGCGGGTGGAAGGCGTCGATCAGGTCGATGCTCTCGTAATAGGGCGAGCCGCTCAATCGATCGGCGCAATGGAACACGATGTAGCGCGCCTCCGGGCGCAGTCCGGCGAGGCGGAGGAGGCGCGACAGCTGCGGTCCGGTCCACTGGCCGATCGCGCTCCACCCCTCGACGCAGTCGTGGCGCGTTATCTGGGTCCGCTGGGGCAGCGCCTTGAGCTGGTCGAGCGTGAGCGTCAGCGGCCGCTCGACCAGCCCGTCGACCGCCAGCCGCCACCCCGCAAATTCCGCCGCCTGCTGCATCATGTAATCGAAGCCGTCGGGCTGGATCGTGCCGTTGCCGCGGAAGGTCGGCGAGATCTCGGCCGGGGCGAACTCGCGGGCGAGCGCGGTGCGCTTGGTCAGCGCGCGGTGGACTGCGCGGTTCCAGTCCTCGACCGCGTCGAGCAAGCGCCCGCCCGGCCCGCTCTGGGCGACTTTGGTGCACCCGGCGACGAGGCCGCCGAGCAGCCCGGCGACGATCCCGCGCCGCCCGATCATGTCGCGGCCTCCGGCGCGCGGCCGCCGGTGATCATCTCGCGGACCTGCCGCACCGGCCCCGACAGCAGCACCGCGGCGATGTGCACGAGGACGAAGCCGAACAGCGCCCAGGCGATGACGAAATGCAGCGAGCGCGCCGACTGGCGTCCGCCGAACACGTCGAGCAGCCAGGGAAACGCCGCGTCCATCGCCGGCGACAGCGTCAGCCCGGTCAGGATCATCAGCGGCAGGAGGACGAACAGGACGAGGATGTAGAGATACTTCTGGAGCAGGTTGAACGCCCCGCCGTGCGCTGCGAAATCGAGCTTGAGGTGGCGGGCGACATCCTCGCGCAGCGCGGCCCGGCTCAGCTCCCGCCGGCGCAGCACGAAGTCGCGGCCGTGGCGCGAGAACGGCAGGACGACGAGGAACACCAGCAGCCCGAACGCGAACGGCCAGGCGGCGAGGAAGTGCCACGCCCGCGCCTCGGCCAGCGAGTAGTAGCCGGGGATCGTCATCCACGCGGGAAAGGCCGGCAGGTGCAGCCAGGCCTCGGCGGGCTCGAACCCGGCTTCGCCCCAATAGAGCCGCGGATGCGCGTTGGAGATGTTGAGCCCGGAGAAGAACAGGATCGCGACCGCGACGACGTTGAGCCAGTGCCAGGCCCGAGTCAGCAGCGAATGGCGCAGGCGCTCAGCCACGACTCAGTACCCCAGCGCCGCCATGGACCACTTGGACCGCTGTCCAGGGCGCGAAAGGGGGGCTCGCCGGAAGATGGCCTCCATCCGAATGGTCCCAATGTTCGCACTGGCCATGGATCCCGTCCGGGCCATGGCGAGTCGATAAGGAGGCGCATCTTTTGCGACGATTACCATGCAGTCCGGTCTGCAAGTCATGTCCGCCAGTGACCACGAAACAGGTGCTGTAGGAAAGCGAAAATCACCGGTCGTCGCGTCTGCGACGTTTGGCGTGGCAGCCGTCGGGACACCGAAACGCTCTTGCGCGTTGGGCCTGTCATCGCCCATCCGGGCACCCAAGGCCGGAGCGGCCGACAGGGGAGAACCAGCTTGCCGTCCGGACTTGTCGCGCTGCTCGACGACGTATCGCTGATCGCCCGCGCCGCGGCCGCGTCGGTCGACGACGTCGGCGTGGCGGCGGCCAGGGCGGGGAGCAAGGCCGCCGGCGTGGTGATCGACGACGCCGCGGTCACCCCGTCCTACGTCACCAATTTTACCCCCGACCGCGAGCTGCCGATCATCTGGGCGATCGCCAAGGGCTCGATCAAGAACAAGCTGCTGCTGCTGCTGCCCGGCGCGCTGCTGCTGAGCGCGTTCCTGCCGTGGGCGATCACCCCGCTGCTGATGATCGGCGGGCTGTTCCTGTGCTACGAGGGCGCCGAGAAGGTGATCGAGAAGCTCGGCGGGGAGCACCACGGCGAGACGCTCGCGGACCCGATCGAGGACGTCGCCGAGTTCGAGCGCCAGCGGATCTCGGGCGCGATCCGCACCGACCTGATCCTCTCGGCCGAGATCATGGCGATCGCGCTCGCCGAAGTCGCCAACGAGCCGCTGCTGTCGCGCGGGATCATCCTCGCGCTGGTCGGGCTGGTGATCACCGTGCTGGTCTACGGCGCGGTCGCGATGATCGTGAAGATGGACGACGTCGGGCTGCATCTTAGCGAGCGCAGGGACCGCGGCTCGCAGGCGACCGGGCGGTTGCTGCTGCTGGCGATGCCCCGGCTGCTGACGGTGCTGTCGGTGGTCGGCACGGTGGCGATGCTGTGGGTCGGCGGCGGAATCATCCTCCACGGGACCGAGGAGCTCGGCCTGCACGGCCCCGCCGCGGTCGCCCACGGGATCGAGCACGCGGTGCACGAAGCGACAGGCCCACTGGGCGGGGTGCTCGGCTGGCTAAGCTACGCCGCGGTCTCGGCGATCGTCGGCCTCGTGCTCGGCGCGATCGTCGCGTTCGTGCTGCACAAGGTCCTGAAAATCGAGGTCGGGGCGGGGCACTAGACCGCGCGGAACCTTACCTTGGCGCAGGAATTGTGATCGTGGGGGCGGCAAGGAGGCCGCGCTTGGCCAAGCTCATCGCACCAGCATTGTTATCGATGGCGCTGATCGCCTGCGCGCCCGGCGACGGACGGGAACTGGGGGGGATGGACGACTCGAACTCGGCGACTCCCGCGGCGCGTGGCGCCCCATCCACGCAATCGCCCGATGCGCCGGTATCGAACCTCGACCCGGTCGCGCCGCAGCCGCCCGCGACTCCGACCGCGGAATGCCCGGTGCTCGGCTCGCGCGGCTGGAGCGCGGCGGTGATCGGCAAGCCGCCGGGCGCGGGCGACCGCCTGCGCGTCGAAGGCGTGCTGGTCTTGAGCGAGGGCGGTTACCGGGCGCGGCTCGAGCACGGCGCGGTGCTCGAGATGCACCCCCCGATCCAGCGGCTCGAGCTCGCGTTCGAACGCACCGGCGCGAGCGGTTCGCGCGAAATCGCGGTGCGCGGCGAGTTCCCCGCGCTCAGCGAATACGGCGCGATCGACATCCGCTGCGGCAACCGCTCGCTGGCCAGCATCACCAGCGTCGCCTGGACCGAGAACAAGATCATGGAAGAGGACAAGTGAGGCGCATTCTCGCCGGCGCGGTCGTAGGCCTGCTCGGCGGTTGCATGACGCCTGTGGCCGCAGGACCGGTTACCGGAGAGTGGGGCGGCGAGCACATCGGCCTGACGCTCGACCGCAGCGGCGGACGTCTCGAATATGACTGCGCGGCGGGGACTATCAGCGAGGCGGTGATCCCCGCTCGCGACGGCAGCTTCGCCGCCGATGGCACGCACACCCCCGGCGCCGGAGGCCCCGATCGGATCGACTACGTCCCGCCGTCTTACCCGGCGAGACGGGCCTTCGCGTTCGCTCAGTCCCTCCTCACCACGAACGGATCAGATTTTCGGTGGCTTGGTCTATCCGAGCGCCGCCTGCTTTTCCTCGGCCAGCCTATCCAGCTCCGCCCGGCTCTTCTTCTCGGCGGCGGTCTTCAGTTGGCCGCAGGCGGCGTCGATGTCGCGGCCGCGGGGGGTGCGGATCGGGGCGCTGATCCCGGCCTCGAAGACGATCTCGGAGAAGCGGCGGATGCGCTCGGGGCTCGAGCATTCGTAGGGCGCGCCGGGCCAGGGGTTGAACGGGATCAGGTTGACTTTGGCGGGCAGCTTGTAGCGCTTGATCAGGCGGACCAGCTCGCGCGCGTCGGCATCGCTGTCGTTGACCCCGTCGAGCATCACGTACTCGAAGGTGATCCGCCGCGCGTTCGAAGCGCCGGGATAGGCGGCGCAGGCCTCGAGCAGCTCCTCGATCCCGTACTTGCGGTTGAGCGGCACGATCTCGTCGCGCACCGCCTTGTGGGTGGCGTGCAGGGACACCGCGAGGTTGACCCCGATCTCCTCGCCGGCGCGCGCCATCATCGGCACCACTCCGCTGGTCGACAGCGTGATCCGGCGTCGCGACAGGCCGAGCCCGTCGCCGTCCATGACGATCTTGAGCGCGTCGCGGACATGCTCGAAATTATACAGCGGCTCGCCCATCCCCATCATCACGATGTTGGTCAGCAGGCGGCCGTCGGCGGTGTAGTGGCCGCTGTCCTCGTCATCGTAGTGTGTCCCCGCGAAGGCGGGGACCTCAGGAGATGGCGCGCCCGATCGCCCGAGGTCCCCGCCTTCGCGGGGACTCCCCGGCCATTCGCCGAGCGCGTCGCGGGCGAGCATGACCTGGCCGACGATCTCGCCCGGCGTCAGGTTGCGGACCAGCCGCATCGTCCCGGTGTGGCAGAAGCGGCAGTTCAAAGTGCAGCCGACTTGGCTCGAGACGCACAAGGTGCCGCGGTCGGCGTCCGGGATGAAGACCATCTCGAAGTCGTGGCCGTCGGCGGTGCGCAACAGCCATTTGCGGGTGCCGTCGCTCGAATGCTGGGCCTCGACGATCTCGGGCCGGCCGATCGCGAAGCGTGTCGCGAGCCACGGGCGCATCGGCTTGGCGATATCGGTCATCGCCGCGAAATCGATGACGCCGCGGTGGTAGATCCAGTGGAACAGCTGCTTGGCGCGGAGCTTGGCGGCCTTGGCGTCGAGCCCGGCCTCCGTCAGCAATTCGGCGATCTTCGCCCGCGGCAGCCCGACCAGGTCGATGCGCCCGTCGGCGCGCGGGGTCACCCCATCCACGAGCCCTGGGCGCGGGACGGTGACCGGATCGACTTGTCCGGGGATCGGCATGAGAGCGGTGTCGGCCATGGAAGGCCGCGCATATAGGGATGCGGCGCCCCGCTGGCTAGCGGCGCGCGGCGCAGCCCAGCGCGGCGGCGTCGATCGCGCTGGCCGCGCCGGGCAAGGGGTAGACGTCGGAAAAGCCGCGGCCGTTGGCGGCGGTGGCGCGCACCCGCATCGCCTTGGCCGAGCGCATCGCCGCGACGATCGCCGCGTCC
>JAIVIY010000041.1 GCA_020200285.1 Novosphingobium sp. | reverse complement strand
GTCCTTCGCGCCCGACAGGCGGAACCCATTGCCGGCGCGCTCGGCCTTGCAGGCGATCCGCTCGGGGCGGTGCTTGGCGCCCTCGTCGACCGCCACCGCGGCGACCGAATCGCCCGCGACGATCCCCGGCAGCCAGCGCCCGCGGACGTCGTCGGAGCCTTGGGAGATCGCGGTGACGCCCATCACCGAGGTGGTCAGGAACGGCGACGGGGTGAGGTTGCGGCCGATCTCGGCCAGCACGATCCCGGCCTCGACGTGGCCCATGCCGAGCCCGCCGTCGGCCTCGGGCACGAGCATGCCGGTCAGCCCCATCTCGGCGAATTTCTGCCACAGCTCGTGGCCGAACCCGTCCTCGCAGCCCTCGCGCCAGCGGCGCAGCTGCTTGGTGATCGCGCCCTCGTCGGACATGAACCCGGTGACGGTCTCTGCGAGCATCGCCTGGTCGTCGTTGTGGTAGAGCGGCATCTTTTCTCCCTCTCCCCTTCAGGGGGGGAGGGCCGGGAGAGGGGCATGTCCTCCCGCGCCGGCCCGTGAATCGAATGAAAGGACAGCCCCCTCTCCCAACCCTCTCCGCTGAAGGGGAGAGGGCATCGCTCAGCTTACCCCCGGCAGCTCGAGGATGCGCTTGGCGATGACGTTGAGCATGACCTCGCTGGTCCCGCCCTCGATCGAGTTGGCCTTGGTTCGCAGCCAGTTGCGCGCCTTCGAGCCGCCGTCGCTGGCTTCGCTGTCCCATTCGAGCGCGGCGCTGCCGCCGGCGGCCATGACCAGCTCGTGGCGGCGCTTGTTGAGCTCGGTCCCGGCGTACTTCATCATGTTGGGCTGGGCCGGATGGCCCTTGCCGACCTTGACCTCGTCGAGGAACTTCTCGCCCATCGCGCTGTAAGCCAGCGCATCGACGTCGAACAGCGCCAGCTCGGCGCGCAGGATCGGATCGAGGTCCCCGCCCGCACTGGCCGCCAGCCGCTTCATCGCCGCGCCGATCGCGCTGGTCCCCGCCCGCGCCCGAGATCATCTCGCGCTCGTGGCCGAGCAGGTACTTGGCGACGTCCCAGCCGCGGTTCAGCTCGCCGACGATCTGCTCCTTGGGCACCTCCACGTTGTCGAAGAAGGTCTCGCAGAACGGCGAGTTGCCACTGATCAGCTTGATCGGCTTGGTCGAGACGCCGGGGCTTTTCATGTCGAACAGCAGGAAGCTGATGCCCTGGTACTTGTTGGCCTTGTCGGTCCGGACCAGGCAGAAGATCCAGTCGGCCTTGTCGGCGTAGCTGGTCCAGATCTTCTGGCCGTTGACGACCCAGTGGTCGCCTTTGTTCTCGCCATAGGTCTGCAGCGACACCAGGTCCGAGCCGCTGCCCGGCTCCGAATAGCCCTGGCACCAGCGGATTTCGCCGCGGGCGATCTGGTTGAGGTAGTGGCGCTTCTGCTCTTCGCTGCCGAACTTGAGCAGCGCCGGGCCGAGCATCCAGATGCCGAAGCTCGACAAGGGCGGGCGCGCGCCGATCCGCGCCATTTCCTCGCGCCAGATCTTGGCCTCGGCCGGGCTCATCCCGGCGCCGCCGTATTCCTTCGGCCAGTCGGGGACAGTGTAGCCCTTGGCCGCGCAGCGCTCGAGCCACTGGCGCTGCGCCTCGTTCTTGAACTTGAACTCGCGCCCGCCCCAGCAGACGTCGGTTTCGCCGCGGACCGGCTCGCGCATTTCGGGCGGGCAATTCTCCTCCAGCCAGGCGCGGATTTCCTGCCGGAAGGCTTCGAGATCGGACATGGGTTGGCTCCTCTCCTTAACCGCTCGGTTAAGGCGAATCGGGGGCGCGGCGCAAGCGGAAGCTGGCCGCCGGCTCAGCTATCCCCCGTGCCGTAGCGTCAAGCAAGCAGCGTTGACGGTTTTAATCGCGCGCCTAAGCTCCGCGCCGACCAAAAGACGGGGGAGGCCATGCGATTCTCGGGACGAACGGTGGTGGTGACGGGCGCCGCATCGGGCATCGGCAAGGCCGCGGTGCTGCTGTTCGCGGCCGAGGGCGCAACCGTCTTCGCCGCCGACATCGACGTTGCCAACGGCGAGAAGCTGGCGAGCGGTTCGAACGGCGACATCCGCTTCCAGCGCTGCGACGTCTGCTCTACCGCCGAGATCAAGGCGCTGATGGACCACGCCGCGGCGGAGACCGGCGGGATCGACGTGGTCTTCAACAACGCCGGCGCGGGCGGCGCGCGCGAATACATCGGCGAGATCGAGCCCGAGGCGTGGGACCGGACGATGGACCTGCTACTGCGCTCGGTGGCGTTCGGCATCCGTTATGCGGTGCCGCACATGATCGGCCGCGCCGGCGCCTCGATCGTCAACACCAGCAGCGTCGCCGCGGTCGGGCCCGGCTATTCGCCGACCGCCTACGCGGTGGCCAAGGCCGGGGTGCTCCACCTGACCAAGTGCGCCGCGACCGACCTCGCCCAACACGGCATCCGGGTCAACGCGGTCCAACCGGGCTTCATCAACACCAACATCTTCACCGCCTCGATGGAGTGCCCCGAGGACAAGGTGCCGACCGCCAAGGCGATGATCGCCGAGATGTCGCAGCAGGCGCAGCCCGTGGCGCGCGGCGGCCAGCCCGAGGACATCGCCCGCGCGGTTGCCTTCCTCGCCAGCGAGGAGGCGGGGTTCGTCACCGGCACCTCGCTGGTGGTCGATGGCGGGATCACCGTCGGGCCACGCCACGCTTGGGACCCGATGATGCCGAGCATGTTCGAGGCATTGCGCGCCTATGTCGAAGGCCCGGCCGCGGAGGCCGCGGCGTGACCCCGATCCAGGGGCGCATTCCGGGCCGGCTGGCGTTCTTCCACGGGCTCGGCTCGATCGCCTACGGGGTCAAGGACAACGGCTTCTCGACCTTCCTGCTATTGTTCTACAACCAGGTGCTGGGGATGGACGCGAAGCTGGTCAGCTTCGCGCTGATGCTCGCGCTGATCCTCGATGCGTTCATCGATCCGATCGTCGGCCACTTGTCCGACCGCACCTACACCCGCTGGGGCCGCCGCCTGCCGTGGCTCTACATCGCGCCGATCCCGCTGGCGGGATTGTGGATCCTGCTGTGGTCGCCGACCGAGCAGCCGGGCTTCTGGGGCCTGGTGCTGATCGCGATGCTGGTGCGGATGCTGGTCTCGTGCTGCGAGGTGCCCTCGGTCGCGCTCGTCCCCGAGCTGACCCGCGACTACGACGAGCGCACCCGGCTGATGCGCTTCCGCTTCCTGTTCGGCTGGGCCGGCGGGCTGCTCATGCTGTTCCTCGCCTACGACGTGTTCCTCGCCGACGGCCTGCTCGAGCCCGAAGGTTATTTCGCCTACGGGGTGACCGGCGCGATCCTGATGGCGGGCGCGGTGCTGATTTCGGCCATCGCCCAGCATCGCTGGGCGGCCGGACTGCCCGAGCGAGCTCCGGGCAAGTTTTCGCTCAGCGGCGCGTTCTCCGAAATCCGCGAATCGCTCTCCCACCCCGCGTTCCTGATCCTGCTCGCGGCCGGGATGCTCGCCTACACCAGCCAGGGGGTGACCTTCTCGATCGCCAACTACCTATACCTCTACATCTGGCGCTTCAGCGCCGGCGCGTTCACCGTCTATCCGTGGCTGCTGTTCGCCAGCGTGGTGGTGACCTTCCTCACCGTCGGACCGATGCACAAGCGCTGGGGCAAGCGCAGCACCGCGGCGGTCACCGCGGTGCTCGGCATGATCTTCTGGGTGACTCCATTCGCGCTGCGGCACTTCGACATGTGGTGGGTCGAAGGCTCGCAGCCGTCGACCGTGGCGCTGTTCGGATTCTTCTTTTTCGCCAACTGGTTCAGCGTCAGCGCGATGATCTCGGCCAGCTCGATGATGGCCGACGTGGTCGAGGCCTCGGAGGCCGAGACCGGCCGCCGCGCCGAAGGGACGTTCTTCGCCGGCAACTTCTTCATGCAGAAATGCGCGACCGGGCTCGGCATCTTCGTCACCGGCCTGCTGGTCGATTTCGCGGGGATGCCCGAGAAGGCCACGCCGGGCGAGGTGCCCGAGAGCGTGATCGACAACCTCGCGCTCAGCTACGCGGTGATCGTCGCGGTGTTCGCGATCGCCATCGCGGTGATCATCCGCCGCTTCCCGATCACCCGCGAGGATCACGAAGCGCGCGTAGCGACGCTCTCGGGCGCGGCGATCGCCGACCCCGACGCCGAGGGCTCACACCCGTGAGACGGGCTTAACCGCGCAATTAAATTAGGCTTGCATCGCCGCGACGCCCTGCCCAAGGACGAAGCCGAACGAGAGGACGAACCCCATGGATTTCGAGCCCACCGAACGCCAGGTCTATTGGCGCGACCGCGTCCGCAACTACATCGACCAGCACATCCGCCCGCGCACCGCCGAATTCTACAAGCAGTCGGCCGAAGGCGAGCGCTGGAAGGTCATTCCCGTGGTCGAGGAGGAGAAGGCCCGGGCCAAGGCGCAGGGCATCTGGAACCTGTTCATGCCGCCGCAGTCGGGCCGGCCGCACGTCGACGACAGCTTCGAGTTCGAGGGCCCGGGGCTGACCAACCTCGAGTACGCGATGTGCGCCGAGGAGATGGGCCGCGCCGGCTGGGCGAGCGAGGTGTTCAACTGCTCGGCCCCCGACACCGGCAACATGGAAGTGCTCCACCGCTACGGCACCCGCGAGCACAAGGACAGGTGGCTCAAGCCGCTGATGGACGGCGAGATTCGCTCGGCGTTCCTGATGACCGAGCCCGCTGTCGCTTCGTCCGATGCGACCAACATCGAATGCTCGATCAAGCGCGACGGCGACGAGTACGTCATAAATGGCCGCAAATGGTGGTCGTCGGGCGCGGGCGATCCGCGCTGCAAGCTGGCGATCGTCATGGGCAAGACCGATTTCGAGGCCAAGCGCCACGCCCAGCAATCGATGGTGCTGATGGAGCTCGACTCGCCCGGGGTCGAGATCGTCCGCCACTTGCCGGTGTTCGGCTACGACGACGCGCCGCACGGGCACATGGACATCATTCTCAACGACGTCCGCGTGCCCGCCGAGAACATCCTGCTCGGCGAAGGCCGCGGCTTCGAGATCGCGCAAGGGCGGCTCGGGCCGGGGCGCATCCACCACTGCATGCGCACCGTCGGGGTCGCCGAGGAAGCGATCGCCAAGATGGCCAAGCGGCTGCAGTCGCGCGTGGCCTTCGGCAAGACCATCGCCGAGCAATCGGTGTGGGAGCAGCGCATCGCCCAGGCCCGGATCGACATCGAGATGACGCGGCTGTTGTGCCTCAAGGCCGCCGACATGATGGACAAGGTCGGCAACAAGGCCGCCGCGCTCGAGATCGCGATGATCAAGGTCCAGGCGCCCAACATGGCCTTGCGGATCATCGACGACGTGAAGGTCGACAACCCGGGCCCGCACGAAGTGCTGATCCGCACCGCGGCCTGCGGGCTGTGCCATTCGGACCTGCACTTCATCGAGGGCGCCTATCCCCACCCGCTGCCCGCGATTCCCGGGCACGAGGCCGCGGGCGTGGTCGAGAAAGTCGGCAGCGAGGTGCGCACGGTCAAGCCGGGCGACCACGTCGTCACCTGCCTCTCGGCGTTCTGCGGCCATTGCGAGTTCTGCGTGACCGGGCGGATGGCGCTGTGCCTGGGCGGCGACACCCGCCGCGCGCCGGATCAACCGCCGCGGATCACCCGCGCCGGCGACCGCTCGGTGGTCAACCAAATGCTCAACCTCTCGGCGTTCGCCGAGATGATGCTGGTCCACGAGCACGCCTGCGTGAAGATCGACCCCGAGATGCCCTTGGACCGCGCCGCGGTGATCGGCTGCGCGGTGACCACCGGCGCGGGGACGGTGTTCAACGCGTGCAAGGTCACGCCCGGCGAGACGGTGGCGGTGATCGGCTGCGGCGGGGTCGGGCTGGCGACGATCAACGCCGCCAGGATCGCCGGCGCGGGGCGGATCGTCGCCGCCGATCCCATGCCCGAGAAGCGCGAGCTGGCGATGAAGCTCGGCGCGACCGATACGGTCGACGCGCTCGCCAACGACGCCGCGGCGCAGATCCTCGAGATGACCGGCGGCGGGGTCGATCACGCGATCGAGGCGGTCGGGCGCCCGGCCTCTGCCGGGCTTCGAGCGGATGAAGAAGGCCGATTCCGCGCGCAGCGTGATCGTGTTCGACGCGTGACCGCGACGCCGCCGAGCGCACGCGAGGCGATCGACGCCGAGACCGCGTTCGTAGGCACGGTCGCGCCGGAGGGCGCCGACAAGCTCGACGAAGCCAGGCTCACCGAATGGCTGGAAGCGAATGTCGCGGGCTTCCGCGGCCCGATCGAGCTGACCAAGTTCAAGGGCGGCCAGTCGAACCCGACCTACCGGATCGTTAGCCCCTCGGGCCGCTACGTGCTCCGGCGCAAGCCGTTCGGGCCGCTGCTGCCGAGCGCCCACGCGGTCGATCGCGAGTACAAGGTCCAGGCCGGGCTCTACAAGACCGGCTTCCCGGTCGCGCGGCAGTACGGGCTGAGCACCGACGATACGGTAGTCGGATCGTGGTTCTACGTGATGGCGATGGTCGACGGGCGGACGATCTGGAACGGGGCGATGCCCGACGCGACGCCCGAGCAGCGCCGCGCCACTTACAGCGCGATGATCGAAACGCTGGCGCGGCTCCACCAGACGCCGATCGCCGATGCGGGGCTCGACGATTTCGGCAAGCCGGGCAACTACTTCGGCCGCCAGGTCGAGCGTTGGACCCGGCAATACAAGCTCGCCGAGACCGAGACGATGCCCGAGATGGAGCGGCTGATCGAATGGCTCCCGGCGACGCTGCCCGAGCAGACCCGGACCAGCGTGGTCCACGGCGACTATCGCATCGACAACATGATCTACGCGCCCGACCGAGCCGAAGTGCTCGCGGTGCTCGACTGGGAGCTGTCGACGCTCGGCGATCCGCTGGCCGACTTCATGTACGTCGCGCTCGCCTGGGTCACCGACAACGGCGGGCGCTCGGGCGTCCAGGACCTCGACCGCAAGGCGCTCGGCATTCCCGAGCTCGACGAGGTTGTCGAGAACTATTGCCGCGCGACCGGGCGCGACGGCGTCCCCGACCCGAACTGGTACTTCGCTTACAACTTCTTCCGCCTCGCCGGGATCATGCAGGGGATCAAGAAGCGGGTGATCGACGGCACTGCCAGCTCGGCCCACGCCACGGCGATGAGCGAGCGCGTGAGCCCGCTGGCGGAGCGGGCGTGGGAGTTTGCGGTCAAGGCCGGGGCCTGACCTAGAACCCCTTGCTCCACTTCACCGCGACCCCCTTGTCGTCAGGCACGCTGGCATAGTGTCCCGGATCCTTGCGGTAGAAGGCGCTCGCCGCGGCGTCCCCGCCCCACAGCTCACCGCGCCAGGCGAGCTCGGCGATCAGCTCGCGGCCGCGCGGAGTGAGGTCGTAGCGGGTCAGCGCGAACGTCGGAGTCAGTGTCGCGTAATCGTAATCGACCGGCAGGTTGAGCCGCACCCCGCCGCTCTCGACGCGCAAGGGTTGCGCCAGGCGCAGCGCGAGGCGATCGTCGGCGGCGAACACTCCGAGCTTCTCGACATCGACCGCGAACGCCGAACTCAGCAGCCGCCCCCCGACGATCGCCCGGCCGGCGCGGGGCATCGTGTACCCCACGCGCCAGGCGGCGCCGAGGCGGAGATCGGGTCGCAAGCTCCAGCCGGCGCGGGCGTCAACGAAGACGCTGTCCGCGCCGTTGCGCCCGAACGCGTCGTGGAACCGCGCGCCGAGCACCGTGCCGTCCTCGCGCACCCAGGATAGTCCCAACGCGGTGTCCACCGCGCCGAACGAGCGGTCGAGCGCTAGTCCGACGCGTTGCATGCGCTCGCGCTGGCGTTGCAGCCGCAAGGCGTCCGCAAAGCGGACCGGCGCGCTCACCGCCTCGCCGGCCTCGGCGCTGAGCGTCAGGCCGAACCCGCCGAGCATCTGCCGCAGCGCCACGGCGTTGCGATCGGCCGTCGCGAAGCCGAGATCCTCGCCCGGCGCGCCGGCGACGATGAACGCGGGGAATCGCGCGCCCTGGAGCTGCGCGACGAGGCCGTCCGCGCTCTGGCGGAAGCCGAAGCCGATCTGCCGGTCGGGCGCGATCCTTGCAGTCAGGCTGGCGGCGAGCACGCGGGCCTGCTCGGCCTCGCCCGTGCTCAGCCGCAGCGGCGAGACCAGCGCGAAGCCGTTGCGGGCGTCGATGGTGAAGGCTAGCGCCAGCGCGTCGCCTCCGGCCGCCAGGTTGCGGGTGCGCCCGGCAACCGCGTTGGCCAGGCGCGGCGCGACGGGCGTGGCATGAAGCTGGCGGGCGAAGTCGAGCGCGTAGGCGCGCGAATAGCCGTCGAGGATCACACGAAGCGCCGGCCCTGGCTGTCGGTCGTGATCTTGATCTGCCCGTTCTCGTAAACGCAGCAGACCCGTTCGCCGAGCCCGTTCAGATAAATGTTGGCGAAGCTGCCGGCGCGGTTGGCGAACGCAGAGATCACGTTGTTCTCGTTGACCGAGCCGGCGATGATCACGTTGGCGCTGCCGGCATTGGCGGTGCTCGAGGCGAAAGGGTCGGGCTCGTTCGGATTCTTGGCGGGGTCGGTCGAATCGCCGTTGTTGCCGGCGGCGACCACGACCACCACGCCGGCGCTCGCCGCGCGGGCGATCGCCGCGCGCAAGGTAGCGTTGATCGTCGAGCCGCCGATCGACAGGTTGATCACCCGCGCCCCTGCATCGACCGCCCGGTTGACGCCCGCGGCGATCGTATCGTCGGTGAACTTGCAACCGGAATCGGGAACGTTGGGATCCTCGGTCGCGCAAGTCCCCGGCCGGTCGATCCGCAGCGCCTGGATCGTCGCTTCGAAGGCGATGCCAAGGATGCCGCTGCCGTTGCGCGCGGCTGCCGCGATCAGTGCGATCTGGGTGCCGTGATTGTCTTCGCCGTTGATGGTGCGGCCAGCGCCGGTGACGTCGGCGGACGCAGCGGAAATGCGCCCGGCGAACTCGGGATTGGTGGAATCGACGCCGGTATCGACGATCGCCAGGGTCACCCCACGGCCAGTCGCGCCGCGCTCCCAAGCCGGAATGACGCGGTGAAAGGCGGGACCGTCCGACATCCTGAATTCGGCGGTGTCGAAAGCAGAGGTCGGGGATGGCGTCGGCGTCGGCGTGGGTGACGGCGACGGCGAGGGTGTCGGGGTTGGTGCAGGTGACGGCGTTGGCGATGGCGTGGGAGCCGGTGTAGGAACCGGCGCAGGCGTCATCACCGGCGGTGAGCGGCCCCCGCCCCCGCCGCACGCCGCGAGCATCGCGACTGCCGCGCACATCCCCCCGACGGCCCCGGCAACGCGGTGAGAGCGCACAATCCGCTGCATCGCAAACTCCTCTGCCGAGCTCGGCCCTGCGCAACGGCTAAGCCTGCGACGCTGGCTGAGGACTGAACGGTAAAGAACTCCGCTGGTGCCCGCTACGGATGAAAGATTTTCGCCGGCCGCGGTCAGGCGGCGCGCATCGCGACTTCTGCCTCGCCCCCGTCGCAATCGCTCTGGCTGCCGAGCGAGATCGCGTACTCGATCGAATCGACCTCGCGCCCGCGGCCGACGCTGAACCGTGGCGTGACGCGGCCGGTCGGGCGAAAGCCGATCTTGGCGAGAACCCGGCCCGATGCGGGGTTGTCGACGAAGTGGCCGGCGACCACTTTGCGATGTCCAAGCGTCCGCGCCAGTCGCAGCACCGCGCGCGCCGCCTCCGGCGCATAACCGCGGCCCCAGTGCGCGCGTGCGATCCAGTACCCGAGCTCGACTTGGCCGTCGTCCTGTCGGCCGAGGCCAACGCTGCCGATGAGCTCGCCGTTGGCGGGTAGGGTCACGAAGAAGTGCGGAACCCGCGCGTCCTGACGCTTGCCGGCGAAATCGCGCGCGTGCTCCGGCCGATAGGGCCAGGGCGCCTTGGCCAGGTTGCGAACGATCCGCTCGTCGGCGATGCCGCGAAGCAGGTCGCGCCAGTCCTCGGGCCAGCCGGGCCGCAGGAACAGCCTCTCGCTGCGGATGAACATCGCACTACCTCCCGTGTTCTGCCGCCCCGCAAGACCGGCCCTAGCCGGCGCGCGTGACAGCTCGATGGCGCTTGCGCCGGAAGGGCCTTCCGGCGCGGTTCGCTGAGGGAGACGTGCAAAGAGGGAGACGGGTTGAGGCCCCTCTCCCTCGTGTCGCCGGACTTTGCGCGTCCGGCGGGGGCCATCCCGTCAGGATGGCCCGTCATCGACCATCCGTTATTCGGCGGGCTGCGCGCCCATGTCGACCGAGACGTATTTGCGGCCGAGCTTGCCGTCATGGAATCGGACCTTGCCCGCGGTCAGCGCGAACAGCGTGTGGTCCTTGCCCAGGCCGACGTTGGCGCCCGCATAGACCTTGGTCCCGCGCTGGCGAATGATGATGTTGCCGCCGACCACGTCCTGGCCGCCGAACTTCTTGACGCCGAGGCGGCGGCCTGCGGAATCGCGGCCGTTGCGCGACGAGCCGCCTGCTTTCTTGTGTGCCATTGCGACTTACTCCGAAACTGGCGCGGCCGGCTTGGCGGCCTTCTTGGGCGCAGCCTTCTTGGCCGGCTTGTCGGCGACGGGCGCGGCCTCGGCGGAAGCCGGAGCGGCCTCCTGCTTGGGCGCGGCTTCCTTCTTCGCCTTCTTCTCTTCCGCCCCGACCGCGACGATCCGCAGCAGCGTCATCTGCTGGCGGTGCCCGTTCTTGCGGCGATAGTTGTGACGGCGGCGCTTCTTGAAGACGATGACCTTTTCGCTTTTCGCCTGCGCGATGATCTCGGCCGAGACCACCACGCCCGCCGCGTCCTTGACCTCGCCGCCGTCGCCGGCGAGCAGGACGTCGCCCAGCGTGATCTTGTCGCCGGCTTCGCCCGCGAGCTTCTCGACCGCGATCTTGTCTCCGGCGGCAACCCGGTACTGCTTGCCGCCCGTGCGCAACACTGCGAACATGGTTCGGTTATCCATCCATCTGCTTGCCCGCGTGAGCGCTGCGCACCCGTCGCGAGGTCAATGCCGGACGCCCCGCTGACGCGAGGGGGCCGGAAAGAGCGCCGCCGTTAAGCGAAGCGCTTGGCGCTGTCAACCGGATGGCGGCGCGTTTCGGGCGTGCTATGGCGGCTGACGATGCGCATTGCGATCCTCTTCGCTCCCGCCCTGCTGACCGCCTGCGCAAGCCCCGGCGACGACCGCTTTCCCTCGCTCGCCACGCGCCCCGGCGAGCGGGTCACCGGCACTATCGAGCCTGCGCCGGCCCCCGTCCCGCCGCCCGCGACCGCGGCGACGGGCAGCCGGATCGCGCAACTGCGCGGGCAAGCGCAGGCCGCGCACCGCAAGTTCGAAGAGCGCCGCGGCGGCGCGGACGCGCTGTCGCGCGCGGCGCAAGGCGCGGCGGTCGCAAGCGAGGCGTGGTCGGTCGCGCAAGTCGCGCTCGCCAGCCTCGAATCGGCGCGGAGCGAGGCGATGATCGCGCTGGCCGACCTCGATTCGCTCTACATCGCCGCGCAAGACGCCGCGGTGCCGACCGGCGGCTCGGGCGACGTCGACGCCGTCGCCGCCGCCCGCGGCGAAGTGATCGCGCTGATCGGCGAGGAGGACGCGGCGCTCGCCGCCTACCGCGGACGGCTCAACGAATAGTCACCAGCGCGCGCGGTCGGCGTGATCGGCGGCGCGCGGCGCGACCCAGCGCCAGCCCGCCGCGGTGCGCTCGCGCTTCCAGAACCACGCCTCGCTCTTCAGGTGATCCATCGCGAAGTCGGCGGCGAGGAACGCGTCGCGGCGGTGCCGCGCGGCGGCGACGACGAGGACGATCGGCTCGCCGGGCGTGAGCGAGCCGACGCGATGGAGGATGAGGAGCCCGTCGATTGGCCAGCGGCGCATGGCTTCCGTGGCGAGCAATTCGATTCCGGGCAATGTCAGCCGCGGATAGGCGGTGAGCTCGAGCTCGAGCACCGCGCCTTCTCCGCTCTTGGCGCGGACCTGGCCGAGGAAGCTGGCGATGCCGCCGGCCTGCGGGTGCGCGGCCGCGAAGCGGGCGAGCTCGGCGGCGGGATCGAACGATGCTTCGAGCAGGCGCACGTCGACTGACATCACCCACCGCTGACCGGAGGGAGGAACGCCACTTCGTCGCCGTCCGTCACGCGAGCCGCGCCGAGCACGCCGTTGACCGCGACGCGGACCTTGTCGGAGCGCAGCGCGGCGGCG
>JAIVIY010000144.1 GCA_020200285.1 Novosphingobium sp. | reverse complement strand
GGCAACGTCTCGACCTCGTCGGGCAACGTCTCGACCAGCTCGAGCACCTCGTCGAGCACCAGCTCGTCGACCTCGTCCTCGACGTCGAGTTCGACCTCTTCGTCGACGAGCTCGAGCACATCCTCGGGCGGCATGCCGCCGCCGCCTCCCCCGCCGCCGACCGACGTGCCCGAGCCGGGCATGCTCCTGCTGTTCGGCGCCGCGGCGGCCGCGCTGGTCACGCGTCAGCGCTACGGCGGCAAGATCGCCTTCATCATGGCCGGCAAGCGGCGGACGCTGGGCTGAAGCTCACCTCGCGCGGCTCACCGCAGCCGAGTTCCACCCGACCGCACATCCGGATCAACGCCAATAGTCGCGCCCTTCCGTCCCGTCGAAACCGGCCGGAATGGAGGCAGCAATTCTTGAAACCGGCGTCTTGAGCCGCACGGGCACCGATCGTTTCGGCCGAGCTTCTCGCTAAGTTCGACCTCTCCGCCACGAATGAAGCGCAAGCCGCGCTTCACATGCGTTTCGGACGGGTAACCTTTGCGTCGTTTGGACGTGACCTCAAAAGCAAGCGAGGTCGGCGAGGCGGTCGATCTTGTTCATTGTAGCCTCCTGCCATTGGCCGCGAAGTTGCGGGACGCGGCGCTTGGCAGAAGGCCAATCGGAATTCAAGCCGCCAGCTTCCTCAGCACGTAGTGCAGGATTCCGCCGTTGAGGAAGTACTCGAGCTCGTTGGCGGTATCGATCCGGCACAGCGCGGTGAAGGTGAAGCTTTCGCCCGAGGGGCGGGTGACCTCGACCGTCACGTCCTGGCGCGGCTTGAGGCCGGCGACGCCGCGGATGGTGAAGGCGTCGTCGCCGGTCAGGCCGAGGCTGTCGCGGGTGTCGCCGCCCATGAACTGCAGCGGCAGCACGCCCATTCCGACCAGGTTCGAGCGGTGGATGCGCTCGAAGCTTTCGACGATCACCGCGCGCACGCCGAGCAGGTTGGTGCCCTTGGCCGCCCAGTCGCGCGACGATCCGGTGCCGTATTCCTTGCCCGCGATCACCACCAAGGGCGTCCCGTCGGCCTTGTGGCGCATCGCCGCGTCATAGATCGGCATGCACTCGTCGCCATGGCGGCTCATCCCGCCCTCGATGCCGGGGACCATCTCGTTCTTTATGCGGATGTTGGCGAACGTGCCGCGCATCATCACCTCGTGATGGCCGCGGCGGCTGCCGTAGGAGTTGAAGTCGGCCTTGGCGACCTGGTGCTCGAGCAGCCACTGCCCGCCAGGGCTGTCGACCTTGATCGAGCCCGCGGGGCTGATGTGGTCGGTGGTGATCGAATCGCCGAGGATCGCCAGCGGCTTGGCCTCGACGATGTCGGCGACCGGCGCCGGGGTCATGCTCATGCCCTCGAAGTAGGGCGGGTTGGCGACGTAGGTGCTGCCGGCGCGCCACTGGTAGGTCTTCGAGCCGACGACGTCGATCGCCTGCCAGTGCGCATCGCCCTTGTAGACGTCGGCGTAGCGGCTCTTGAACATCTCGCGGCTGATCGAGGCGGTCATCAGCTCGTGGACTTCGGCGTTGGTCGGCCAGATGTCGCGCAGGTAGACGTCGTCGCCGTTGCTGCCCTGGCCGATCGGAGTCTGGGTGAGATCCTCGGTGACGGTGCCCTTGAGCGCGTAGGCGACCACCAGCGGCGGCGAGGCGAGAAAGTTCGCGCGCACGTCGGGCGAGACGCGGCCTTCGAAGTTGCGGTTGCCCGAGAGCACGCTGGCGGCGACGATGTCGTTGGCGTTGATCGCCGCGCTGATCGGCTCGGCCAGCGGGCCCGAGTTGCCGATGCAGGTGGTGCAGCCGTAGCCGACGAGGTTGAACCCGACCGCGTCGAGGTGCGATTGCAGACCTGCCTTGATCAGGTAGTCGGTGACCACCTGGCTGCCCGGCGCGAGGCTGGTCTTGACCCACGGCTTGGGCCGGAGACCGAGCTCGTTGGCCTTCTTGGCGACCAGCCCGGCAGCGACCAGCACGCTTGGGTTGGAGGTGTTTGTGCAGCTGGTGATCGCGGCGATGACCACGTCGCCGTCGCCGATGTCGTGGTCCTTGCCCTCGACGCCGGTGCGGTGGAAGCCGTCGTGCTTGTAGACGTTGGCGAGGTCGGCGTTGAACACGTCGTCGACGTGCTCGAGGCTGACTTTGTCCTGCGGCCGCTTGGGCCCGGCCAGCGAGGGCACCACGCTCGCCATGTCGAGCTCGAGCGTGTCGGTGAAGACCGGGTCGGGCGCATGGGGATCGGCCCAGAAGCCCTGCTCTTTGGCATAGGCCTCGACCAGCGCGATCTGCTCCTCGTCGCGGCCGGTCAGGCGCATGTAGTCGAGCGTCTTGTCGTCGATCCCGAAGAAGCCGCAAGTCGCGCCGTACTCGGGGGCCATGTTGGCCAGCGTCGCCCGGTCGGCCAGCGTCAGCGCGGCTAGTCCGGGCCCGAAGTACTCGACGAAGCGCCCGACCACCCCCCGCGCGCGCAGCATCTGGGTCGCCGTCAGCACCAGGTCGGTCGCGGTCACGCCTTCGCGTAGCGCGCCCGTGACCTTGAAGCCGACCACCTCGGGGATCAGCATCGACACCGGCTGGCCGAGCATCGCCGCCTCGGCTTCGATCCCGCCGACTCCCCAGCCGAGCACGCCCAGCCCGTTGATCATCGTGGTGTGGCTGTCGGTGCCGACGCAAGTATCGGGATAGGCGACGTCGGCCCCGGTCTGGTCCTTCGAGACCCACACGGCTTGCGCGATATGCTCGAGGTTGACCTGATGGCAGATGCCGGTGCCGGGCGGCACCGCGTAGAAGTTGTCGAGGCTCTTCGATCCCCACTTGAGGAAGTCGTAGCGCTCGAGGTTGCGCTGGTACTCGATCTCGACGTTCTGCTCGAACGCCTTGGGGTGTCCGAACTCGTCGACCATCACCGAGTGGTCGATCACCAGGTGGACCGGGACTTGCGGGTTGATCCGCGCGGTGTCGCCGCCGAGCTTGGCGATCGCATCGCGCATCGCCGCGAGGTCGACCACGCACGGCACCCCGGTGAAGTCCTGGAGCAGCACGCGCGCCGGGCGGTACTGGATCTCGTTGCCGGTGACCGGGTTCGCCTGCCAATCGACGATCGCCTTGATGTCGCCGGTCGAGACGGTGAAGCCGCCGTCCTCGAACCGCAGCAGGTTCTCGAGCAGGACCTTGAGGCTGAACGGCAGGCGGCTGATGTCGCCGAATTCCTCGGCCGCGCGGGCCAGCGCGTAGTAGCCGTACTCGCGGTTGCCGACCTTCAAGGTTTGGCGCGCGCCGAGCGAGTCCTGTCCGACCTGGGTCATGTGCCGATTCCCTCCTGCTGGATGCTCACCGGCGGGCGCGCCCTTAGGACCCTTCCGGAATCGCTATCGGCGATGCTCGCTTGGTGCTTGGAGGTCAAGGGAGAGGTCGTCGCTAGGCCACCACCGGCTCGGGCGGCGTCCTTCGCGCGGCGACCAGGCAGGCCGCGACGATCAGCGCCACTCCGACCAGCGTCGCGGTCGAGACCGTCTCGCCGAACGCCAGCCAGCCGACCGCCGCCGCCCAGACGAACGCGCTGTACTCCATCGGCACCAGCACTTGCGCCTCGGCCCGGGCATAGGCCCAGGCGAGCAGCAGCGCGGCGGTTATGCTCAGCGCCGAGGACGCCGCGACCCAGATCAGCGCCGCGCCGTCGGGCGCGCGCAGGAACCACGCGGCGAACGGCGCGAGCGTCGCCAGCGTCACCGCGGTGCCGAAGAAGGCGATCTCGCGCGGGCGGGCGAGCAGCGCCTGGCGCCGGGCGAGCACCAGGTTGAACGCGTAGAGCAGCGCCGAGGCGAGCACCGCGGCGATGCCCTCGATCCGTCCCGGCCCGCCGCCGCCCCCTTTTGCGTTGGCGAGCTCGGGCCAGCAGATCACCGCGACCCCGGCGAGGCCGACCAGCGACGCCATGATCGCCGCGGGAGCGATCTTCTCCTTCAGCAGCACCGCGGCGAGCCAGAGCGAAATCAGCGGAGCGAAGAACGAGATCGCGATCGCCTGGGCGAGGGGCAGCAGCGTCAGGCTGTGGAAGAACAGCAGCGCCATCACCGCGACGATCACTCCGCGCAGCAGGTGGACGCGCAGCGCCGGAGGGTCGGGCCAGCCGGTCCGCCCCGAGAGCCACAGCGGCAGCGTCACCGCGGTGCTGATCAGCGCGCGCCAGACCAGCGCCGAATAGGCCCCGAGCGCGAGGCTGGCGCCCTTCATCGTCCCGTCCATCACGCTCAACAGCGCGATCGCCGCGACCGCGACGACGATCGGGGCGAGGGGGTGGTCGCGGCGCATGGAAAGCGGGCGTTAGGGGATTGTGGGGACGGCTGCCAGTCCGAGCTCCTCCCCATTTTTCCGCAGGACAAATGAGGAGGTGGCAGTCGGCGCTCAAGCCGACTGACGGAGGGGTTCTGCTCGTTACCCCTCCACCACCAGCCTGCGGCTGGCGGTCCCCCTCCCCATTTGGCTGCGCAAGAATGGGGAGGATCTGACGAACGTTGCCAATCCGCCACGGCGGCGAGGTAATCGTGCCGATTCAGCCGTCAGTCAGGCCAGGTCCTTGAAACCGGTCTCGCCAGACGGCAGATTCGCAGTCGCGCCGACAGCGCGGTTTCGCGGACCGGGCCGGACGGGATGGGCCAAACCGACAGTAGGACGAATCATGAATTTTCGGGCGTACGTGCAGCATCTGAGCCTCTTCGCGACGGCTGCCGCGGGGGCGATCGCCGCGCCCGCGCTGGCCCAGACCGCGCCCGTGACGACTTCGCCGGTGCAAGGTCCCACCGTTCTCCTGCCGCCGACCGTATCGCAGCCGGTCATCCAGGAAACGCCGGCTCCGACCCCGCCGCCGCCGCCGCCGCACTGGCCGCGGCGCGACGCGCTGGTGCTGCTATCGGTGATCCAGGGGCTCGGCGCCGAAGGGCTCGACCCCAAGGACTACGAGCCGGCGACGCTCGCTGCGGCGATCGCGAGTGGCGAGGGACCGGCGCTCAACGAAGTCGCCACCCGGCTGTTCGCCTGGGTGGTCGAGGACATGCGCGACGGTCGCACTCCGATGACTGCGCGGGTGCAGTGGTTCGCGGTCGATCCCGACCGCGACGTCAACCCGACCGCGCTGGTGCTGGCCCGCGCGCTCGAGCAGGGCAATGTCGCCGGCGAGATCGCCGCGCTCGCCCCGACCCATCCCGATTACACCGCGCTCAAGCAGGAGTTGGCCTCGGGCACGGGCGGTACCGGTTCGGATCGGGCGCTGATCCGCGCCAACATGGACCGCTGGCGCTGGCTCGCCCGCGACATGGGCAAGCAGTACCTCTTGACCAACGTCCCCGAGTACATGCTGCGGCTGACCGTCAACAACAAGGTCATCACCAG
>JAIVIY010000040.1 GCA_020200285.1 Novosphingobium sp. | reverse complement strand
TCTTTGGAGTGTATGGAGTTGCGCAGCGGGCCGAAAATGTATGGGTTTACAAGGAACGCAGTAGACAAAGCTACATGGACGATGAGTTGGTCGTTTACGATGCCGACCTCAAACCGAACGAGTTTCCCACGTGCAAGCTAACAATCAGCTGGCGCGGCTCGCAATATCTGCGCTTCGAGATCGACCCGGCTGCAAGCTGCGACGACCATGCCGGCTACGGCTTCTATGACAAGTCCACTGAGTTTGGCGCCGCCGACTTCGACGGGCTAGTGAAGGACGAGCTCGACGATCACGACAAGTTCAATACCGGGCATCGATGTATCAATCCGAAGAAACGTAACAGATCGCAGGATCACGGACCGGCGCCGGAAACTGGCAATTGGATCGTCAAGCAGTAACGCTTGGGAGGCGCTACCTCACCGCGCCTTCACATAGCGTCCCGGCGCGTCCTCGATCACCGAATCGCCCTTGCCGCCCGGAACGCGCTTGCCCTTGGCGGGCACGGTGGCTTCGCCGTGCCCGCGCAGCCATTCGACCCAGTCGGGCCACCAGCTGCCCTTGGTTTCGGTCGCGCCGGCGACGAACTCCTCGAGAGTCGAGACTTTCGCCGGGTTGGTCCAATACTGGTACTTGCCCGCCTCGGGCGGGTTGACCACCCCGGCGATGTGCCCCGAGCCGGCGAGCACGAACTTCCACGGCCCCTTGACGTGGCGGATCAGCCGCCAGACGCTTTCGGCGGGGGCGATGTGGTCCTCCTTGCCCGCCTGGATGTAGACCGGCGTCTCGATCCGCCCGAGGTCGAGCGGGGTGCCGGCGATCGCCAGGGCGTCGGGCTCGACCAGTTTGTTGTCGCGGTAGAGGTCGGTCAGGTAGGCCTTGTGCCACTTGGCGGGCAAGTTGGTGACGTCGCCGTTCCAGTGGAGCAGGTCGAACGCCGGATAGTCCTCGCCCATCAGGTAGTTGTTGATCACGTACTGCCAGATCAGATCGGGCCCGCGCAGCGCGTTGAAGGTCGCGGCCATGTAGCGCCCGTCGAAGGTGCCGTCGGCCGAGAGGCTCTCGATCAGCGCCATCTGCGCGTCGTCTGTCAGCAGCTTGAGGTCGCCGGCGCGCTCGAAATCGACCTGCGCGGTGAAGAAGGTCGCGCTTCGGACCTGGTCCGCCTCGCCCTTGCGCGCGAGCCAGGCGAGCGTCGCGGCGAGCGTGGTCCCGGCGACGCAGTAGCCGATGGCGTGGACCGCCGGCACGCCGAGCCGCGCTCGGACGAAATCGATCGCCTCGACCTGGGCGAGCACGTAGTCGTCCCACATCGTCTCGGCGAGGCTCGCGTCGGCGCTCCTCCACGAGACCACGAAGACGCTGATGCCCTGCGCCACCGCCCAGCGGATGAAGCTCTTCTTCTCGTTCAAATCGAGGATGTAGAAGCGGTTGATCCACGGCGGAAAGATCACCAGCGGCGTCTCGAGCACCTGATCGGTGGTCGGGGTGTACTGGATCAGCTGGTAGAGCGGGGTTTCGTAGACCACCTTGCCCGGGGTCACCGCGATGTTGCGGCCGACCTCGAACGCGGTCGGATCGACGTGGGTCAGCTGGCCCTTCTTGAGGTCGGCGATCAGGTGCTCCATCCCCTTGACCAGGTTCTCGCCCTTGGTCGCCAGCGTGCGCTCGAGCACGATCGGGTTGGTCAGCGGGAAGTGCGCCGGGCTGAGCGCGTCGACGATCGCCCGGCTCGAGAACTTGAGCTGCTCGCGCTGCTTGGCGTCGAGCCCTGGGGCCTTGTCGGCCAGCGCGACGATTTGCTCGGCGAGCATCAGATAGGTCTGGTGGATCAGCGCGAACACCGGCTGGTCGCGCCAACGCGGGTCGGCGAAGCGGCGGTCCTGGCGCGGCAGCTCGGGCTCGCCCTCGGCGGACTTCGCGGACGGGCCGATCCCGTACTGGCCGAGCACGGTCTGCCACAGCGCCATGCCGTCTTCCCACAAGCTCTGCTGCACCGCCGGGTCGCCCAAGGGCATCGCCTTCCACCACGCGCCGACCTGTTGCGCCCAGCGCACCGGATCGAACAATTGGGCGAACATCGGTTGGCCGTGCGCCGCCTGCTCGGCGGCGTAGTCGAGCCACATCTTCTGGAGCTTGCCCGCGACCAGCGTCCACTGCTGGACGTCGGCCGGCTCGGGCATCGACGTGGGCGCGCCGGGTAGCACTTGCGCGAACATCTGCCGCAACGCCTCGGACTGCATCTCGGTCAGCTTTTCCAGCGGGGTCGGGGGGTCGTCATTGAGCGTTTCGGACATGGCGGGGTTCCTGAAGGGTCGGCGCGCGCATACCGCAACTGCGAAGAAATTGGCAGCGCGGTTTGCGCCCTTGGCCCATTCGCGTAAGACAGCCCGCGCCATGGACGACGAATTTTACCGCATCAAGCGCCTGCCGCCTTACGTCATCGCCGAAGTCAACGGCATGCGTCACGCCGCGCGCCAGGCCGGGCGCGACATCATCGACCTGGGCATGGGCAATCCCGACTTGCCCCCGCCCGAGCACGTGATCGAGAAGCTGTGCGAGGTCGCGCGCAAGCCCGATGCCCACGGCTATTCGCAATCGAAAGGCATCCCCGGGCTGCGCCGGGCGCAAGCCAACTATTACGCCCGCCGCTTCGGGGTCGAGCTCGACCCCGAGAGCGAGGTGGTGGTGACGATGGGCTCGAAGGAGGGCCTCGCCAGCCTCGCCACCGCGATCACCGCGCCCGGCGACGTCGTCCTCGCCCCCAACCCGAGCTACCCGATCCACACCTTCGGTTTCATCATCGCCGGGGCGACGATCCGCTCGGTCCCGACCACCCCCGACGCGAATTACTTCGCCGCGCTGGACCGGGCGATGGCCTTCACTGTGCCGCGGCCGTCGATCCTGGTGGTCAACTATCCGTCGAACCCCACCGCCGAGACAGTGGATCTGGCGTTCTACGAGCGGCTGGTCGCCTGGGCCAAGGAGAACGAGGTCTGGATCCTGTCCGACCTCGCCTATTCCGAGCTGTACTACGACGGCAATCCGACCGTCTCGGTGCTCCAGGTGCCCGGCGCCAAGGACGTCGCGGTCGAGTTCACCTCGATGTCCAAGACCTTTTCGATGGCCGGCTGGCGGATCGGCTTCGCGGTCGGCAACCGTCGGCTGATCGCGGCCATGACGCGGGTCAAGAGCTACCTCGATTACGGCGCCTTCACCCCGGTCCAGGCCGCGGCTTGCGCCGCGCTCAACGGCCCGCAGGACATCGTCGAGAAGAACCGCGAGCTCTACCGCAAGCGCCGCGACGTATTGGTCGAGAGCTTCGCCCGCGCCGGGTGGAACATTCCTTCGCCCAAGGCCTCGATGTTCGCCTGGGCGCCGCTGCCCCCCGCGCTCAAGGACATGGGCAGCCTCGAGTTCTCGAAGCAGTTGCTGACCCACGCCGACGTCGCCGTCGCGCCGGGGGTCGGCTACGGCGAGGAAGGCGAAGGCTTCGTCCGCATCGCGCTGGTCGAGAACGAGCAGCGCCTGCGCCAGGCCGCGCGCAACGTCCGGCGCTATCTGCAATCGATGGGGATCAACGCCTCGGCGGCGTGACGCCGACGAAGGGAGGAAGCCGCATGAGGTTCCACGATCGCGTCGAGCTGACCATCGACAGCGGCGTCGCGCATGTCCTGCTCGACCGGCCGGACAAGCTCAACGCGCTCGATGCCGAGATGTTCGCCGCGATCCGCGAGGCGGGCATGCATTTGTTCAAAGAGCCGACGGTGCGGTGCGTAGTGCTGTCGGGCGCGGGCCGGGCGTTCTGCGCCGGGCTCGACATGGCGAGCATGGCGGAGACCGGGCGTCACCGCGAAACCCCGCTGACCGAGCGCACCCACGGCAACGCCAACGCCCCCCAGCAGGCCGCGGTGGTCTGGCGCAAGCTGCCGATGCCGGTGATCGCCGCGGTCCACGGCGTGTGCTTCGGCGGCGGGCTGCAGATCGCCGGCGGGGCCGACATCAAGATCGCCGCGCCCGACGCGCGGTTCGCGGTGATGGAGGTCAAGTGGGGCCTGGTCCCCGACATGGGCGGCTACTGGCTGTGGCGCGGCACCGTTCGCGAGGACGTCCTGCGCGAGCTCAGCTACACCCACCGCGAGTTCACCGGCGAGGACGCGGTCGCCTACGGCTTCGCCACCCACGTCGACCCCGATCCGCTCGCCCGGGCGATGGCGCTGGCCCACGACATCGCCGCCAAGAGCCCGCACGCGGTGCGTGGCGCCAAGGCGATCGCCAACCGCTGGTGGGACGCGACGGTCGATCAGCTGCTGATGGCCGAAAGCCACGAGCAGACCAAGCTGATCGGCACGCACAACCAGCGCGAGGCGGTCCTCGCCGGGCTCGAGAAGCGCAAGGCCGAGTTCGCCGATCCCTAAGCGGGAAGCGGATTCCAACGATTGGTGAATTTTCCCAAACGGTGGCATTCATTCGTCGTTCACTCTGTCGCTGAACGTCAGTGCGAGTGTGAGAATGCCGCTATTCCGCCATTTCTCGAATTTGGCACGCCCCCTGCAATACCTCGGGCATCCGGCGGATAAGCCGCCTGGCCACAACCGAGGACTTGAAGACCATGACCGCCCTTCGTTCGTTCGCCCACAACCTGATCGCCGCCGGCACCGCGCTGGCGCTCTCGCTGGTGCTGATCAGCGGCACCGTTTCCAACCCGACCGCGCCGACCGCGACCGCCGCGCCGGAGTTCATGGCGTGAGCGAGCTGCGCTTCGAGGACAGCCCAGTGCGCGACGTGACCCCCGCTCCCCGCCGCGGCTTCCGCCTCGGCAAGGCCAACGCCAAGCTGATGGGCGTGTGCTCGGGGATCGCCGATTACTTCGGCTGGGACGTCACGCTGGTCCGCATCGGCTTCGTCGCCGGCACGCTGGTCGGGTTCGGCTCGCTGCTGCTCGTCTACCTCGCCATCGGCCTCCTGGCCGACTGAGCGCCCGGAGGCCCCGTCCACAAGGAAGGGGCCGACCTACCTCCCGAACGGCGAGAAATCGGTCGCCGTATCGAACACTTCCACCCCTTCGCGCCGCTTGAGCCAGCCGACCACCGCATAAGTCACCGGCGTCAGCAAGGCTTCCCAGGCGGTCTTGATCAGCCACTGCGAGATCACCACCTGCACCAGCAGCTCGGGCGGCCAGCCCGCCAGCCCCCAGAACGCCAGCGGATAGAAGATCGCGCTGTCGAGCCCCTGGCCGACGAAAGTCGAGCCGATCGTGCGGGCCCACAGCATTCGCCCTTGCGTCCACAGCTTCATCTTCGCGAGCACGAAGCTGTTGGCGAACTCGCCCGCCCAGAACGCGACCATCGAGGCGAGCACGATCCGCCACGAATTGCCGAACACCGCCTCGTAGGCCGCCTGGTGCGGCCAGTCGGCGGCCGGCGGCAGCG
>JAIVIY010000039.1 GCA_020200285.1 Novosphingobium sp. | reverse complement strand
CCGCCGCCAAGCCCATCCCGCCGCTTGCGCCGTGGACCAGCACCCATTCACCCGGCCGGACCCGCGCGCGCTCGACCAGCGCGACGTAGGCGGTGAGATGGGCCGTGGGGAAGGCGGCTCCGTCCGCAGGGCCGAGTCCCGGCGGCATCGCGCCCAGCGAGGCAGGCGCGGCGACGACGTATTCGGCGAACGTGCCGCGCGCCAGGCCCCAGACCCGCGTCCCGGGCGTGAATCCGTCGCCCGAAACGACCGTCCCGGCGAAGTCGCTGCCGAGCGTGAACGGCGGCTCGGGCTTGAGCTGGTATTCACCGCGGGTCATCAGCAGGTCGGGATAGTTGAGGCTCGCCGCCTCGACCCGGACCAGCACTTCGCCCGGCTGCGGTCGGGGCACGGGAACCTCCGCCAGCGCCACGCCCGACAAGTCGCTGCTGAGTCGCTCGACGCGCAATGCGGTCATCGTCGCGCGTGCGGTCACGGGCGGTCTCCGCCGGCCGCGAGCTCGCGCCGCGTCCACACGCGCGCCTTGGCGCCGGTTTCGCACTCGGCCGCCACCGGGCGCAGCGCCTGCCAGCCGGCGCGCGCGATCCAGCCGGCCTTGTGCAGGTCGCTGACCACGGTGCGGTGGTCCCAGGCGTGCGCCCCGCGGCGCTCGACCTCGCTGGCGATTTCGCCATAAATCCCGGCCGCGGCGAGCACCGCCCAGCGCTGGCGTAGCTTGAGCCGCCCCGCGCCGATCCGCGCGGCGCAATCGTGGGCGCGGGCGATGCGGCACAGCCGCGCGACCAGCGCGGTCAGCTCGCGGCGGTAGTGCGGCTTGAGGTGCTCGCCCGGCGGGATGTCGGCCTCGGCCAGCCATTCGAGAGGCAGGTAGCAGCGACCCGCGGCGTCGTCCTCCTCGAGGTCGCGGGCGATGTTGGCGAGCTGGAACGCGAGCCCGAGGTCGCAGGCGCGGTCGAGCGTGTCCTTCTCGTCCGACGGAACACCCATGATCACCGCCATCATCACTCCGACCGCGCCGGCGACGTGGCAGCAATAGCGCATCAGGTCGCGTTCGGAGTGGGGTTGCCAGTCGGCCGCGTCGAGCGCGAAGCCGGCGATCACGTCGTCGGCCATGGCTCGGGTCAGCCCGCATTCGCGCGCGACCAGGCCGAAGCCGTCGAACGCCGGGTCGCCGGTCGGCTTGGCGGCGAAGGCCATTGCGGTCAGGTTCTTGATCCGCGCCAAGCGCTCGTCGGGCCTTCATCGCGAAGATCGGCGTGTGCGGCCGATGCGCGGCCATCCGCTCGAGAAGTCGGTCGAGATCGTCCTCGGCGACGAGAATCTTCGCATGCGCCGCGCGGATGAAGCCGGTCTCGATCATGCGGGCGTTGAACGCCAGCAGGTGGTCGAAGAACCCGGCGACGTTCCACAAGCCCACCGGCTTGGCGTGATAGCCGAGCTGCGCCCAGCTCACCGCCTCCCACAATTCGTCCATCGTCCCGACCCCGCCCGGGATGGTCAGGAAACCGTCGCTAAGGTCGGTGAAGGCCTGCTTCCTCTGATGCATGTTGGCGACGACGCGGAGCTCGGTGCAGTCGGTGTTGGCGACCTCGCCGCCGACCAGCGCCTCGGGGATGACCCCGATCACCTCGCCCCCGGCCTCGAGCGCAGCCGCCGCCATCGCCCCCATCAGCCCGAGCCGCCCGCCGCCGTAGACCACCCCGATGCCGCGCGCCGCCAGCGTCCGGCCGACCGTGCGAGCGCTTTCGATATAGCGCGGATCGGCCGGCGTCGCCGAGCCGCAATAGACCGCGAGGCGGTTCACCTGCTCAAATCTCCGATCATCAGCCCCGCGGTGGCCTTGGCGCTAGCCACCACCCCGGGGATTCCCGCGCCCGGATGCGTGCCCGCGCCGACGAAGTAAAGGTTGCCGATCGTATCGTCGCGGTTGTGGGCGCGGAACCAGGCGCTCTGGGTCAGCACCGGATCGAGGCTGAAGGCGCTGCCGAGATGTGCGCCGAGATCGTGCGCGAAGTCGTTCGGCGTATAGTGGAACCGGGTGACGATGCGGGCGTGGATGTCTGGGATCAGCCGCCGCCCGACCTCGTCGAGCACGCGCTTCGCCAGCACCGGCCCGACCGCCTCCCAGTCGACCGGCAGCTTGCCGAGATGCGGCACCGGAACCAGCGCGTAGAACGCCGAATGGCCGTCGGGCGCCATGCTCGGGTCGGTCACGCTGGGGTGGTGGAGATAGATCGAGAAATCCTGCGGCAATACGCCATGGTCGTAGATGTCGGCGAGCAACCCACGCCAGCGCGGCCCGAACAGGATCGAATGGTGGGGGATGCCCGGCCACGTCCCCTTGATCCCGAAGTGGACCACGAACAGGCTCGGGCTGAAGCGCTTTTTGGCCAGCGACTTTTCCTGCTGACGACCCCGTGCGGTCAGTCCCAAGAGATCGCGGTAGCTGTGCATGAGATCGGCGTTGCTGGCGACCGCGTCGAACGCTCCGCGCCATCCGCTCGCGGTCTCGACGCCGGTCGCGCGGCGGTCGTCGACCGCGATCCGGGTGACCGGATCGCTTAGGCGCACCGCACCGCCCAGCCGTTCGAACAGCGCGACCATCCCGGCGATCAGGCGGTTGGTGCCGCCTCGGGCCCACCACACCCCGCCGTCGCGCTCGAGCTTGTGGATCAGCGCGTATATCGCGCTGGTGCTGAACGGGTTCCCGCCGACGAGCAGCGTGTGGAAGCTCAGCGCCTCGCGCAGCTTGGGGCTGTCGACGAAGCCCGAAACCACCGAATGGACCGACCGCCACGCCTGGTAGCGCATCAGCGCCGACGCGGCCTTGATCATGTCGGTGAAATGCAGGAACGGCTTCGCGCCGAGCTTGACGTAGCCTTCCTCGTAGACGCCCGCGCTGTACGCGAGGAACGCGCGGTAGCCCTCCCAGTCGCCGGGGGCGACGCGCTCGATCTCGGCGCGCAGCTTCGCGTCGTCGTTGGAATAGTCGAAGCTCGTGCCGTCGGGCCAGCTCAGCCGGTAGAACGGCGCGACCGGGACCAGCTCGACGTCGTCGGCAAGCGTCTGCCCGGACAGCGCCCATAGCTCTTCGAGGCACGCCGGATCGGTGATCACCGTCGGCCCGGCGTCGAAGGTGAAGCCGTCGCGCTGCCAGAAATAGGCCCGGCCCCCCGGCTTGTCGCGCGCCTCGACCAGCGTGGTGGCCACGCCCGCCGACTGCAGCCGGATCGCCAGCGCGAGACCACCGAAGCCCGCGCCGATCACGCAGGCGGTCTTCGCTTGCGCGCGGCTCACGCGATTTCGGCGCGCAGCGACCCGTGACGCAAGCGGTTGGCCTCGCCCCGGCCGGCAAGCGCGGCGAGCGCTCGCCCGACCGGCACCGGCGGCTTGCCCGCGAGCAGGCGCAGCTTGTCGGCGAAAGTCGAGCGCCCGGCATAGAATCGCTCGATCAGTTTGCGGTCGAGGCGATAGAACCGCTCGAGCACGCGGTAGCGATCGATCGGCGCGGCGGCGCCGAACAGCATCGCGGCGAGCTTGCGCGCATAAGCCCCGCGCGCCCATTCGGCGCGGGCGTGGGCTTCGCTGAACTCGGCCAGCGCCTCTGCGGAAAAGTCGGTCCGCGCCGCCAGCGCCGCGGCGAAGCGCACCGCGTGGGGCAGCGAGTAGCCGGTCAGCGGGTGGAACAGCCCGGCGCGGGTCCCCGCCTTGGCCGGGCCGCTGCCGGTGGCGCGCCGGAACGCCGCGAAATCGCCGCCCGAGACCACCGGCAGCACGCCGCGCTCCTCGCCCAGCACGCGCTTCACGCCCCACCCGCGGCACCGGCAGTATTCGGTAATCCGCTTGACCACCGCGGCGCGGTCGAGCGTGCTCGAATCGCTGTAATACGTGTCCTCGACCAGCAGCATGGTGGCTGAGAACGGCAAGCAATAGAGGAAGCGGAACCCGTCGAGCTGCTCGACCGTCGCGTCCATCACCACCGGCCGCTCGAGCCCATGGGGCTTGCGGGTCTCGATTGTCCGCCCGACGAACTTCTGCCACCCGCCCGAAAGCTCGCCCGCGAGCCGCATCCCGCGCGCATCGATCACCGCACCGGCCGACATCCGCGTGCCGTCGGCGCAGCGCAGCTCGCGCGCCTGGGCTTCCACAACGCGCTGGCCGCTGAGGATCGCGCGCGGCGGCAGCGTCTGGCGCAGTTCGTAGTCGAGCCGTTCGGAGGTGATGCTATAGTAGGTCGTGGCCAGCGTGCGGTCATAGCCGGGAAAGGCCACATCGTAATCGCGCCAGGCTTTGACCACCAGGCTATCGAGCAGCCAGCGGTCCGCTTTGGGCACGTCGGGGCCGAAGAACGACCACACGTGATTGCCGCCGAGCGTCTCGTCCTGCTCGATCAGCAGCACGTCGAGCTCGGGCCTGCGCTCGGCCAGCGCGAGCGCGATCAGCCCGCCGGCCAGCCCGCCGCCGAGGATCGCGATGTCCGGTTCGCGCGTCGCCATCGGTTAGCCCTTAGCCTAACCCCGGTTCCGCGCAAACGCGGCGCTTGGCGAGCGCCCCGAACTGGGTCATGCTCGGCTCATGGGCGAAGGCTACCGGATCGAGCCTGCGACGCGCGCCGACGCTGCCGCGGTGGCGGCGATTTACGCCCACCATGTGCTCCACGGCACCGCCAGCTTCGAGACCAAGCCGCCGACCGAAACTCAGATGGCGGCGCGGCTGCGCAAGGTGCTCGATGCGGGCGAGCCGTGGCTGGTCGCGCGCGACGCAACGGACGAGGTCATCGGCTACGCCTACGCCAGCCGGTTCCGCGACCGTCCGGCTTATCGCTACGCGTGCGAGAACAGCGTCTATATCCGCCACGACCGCCGCGGCGAGGGGATCGGCCGGGCGCTGCTCGCCAACCTGATCGTCGCCGCCGAGCGCTGCGGCTTTCGCCAGATGATCGCGGTGATCGGCGGGGCGGAAGCCCCGAGCGAGCGGCTCCACGCGGCCTGCGGCTTCGTCGAGGCCGGGCGGATGCGCGGCGTCGGGCGCAAGGGCGGGCGCTGGCTCGACACGCTCTACATGCAGCGCGCGCTCGGCCAGGGCGACGCCACGCCCCCGGACGCGGAACCCGAGTGAGCCGTACGAGCGAGCGAGTCCCCGCGACGGCGGGGACCTCGGCGAACGGTGGCGCACCATTCCTGAGGTCCCCGCCTCCGCGGGGACTCACTTTGCTGCCCGACCCCCGCGGTTTGCTCTGGGCGCTGCTTTTGGCGCTCGCCGCCGGGGCGATTCTGCTGGCGATGGGGCGGGAGCCGATCTGCGCCTGCGGCGCGATCAAGCTGTGGCACGGCGTGGTCCAGTCGAGCGAGAACAGCCAGCACGTCGCCGACTGGTACAGCTTCAGCCATGTGATCCACGGCCTGCTGTTCTATTTCTTCGCGCACGTGCTGTGGCGGCGCTTCTTTCCGCCTCACGGCGGAGGCGGCACCGGCCCTCTCCCCCGCCCGGCCACCCGCCAGGATAATGACTTGGGTGGCCGGGCGGGGGAGAGGGCTGGCGCCGCGCGAGGGGACGGCTTCGCCGGACCCGGTCAACGCATCTGGTTCGCGCTGCCGATCGCGGTCGCGTTCGAGGCGTTCTGGGAGCTGCTCGAGAACTCACCGATGATCATCGACCGCTATCGCGCGGTGACGGTCAGCTTCGACTACTACGGCGACAGCGTGCTCAACAGCATCGCCGACATCGGCTTCATGGCGCTGGGCTTCTGGCTGGCGAGTCGGCTTCCGGTCTGGGCGAGCGTCGCCGTGGCGCTCGCCTTCGAGCTGTTCACGCTGGCGATGATCCGCGACAACCTGACGCTCAACATCGTGATGCTGGTCTGGCCGCTCGACGCGGTGCGGGCCTGGCAGGCGGGCGGCTAGAGCCAGGCTGCAACCCATCCGCCGGCCGCGCGTTGTTCCTTTCGCAACAAGGGGAAATCCGATGCGCTTCGCATTTCTGGCGGCCGCCATGCTGGCGCTGCCCACCGCCGCTTACGCCCAGAACGACGGTTCGCAGGACGAAGGCGTGTTCGCCGGCGACTACCTGACGCTGGGCGCCGGCGGGTTCTATGGGGCAAGCTACGAGGGCTCGGACGATTACATCCTGTTTCCCGCGCCGATCGTCCAGGGCCGGCTGCTCGGCGTGGCGATCACCCCGCGCGCGGGCGGCGTCGCGCTCGACTTCATCCCCGACGGCGACGACGCCAAGGTCGGCTTCAGCCTCGGCCCCGTCGCCACCATCCGCCGCGACCGCGCGAGCCGGATCAAGGACGACGTGGTCGAGCGGTTGGGCGAGCTCGACACCGCGGTCGAGCTCGGCGCCAACGCCGGGGTCACGGTTTACGACCTGCTCACCGGCTACGACAAAGGGAATGCTGTGGGGGCCTTCGGTCAGCTATTTCACGCCCGTGAGCAAGGGCGCGGTGGTCAACCTCGCGGTCAGCGCCGAGCACGTCGACGACGATTTCGCCGATTACTACTTCACGGTGACCCCCGCCGGCAGTGTCGCCAGCGGCCTGCCCGCGTTCGACGCCGACGGCGGCTGGAAGTCGATGGGCGCGACCCTGCTGGTCGGGGTCGATTTTGACGGCGACCTGACCAACGGCGGCCTCGCCGGGTTCCTCACCGGCGGCTACACCCGGATGCTCGGCGACGCCAAGCGCACCCCGCTGACCCGCATCCGCGGCGAGGCCGACCAGTGGCTGATCGGCGCAGGGCTGGCGTTCACCTTCTGAAGCGCGCGCCCTGCCGGGTCAGCCCCGCAGCGCCCGCCACCGCGCGGCGCCGTCCTCGCCGTAGAGGCGCGGCACGTCCTTGCCCGAATAGAACACCGCGAACGCTTCGGCGCCTTCGGGCAGCACCATCCATGGCTGCTTGCTGGCGGTGAAGATGTGGACGTCGGGCGGGCAGGCGTCGGGATCGTCGAGCGTGCCGACGCGAATGAAGCAGGCCTTGTCGCCGGCCCCGGCATAGTGGCTCCACACCGCGACCTTGCACACGGGGCAGCGGAAGATCGCCTGGCCCTTGCCGCTGGCCGAGGGGGTGTCGATCCGCTCCGGCGCCTCGCCCAGCAGCTCGACCCGGTCGGCCTCGATCACCGCGTTCAATGCGAACGCGGTCCCGCTCTCGCGCTGGCACCAGCGGCAGTGGCAACAGTGGACGACGATCGGTCCGCTCGTCAGCCGATAGCGGATCGTCCCGCAGTCGCAGCCGCCTTCGCCGAAAGGTGCATCGGTCATGGCGGCGACGATGCGGAGCGGATCATGGCTTGGCAAGCATTGTCGCGAGCTTGCCCACCGTGTTGATGTTGCGCGCGGTACGCTGGGTCTTGCCGGGGATCTTGAGCTTCGAGGTGCGGATTCCTTCGCCATAATCGACGTGGAGCTCGCGGGGACCCAGCGCCAGGCGCTCGCCCCCGCGGTCGCGGCATTGCTCGATAAGGTCGGACGGCGGCGGCGCGTCGTAGAAG
>JAIVIY010000038.1 GCA_020200285.1 Novosphingobium sp. | reverse complement strand
CCGTTCGGGCCTTGCGGGATGACGGCCGCGGCGAGCGGCGCGAAGTATGACGCCGGCAGCCCCGGTATCAGGCCTGCGGCGGCGGCCGCCAGCGTGTTGAGGCCCCCCGCATAGAGCGCGCGGTTCTGCACGGACAGGTTATAGTCTTGGCGCGAGTCGACCTCGGCCTTGTGGTAGAACCCGGTGAGCTGAAGATTGAAGGACCCTAATTCCTGATTGATGCGCGCTTGGTATTGTTCTTCATCTGCGAAGTATTCGGGCGTGAAGTCGGTGTTCACCTGGCGAACGCTCGCCGGGTTGATATTATTAGCGTAAGCGTCGGGGCCGTAAAGGCTGCCGAGCGCGAACGCCGCCGGAATACGGTTGACGCGCAGGAACTCGGCCGAGGTCAGGACCCCGACGAAGGTCGAGTTGGCGTTGAGCGTGCCGAAGTCGCGGCGGTTGTTGAGACAGCCGAGAACGCCGGTCGGATCGCGCTGGCAGAGCTGCTTCTGGATGCGCGCGCGGTTGTCGTCCTCGCGGAAGTAGGATGCGAACAGGTCGATCGTCGTGGTGTCGCTGGGCTCGAAGCGCAGCGAGCCGCGGATCGAGTACATGTCGCGGTCGTCGTGGCGTCTGCCGTCGAACACGTTCCTGGTGTAGCCGTCGCGGTTGAGATAGAATCCCGCGACGCGCACCCCGATGGTGTCGGTCAGCGCGACGTTGACCATCCCCTTGGCCTTGATCGAGTTGAAGTTGCCATACTCGCCCTCGGCCGAAGCCTCGAAGCCGTTGAGATTGGGCCGGTTGGGGATGAAGTTGACCACCCCCGAGGTCGCGTTGCGGCCGAACAGCGTCCCCTGCGGCCCGCGCAGCACCTCGATCCGCTCCATGTCGAAGTATTCGGTCTCGAACAGTCGGGTGCCGAGCAGCGGCGTGCCGTCGAGGTGGATGCCGGTCGCAGAATCGCAGCTGATGCCGACGCACAAGTCGCCGATGCCGCGAATGGTGAAGCTCGATCCGGTGAAGTTGCCCTTGGTGAAGGTGACGTTGGGCAGCGTCAGCTGGAGGTCGCTGGCGTTCTTGATCTGCTGTTTCTCGAGCGCTTCGCCGGAGAACGCGCTGACCGCGATCGGAACTTCCTGAAGGCTTTCGGCCTGGCGCTGGGCGGTGACGATGATCGTGTTGCCTTCGTCGGCAGCGGCATCGGCCTGGGGCGCGGTGTCCTGCGCGAAGGCGGTCCCGCCAAGCGCGAGCGCCAGCGCGGACGAGGTCGCGCCGAAGCGCACGAACCGATTGATCGTGTGAAGTTTCACTGCCCTCTCTCCCAATGCCGATCCGTTTAACCGATCGATTGAGGGCGAGACTACCGCAGCATCGGACAAGCGCAAGCCGTCAATCGCGCAATTCACACAGTCGTAAGCAAGTGTGGCGCGAATGCATCGGAAAGCATCCCTCGCCTCGCTCAGTCGGCTTCGAGGGGAACCCCCGGCGCCTGCTTGGCCGTCCGGATGGTCAGCGAGGTCTTGACGCTGGCGACGTTGGGCGCGGGGGTCAGCTTCGAGGTCAGGAATTCCTGGAAGCTCTGCAGGTCGCGGCTGACGATCTTGAGGATGAAGTCGATCTCGCCGTTGAGCATGTGGCACTCGCGCACCTCGGGCAGCTCGCGGACGTGCTCCTCGAACTGGCGCAAGTGGTCCTCGGCCTGGCTCCTCAGGCTGACCAGCGCGAACACGGTGATCGCGTAGCCGAGCTTGGAGGAGTCGAGGTCGGCGTGGTAGCCGCGGATCACGCCGCCCTCCTCGAGCGCGCGGACGCGGCGCAGGCACGGCGGCGCGGTCAGCCCGACGCGCTGGGCGAGCTCGACGTTGGTGATTCGCCCCTCGTCCTGGAGCTCGGCGAGCAGCCGGCGGTCGATGCGATCGAGGTTAGCCATGGCGAGGGTCCTGCGGGTCGTCGGGAACGTCCGGCAGGCGCTGCCCCGCCGGCAATATTCCACACCTTTCTAGCAAGATGCGCTAATTTTATTGTTTCATACCGCAATCGTCCCACATTGCAACGCCCGCTTCAGGCAACCTGCCGCACAACGCACAAATTGCTAACCACGGGCGTGGGAGCGCACCGTCACCACGCAACGATTGAGGAACCCGGCCGCGCCGATGGACGCAACCGCCGCCGAAGTGATCGTCGACGATCGGCTCGCCACGGTGCTCGCGACCGTGCCGGCGGGGCATGCCGGGGCGCGCACGCAGTATCGCCAGCTGCTCGACCTGCTCGGCCGGATGCCGCCCGACTTCGCGCTGCCCGCCGCCGCCGACGCGCGCCTCGCGGCGCTCGAGGACGAGCTCGACGCCGATGAGCGCGCCGAGCTGATCGGGCGGCTGCCGGGCAGCCTGCGCCATCCCGGGCTGGTGCTGCGGCTCGCCGCGCAGCCGTCGGCGGTGGCCGCGGCCGCGGTCGCCGGCGCCCGGCTCGACGACTGGCAATGGAGCACGCTCGCGCTCGAGCTGCCGCACGCCGCGCGCGGCCATTTGCGCCATCGCCGCGACCTCGGCCCGCGGACCCGCGCGGTGCTCGGCCGGCTCGGCATCCGCGACCTCGGGCTGCCCTCGCCCGACAGCTCCGCCGCGATCGTCCCGCCGCCGCCCGCGCTCGCCGAGGGGGCCGACGGGATCGCTGCGATCGTCCGCCGGATCGAGGCTTTCCGCCGCAACCGCCAGGCCGGCACGCGCCAGTTCGACGACGCCCGCCCGGCGCTGCGCGAGGCTTCGCCGCGGCTGCCGCTCGGCGAGTTCGCCGGCGAAGCCGCGCCGCCGCTGGCGATCCGCATCGAGAGCGGCGCGCACGGGCGCATCGTCGCGGCCGAGCCGCCGTTCGCGGCGATGCTCGCGGGGATGGCCCTGGGCGGCGAAGGGCGCCTTGCGACGACCCGTTGCGACGCGCGCACCGCCCGCGCGGTGCGCCAGCGCCGGCCGGTCTGCGGCGGGCGGATCGAGCTCGACGGCGCGCCCGCGATCGCCGGCGCCTGGCGGATCGACGCGAGTCCGCGCTTCGCCGCGCACGGCGGGCGGTTCCTCGGCTATCGCGGCCTCCTCCGCCGCCCCGCCAAGGCCGAGCCGCCCGCGGCCGAAGGCGTCGCCGACCGTCTGCGCCAATTGCTCCACGAGCTGCGCACCCCGGTCAACGCGATCCAGGGCTTCGCCGAGCTGATCCAGCAGCAATTGTTCGGGCCGACCCCGCACCAGTACCGCAGCCTCGCCGCCGGGATCGCCGCGGACAGCGCCGCGGTGCTCGCCGGGTTCGAGGAGATCGACCGCCTGGTCAAGCTCGAGACCGGGCGCGGCGAAGCCGCCGCCGGGCGCTGCGACCTGACCGCGGTGATCGAGCGGCTGCTCGACCAGCTCCGCCCCGGCACCGGCGCGCGCGGCGCGGCGTTCGCGTTCGAGGCGGCGGGGCCCGCCCCGGTGGCGATGGCCGAGGGCGAGGCCGAGCGGATGCTGTGGCGGACGCTCGCGCTGCTCGCCACCGAGGCGCTGCCCGGCGAGCTGCTGACGCTCGCGCTTGCGGCGCAGGGCGACTTCGTGGCGCTGGCGATCGCGCTGCCCGAGGCGCTCGCCCGGCGCGACGAGGCCGCGCTGTTCGCGCTTCTGCCGGTCGGCGACGCCGGCGGACCCGCGCTCGGTCTGCTCGGCGGCGGTTTCGCGCTACGCCTGGCGCGCGCCGAGGCCCGCGCGGCGGGCGGCGACCTCGAACGCGACGACGGCCGGCTGATCGTGCGGCTGCCGGGGTTGACCCCCTCGGCCGATGCCCATAGCGCGCAAACCGCGGTGTCGCCTCGGGTTGCGGGAGGCGCCTGAACCGCTTCGCTTTGGGGGAAGCGGCGTGCGCGAGGCTTCAATAACCGCCCTGCCCCGCGCCGCCGACTTCGTGCGCTTCGCGCCGGGCTTCGCCCCGCGCTTCGTGGTCACCGTCGACACCGAGGAGGAGTTCGACTGGGGCAGCCCTTTCGCGCGCGCCGAGCACGGCCTCGCCTCGATCCCGCGGCTGGCCCGGTTCCAGCAGTTCTGCGAAAGCTTCGGCGTCGCCCCGGTCTACCTGATCGACTATCCCGTGGCGAGCGACCCGCGCACCGTCGCGGCGCTGGGCGAGGCGGTCGGCCAAGGCCGCGCCGAGATCGGCGTGCAGCTCCACCCGTGGGTCAACCCGCCGCTCGACGAGGAGCTCACCGCGCGCAACAGCTTCGCCGGCAACCTTCCCCCCGAGCTCGAGCGCGCCAAGTTCCGCCTATTGCGCGACAAGATCGAGCAGGCGTTCGGGGTCGCGCCGCTGATCTACCGCGCCGGCCGTTACGGGGTCGGCGCGGAGACCGCGGCGATCCTCGCCGAGTCCGGCATCGCCGTCGACAGCTCGGTCCGCGCGCTGTTCGACTATTCGGGCGAAGGCGGACCCAATTTCCGCGAGCATCCGCTCAGGCCATGGTGGGTCGGCGGGCCCGCCAAAAACGAGCGGGCGCTGATCGAGCTGCCCCTCACCACCGGCTATTGGGGGATGCTGCGGCGCCAGGGCGGCTGGCTCCATCCCGCGCTGTGGCGCACGCCGCGCTTACGCGGACTGCTCGCCCGGTTCGGCCTGCTCGAGCGCATCCCGCTGACCCCCGAGGGCGTCGCCGCCGACGAGGCGCTCAAGGCGATCGACATCGCGCTCGACGACGGCCTGCCGCTGCTGGTGTTCAGCTTCCACAGCCCCTCGCTGCAGCCGGGCCACACCCCCTACGTCCGCGACGAGGCCGGCCTCGACCGCCTCTACGACTGGTGGCGCACGTGCTTCGACTATCTGGCGCGGCGGGGGGTGAGGCCGGCGAGCGTCGCCGAGATCGTGGCGTCCGCGCAAATCTGAACGAGCGCGGGTTGGTCGGGGAGACAGGATTCGAACCTGCGACCCTCTGCTCCCAAAGCAGATGCGCTACCAGGCTGCGCTACTCCCCGACACTCGCATTTCCTGCCCCGGCGAAAACGTGGTGGGCCCGGCAGGATTCGAACCCGCGACCTAGCCGTTATGAGCGGCCAGCTCTAACCAACTGAGCTACAGGCCCGTGGCGCGCGAGTTAGGGCGTGGGCGGCGCGATGGCAAGCGGTCGGGCGGCGCATCGCGCTTGCAATGCAGGACTTCGCTTGCTCCAAGCTGGCGATGCGCGCCCGCCGCCTTCCGCCCGACTCCAAGTCGCCGAACGGGTCGCCGATCACGAATCCGAGGGTCACGACTTGCCGCGCGGGTTGGCTCAACGCGAGACGCCGATTCCTCCGCGAATCCAAGGCTTTGCCACGTCCGGGGCGCGCTGAAGGTCACAGAGTTTCGCCCCCTGTTCGGCGTCACACCCCGCCCCGCTTGCCCCATTGCCGCGCCGTCCCTACATGGCGCGGCCAAACCCCAAGCCCATTCCCGGACCTTCGAGGACGCTCCCCCATGGCCGCCCAGTACGCCTTCGTCATGAAGAACGTGACGAAAACCTTTCCCGGCGCGCAAAAGCCGCTGCTCAACAACATCAGCCTGCAGTTCTACCACGGCGCCAAGATCGGCATCGTCGGCCCCAACGGCGCGGGCAAGTCGACGCTGATGAAGATCATGGCCGGGATCGACACCGACTAC
>JAIVIY010000037.1 GCA_020200285.1 Novosphingobium sp. | reverse complement strand
AAGACCCCTCCGCGCCTCCGCGCCTCCGCGTGAACCAAATCTGATGGAACACCGCATGTTCGATCTTTCCGGCATGGCCGCGCTGGTCACCGGCGCTTCCGGGGGGATCGGCAGCGCGATTGCGCGGAGCCTGGCGGGGCAGGGGGCGCGGTTGGCGCTTTCGGGGTCGAACTCGGCCAAGCTGCGCGCGTTTCGCGACGAGCTCGACGAGGGCAACCGCCACCTCCATTCGCAGCGCGACGAGCACATCGCGATCGCTTGCGACCTGTCGAAGCCCGACGACGTCGAGAAGCTGATCCCGGCCGCGGTCGACAGCCTCGGCAAGCTCGACATCCTGGTCAACAACGCCGGGATCACCCGCGACAACCTGGCGATGCGGATGAAGGACGAGGAGTGGTCGGACGTGATCCGCATCAACCTCGAGGCCGCGTTCCGCCTGATGCGCGCCGCGGCCAAGCCGATGATGAAGGCGCGGTTCGGGCGGATCGTGACGATCACCAGCGTCGTCGGCGCGACCGGCAACCCCGGCCAGGCCAACTATGCCGCGGCCAAGGGCGGGCTCACCGCGATGACCAAGAGCCTGGTCGTGAGGCGCGGAAAACGGGAGTTTTGCACAAGGTTTGCGTTCCGCCCGACGCTTGGCGCTTGCCGCAAGGGCAACCTGCGCTAAGGAAGGTGGTCCGTTTTCCGGGCGTTTTCCCGCGTTCCGGGTCCTGCGTCCGTTTGGGGGACACGATCAGATCATGAAGGCCACGATCGAACGCGCGACGCTGCTGAAGTGCCTGTCGCACGTCCAGTCCGTCGTCGAGCGGCGCAACACCATCCCGATCCTCTCCAACGTGCTGATCGAGGCGGCGGCGGATGGCTCGGTCAGGCTGATGGCGACCGACCTCGACCTCCAGGTGGTCGAGACCGTGCCCGCGGTGACGGTCGACGGCGCGGGCGCAATCACCGTCTCGGCGCACCTGCTGTTCGACATCGCCCGCAAGCTGCCCGACGGCAGCCAGGTCAGCTTCGAGACCGCCGACAACCGGATGACGGTCAAGGCCGGGCGCAGCCGCTTCTCGCTGCCCACGCTGCCGCGCGACGACTTTCCCGTGATCGTCGAGGGCGACCTGCCGACCAGCTTCGAGATCGCCGCGGCGACGCTTGCCCAATTGATCGACCGCACCCGCTTCGCGATCTCGACCGAGGAGACGCGCTACTACCTCAACGGCATCTTCCTCCACGTCGCCGACGAGGAGCTCAAGGCCGCGGCGACCGACGGTCACCGCCTCGCCCGCTTCACCCTCGCCCGGCCCGAGGGCGCCGAGGGGATGCCCGACGTGATCGTCCCGCGCAAATGCGTGGCCGAGCTGCGCAAGCTGCTCGAGGAATCGCTCGACACCAACGTCGAGGTCGATCTCTCGGCGAGCAAGATCCGCTTTACGCTCGGCGGCGAGAACGGGGTGGTGCTGACCAGCAAGCTGATCGACGGCACGTTCCCCGATTATTCGCGCGTTATTCCAACGGGTAACGACAAGTTGCTCAAGCTCGATCCGAGGAGTTTCTTCGAGGGCGTCGACCGCGTCGCGACGATCGCGACGGAAAAAACCCGCGCGGTCAAGATGTCGCTGGACGCCGACAAGGTCACGCTGTCGGTGACCAGCCCCGACAACGGCACCGCGGCCGAGGAGATCGCGGCAGATTATTCGTCGCAGGGCTTCGAGATCGGCTTCAACGCCAACTATCTCAAGGACATCCTCAGCCAGATCGAGGGCGACACGGTCGAGCTCCATCTCGCCGACGCCGGCGCGCCGACGCTGATACGCCAGAACGAAAACGCGCCCGCGCTCTACGTGCTGATGCCGATGCGGGTGTGATTGGTGTGATTGGGGACAGTCCCTAATTAGCTTGGCGAGCCGGCCACCGCCTTCCCCGAGGTCCCGGAGCGGGTGCCAGCGCAAGCAGCTCGGGCGAGGTGCCCTGCGGACGGCCGTTGCGCAGCGCGGCCTCGATGGCCTCGTCGCGCTCGCTCGCCTCGGCGCCGTCGCGAAGATAGGCGCGCCAGTTGGGGACATGGCGCCCCAAGGCGGCAACGTCGGTCAAGCCGTCGGCGCGGTTCGCAACGTGCGCCCGGGCGCTGGACCACGGCCAGTCCTCGGCAAATTCGACGAGCCGGGCCTTGACCGGATTGTTCTCGATGTAGCGCGCCGCTGCGATGAGATGGCGTTCATCCATCGGATAGCTGAGGAAGCGGCCCTGGAACAGGTGTCCGCTGAGGTTCTGCGAGCGGTTGACCCATTGTGCGAAGCGGGTGTGCGCTCGGGTCAGCACCGCGCGAAGAGCGTCCACGGCGGGCGGAGTGAGGATCAGGTGGACGTGGTTGTCCATCAGGCACCAGGCTTGGCAGGTAACGCCGAACGAACCCAGGCCGGTTGCGAGGTATTTCAGATAGAGGCGACGATCCCGATCGTCGGCGAAGATCGGCTGTCGTCGATTGCCGCGCTGGATCACATGGTGCGGCAGGTGCGGCACGACGAGTCGCGCAGTTCGCGGCATTGCGAAACCCTAATTGGGGACAGTCCCTAATTAGTAGACCACTGTTTTCTATCAATCAACCGATCGCATATCTAATTAGGGACTGTCCCCAATTAGGACCGCGATCTTGCCGAAGTGCCGGTTCGTGGCCTGGTGGCGGAAGGCGTCGGCGAGGGAGGCGAGGGGGAAGCGGTCGCTGATCACCGGCTTGATGCCGGTCGCTTCGATCCCCGCGATCATCGCCAGCTGATGCGCCCGGCTGCCGACCGTGAGCCCCTGGACGCGCAGGTTCTTGGCCATCAGCAGCGCGGTCTGGACCGGCCCGGCGACGCCCGCGAGCACCCCGATCAGCGCGACGTGGCCGCCGACCCGCGCCGCGACCATCGACTGGCCGAGCGTGCCCGCGCCGCCGATCTCGACCACCGTGTCGACACCTGCGCCGCCGGTCAGCTCGAGCGCCCTCGCGCCCCATTTTTCGACCTCGCGATAATTGATCGTCTCGTCGGCGCCGAGCTCGCGCAGCCGCTCAAGCTTCTCGCCGCTCGAGCTGGTCGCGATGACTCGCGCGCCCGCGGCCTTGGCCAGCTGCAACGCGAAGACCGAGACCCCGCCGCTGCCCTGGACCAGCACGGTCGAGCCCGGCCGTACCGCGCCGTCCACGAACAGCGCGCGCCACGCGGTGAGGCCCGCGCAAGTCAGCGTCGCTGCTTCGGCGGCGTCATATCCTGCGGGGGCCCCCGTGAACCAGCTCGCCGGCGCGACCACGCATTCGCGCGCGTAGCCGTCGGTGCTGTCGCCGGGAACGCAGCGCAACGCAGCGGGCGGCGTCGCACCGTCGGCCCACTGGGGAAAGAACAGCGACAGCGCGAGGTCGCCCGGCTTGAACGCGGCGACGCCGGCGCCAACCGCCTCGACCGTCCCCGCGCCGTCGGACATCGGAATGCGGCCTTGCTCGACCGGGATCATCCCCGCGACCACCGCGAAATCGTGATAATTGAGCGACGAGGCCTGCAGCCGCACGCGGATTTCGCCGGGCCCGGGCTCGCCGGGATCGGGGAGGGTGGCGGGGGCGAGGGTGTCGAGGCTGGCCGGCGAACCGACGCGGATGGCTTGGACTGACATCAAAAACTCCGTTCGCCCTGAGCTTGTCGAAGGGCAGTCCTTCGCTTGCCCCGGGGCGCCAAGATCAAAGAAAAGAGCGGTGGTTGGGGCTGCGCCCCGTCTTCGACTCCGACAAGCTCGGCACGAACGGCAATTGTTTATGGCAAAGTATTACTCGGCGGCTTCCAGCAGCTCCGCCCGCTGCGGGCCGCGGATCAGGCCGCCGGGGGTCGCGCCCGTCCAACTACCGTCGCGGAAGGTGACCACGCCGCTCTTGATCGTCGCGACGTAGCCCGCGGCCTTCTGCAGCAGCCGCTTGCCGCCCGCGGGCAGGTCGAAGGCCAGCCACGGCTTGCCGAGCTCGATCTTGTCGAGGTCGATCAAGTTGAGGTCGGCGAGATAACCGGGCGCGATCACTCCGCGGTCGTCGAGCCCATAGAGCCGCGCGGTGTCGTGGCACTGGCGCTTGACCGCGTGCTCGAGGCTGATCCGGTTGCCGCGCTTGCGGTCGCGGACCCAGTGCTCGAGCATGAACGTGGGCGAGGCCGCGTCGCAGATCGTCCCGCAGTGCGCGCCGCCGTCGCTGAGCGAATTGACCGTGTCGTCGGCCGCTTGCAGCGCCTCGAGGAAATCGAGGTTGCCGTCGGCGTAGTTGAGCAGCGGCAGGTAGACGAACCCGGTTCCGTCGTTCTCGCACAGCAGGTCGTAGGCGTACTCGTCGGGGGTGACGCCCTTCGCCGCGGCGCGGGCGACGATCGAGGCTTCGGGCTGCGGCTCGTAGTCGAAGCCCTCGTCCATTTCGAACTGCATCGCCCAGCCCGCGCTGATCGCCAGCGCCACCCCGATGATCTCGGGCGGGACCTGGCTGAAGTCGTTGGCTTCGGACAGCAATTGCGCCTTGAACGCGGGATCGAGCAGCCTGGCCCTCTGCTCGTCCCACCCCAGCTCGGCGATTCCCCGCCAGCTCGGCCGCATCCGGAACGGGTGGACCGTGCCGCGCCAGGCCATGACGATGCCGTTGCCGCGCAAGGCGATCTGCGCGACGATGTTCGCGCCGGCGGCGTTTTCGGCGCGCATCAGCGCGATCTGCTCGTCCAGCGGCAGCTCCTTGGCGATCGACTGGAGCGCGGCGAAGGTCACCGGCAGCCCGGTCTCGCGGCTGAGCGCGCCCATCCATTCGAACTCGTTCCACTCGCGCATCAGGTCGGACGCCATCTCGAACACGCCGTGGCCGACGCGGCCCATCGCCCGGCCGATCGCGATCAATTCGTCGGCGGTGGCGGTGGTTCCGGGGACCAGCTCGCCGTCGATCGAACGGTGAAGCACCGTGCGCGAGGTCGAGAAGCCGAGCGCGCCGGCGCGCAGGCCTTCCTCGACGATGGCCGACATCTTCGCGACATCCTCGTCGTTCGGCACCGCCCCCGGCTTCTCGCGGTCGCCGAGCACGTAGGCGCGCACCGCCCCGTGCGGCACGTGCGTGCCGACGTCGATGCTGCGCGGCAGCTTCTCGAGCGCGTCGAGGTATTCGGGAAAGCTCTCCCACTCCCATTTCATCCCTTCGGCGAGCGCGGTGCCGGGGATGTCCTCGACGCCCTCCATCAGCCCGATCAGCCACTGGTGGCGGTCGGGCGCGGCGGGCGCAAAGCCGACCCCGCAGTTGCCCATGACCACCGTGGTCACCCCGTGCCACGAAGACGGCGCCATCTCCGCGTCCCAGGTCGCCTGGCCGTCGTAATGGGTGTGGATGTCGACCCAGCCGGGGGCGACGATCTTGCCCGCGGCGTCGATCTCCTCGGCTCCGTCGCCGCGAACCTGGCCGACCGCGGCGATCAGCCCGTCCCTGACCGCGACGTCGCCGGTGAAGCGCGGGCTCCCGGTGCCGTCGACGATCGTGCCGTTGCGGATGACGAGGTCGTAGGCGGGCATGGGACTCTCCGAAGGCGATTTAACCGGACGATTAAATCACAGCTCGGCGTGTCGGGCAAGCAGTGAGGCGCTTGGTGCCGAGCTCGACGCGTGGCCTTCGACAGGCTCAGGCTGAGCGGTTGCTTTCCGAGCTTCAATCCCAAGCCCGCTCGGGCTGCCTGTCGAAGCCCACGCGCGGGGCGCGCCGCTAGGCCCCCCGCGCCGCGATCATGCTCGCCACGTCGACGAACTTCTCGCGCGGGGCGCCCTCGCGCGCGGCCTGGGTTTCGGCTTCCTCGATCTTCTTCCAGTCGCGGAAAGTAACGACGTCGAGCTCGCGCGCTTCGGCGAGCTCGTCGAAGCCGGCGCGGCCTTGCTTGCCGCTCGCCCCCAAACCACGGGCGCCGATGTCCTCGGCGATCTTCTCGATCACCCCGTAGCCGTCGGGGCGGTTGGTGCCGATCGTGCCCGACGGCCCGCGCCGCGCCCACCCGACGCAGTAGAGCCCGGGCAGGATCCGGCCCTCGTCGTTGGCGAAGCGCCCGGCGCGCTCGTCGAACGGGACGCCCTCGATCGGCGAGGTCTGGTAGCCGATGCAGGCGACGATCAGGCTCGCCGGGATCGTGTAGGTCTCGCCGGTGCCGACCGCGCGGCCGGCCTCGACCACGGTGCGCTCGACCTCCACCCCGGCGACTTTCCCGTCGCCGA
>JAIVIY010000143.1 GCA_020200285.1 Novosphingobium sp. | reverse complement strand
GCGGACTTGGATTTGCAGATCATACAATTCCCGCTCAGCCTGAGCTTGTCGAAGGCCACGCGATTCCGCCCGCCCCACATCATCACTCGATCACCTTGGGCACGCCGAAGAAGCCGTGCTCGGGCGCGGGCGCGTTGGCGAGGACCTTGTCACGGATCTTGCCGTCGGTGACGACATCGTCGCGCAGGCGCAGATGGTTGGGGATCACCGCGGTCATCGGCTCGATCCCGGCGACGTCGACTTCGCCGAGCTGCTCGACCCAGCCGAGGATCTGGTTGAGCTCGGGCACCATGCCCTCGACTTCCTCGTCGCTCATGCGGATACGCGCCAGCGAGGCGATCTTCGCCACGGTGGCCTTGTCGACGGACATGCGAAAGCTTCCCGATTGCGGAGAAAACGGAGGCCCGCCGCTAGCGCCGAACCTTCGGCGGTTCAACCCAACCCCACATCCGCTCGTGTTGAGCTTGTCGAAGCACCGTACTCTTCTTCGGGTCTCGTGCGCAGCCGCTCAAGGTAAAGAGCAGTCCTTCGACAAGCTCAGGACGAACGGATTTGAGAGAAGGTTGTTGTTATTGCGGCGGCGGCGGAGCGCCGGCTCCCGCGCCGCCCTGCATCTGCTGGAGCTGCTGGAGCATCTGCTGCTGGCGCATGATCTCCTCGCGGCTCTTGAAGTCGATCAGCTCGACGTCGAACACCAGGTCGCTGTTGACGGGGATCACCACCTCGCCCGACTGCGGGTTGCGCTTCTCCTCGGCGCCATAGGCCTTGTCCGACGGGATCGTCAGGCGATAGCGGCCGCCCTTCTGCATCCGGGTGATGCCCTCGGCGAAGCCCGGCACGACCTGGTCCAGGCTCATCGGCACGCGGTTGCCGCGGTCGAACTCGGTCCCGTTCTCGAGCTTGCCGACGTAGTTGACCAGGACCACGTCGGTGGCGGCCGGCGACGGGCCGCTGCCCGCGGTCAGGGTCTCGACCGAGACGCCCTGGACCCGCGCCGCCCAGGCGATCCCTGCGCCGACCAGCAGCGCCAAGAGCACGCCGAGCCACAGCTTGGGCAGCGAGCCCCGGCCGATCGGCTGGAGCGGCACGCGGGTGATCTCGGTCATGGCTTTCCCCCGATACGACAAAGGCGCCGGTCGCCCGGCGCCTCGTCATGGCCGCATTGCGCGGCGGCTTCAAGCGGGTTTGCCCCTCCCGCTTGCGGGAGGGGAGCGAGAGTTGGCGCTAAGCGCTTACTCGCAGCGGGGTGGGCCTGTCGGCCGCGCGACGCTTTGCATCGCGCGCCCACCCCTTACCCCTCCCGCAAGCGGGAGGGGGAATCCTGCTTACTTCGCGCCGTCGCGCTCGGCGCGCTTGCGCTCGAGCTTGCGCGCGCGGCGAACCGCGGCGGCCTTTTCGCGGGCGCGCTTCTCGGACGGCTTCTCGTAGTGACGGCGCAGCTTCATCTCGCGATAGACGCCCTCGCGCTGCAGCTTCTTCTTGAGCGCGCGCAAGGCTTGGTCGACATTGTTGTCGCGAACCATGATTTGCATAAACCGCCTGTACCTCTGTTCTCGTGGCGGGCGTGAGGCGGAGTGAATTCCGCGCCAGAGGCCCGAATCAATTGCAAAGCCCAACGGGGCGAATCCCTCAGGGATCGCCCGAAAGCGTGCGCGCCGCTAGCAGAGGGCGGGGTTGAACGCAACCCACCCCCTCTCCAACTTCGGCTAGCGGAGCTTGGAGAGGGGGCTGCGCCAAGCTAAGGCCCTCGACGATGACCCCGCCCTCGCCCCTCGCCGCCGCCGGCCTCGTCGCGCTGGGCGGCGCGGTCGGCTCGGTCGCGCGCTACCAGATGGGGCGCGGGATGACCGCGTTGCTGGGGCCGGCGGCGGTATCGGCGTTTCCCTGGGCGACGCTGGCCGTCAACGTCGTCGGCAGCCTGGCGATGGGGCTGCTCGCCGGCTGGCTGGCGCGGCACGGCAGCGGCGGGGAAGGGGCGCGGCTGCTGCTGGGCGTCGGCCTGCTCGGCGGGTTCACCACCTTCAGCGCGTTCAGCCTCGAGCTGATGCTGCTGATCGAGCGCGGGCAGGCCGGTTCGGCCTTCGCCTATGCCGCGATCTCGGTGCTCGCCGGGCTGACCGCGCTGTACCTCGGGCTGATCGCGATGCGCCTCGCCGCATGAGCCAGGACGTCCGTCAGTTCACGGTTCAGCCCGACGACGACGGGGTGCGGCTCGACCGCTGGTTCAAGCGCAACCTGCCCGAGGTCGGCTTCGCCACGGTCAGCCGCTGGGCGCGGACCGGGCAGCTCAGGGTCGACGGCAAGCGCGCCGATCCCGCCGACCGGCTCGAGGCGGGGCAAGTGCTGCGGGTGCCGCCGGGGACCGCGCAGCCAGCGAAGAAGGTCCGCACCGCCAAGCCGCTCGACGTCGAGCAGGTAGCGCGCGCCGAGGCGATGGTGATCGTCCAGGACCGCGCCGCGATCGTCCTCAACAAGCCGCCGGGTCTGGCGACGCAGGGCGGCAGCGGAACCTACGATCACGTCGACCGGCTGCTCGATGCGTTTGCCGGGGGCGGGCCGGGGGACGACAGGAGCGCTCCGAGGCCGCGGCTGGTGCATCGGCTCGACAAGGACACCTCGGGCGTGCTGCTGATCGCCCGCACGCCGGGCAGCGCGGCGTTTTTCTCCCGGCGCTTCTCGGGCCGCTCGGCCAAGAAGACCTACTGGGCGCTGGTGGTCGGCGTGCCCGAGCCCGGCGAGGGGACGATCGAGGCGGCGCTGGCCAAGCAGCCCGGCACCGGCGGCGAGAAGATGCACGTCGATGCCGAGCACGGCCAGCCGGCCAAGACCCGCTTCCGGGTGATCGACCGCGCGGGGAATCGCGCCGCGTGGGTCGAGCTCCAGCCCCTGACCGGGCGGACGCACCAGCTGCGCGTCCACATGGCGGCGATCGGCCATCCGATCGTCGGCGACGGCAAGTACGGCGGGCAGGCGGCGTTCCTCACCGGCAGCGTCAGCCGCAAGATGCACTTGCACGCGCGGCGGCTGGTGATCGACCATCCCGACGGCGCCCCGCTCGACGTCACCGCGCCGCTGCCCGAGCACTTCGCGGCGAGCATGGCGCAGCTGGGGTTCGAGGAGGCCGAGGGCGACAACCTGCCGCTGACGATTCCCCCGCCGGCGCCGAGAAAGAAGCAGGCCGCGAAAGCCCACGCCAAGGACTTGCGCAAGGAGCGTCGCGGCGAGCGGCGCAAGCGCGGCGGCACGCCGGCCCCGCGCAAGCCCGTGAAAGGGCCGAAGCGCTGATGCACCCCAACGCCGACTTCCGCAGCGACGATCGCGCGCAGCTCGAATCGCTGATCGACCAGATCGGCTTCGGCATGGTCTTTTTGACCACGCCCGACGGGCCGCGGGTCGCGCACACCGCGCTGCTCTCGACCCGGGACGGCGCGGTGCGGTTCCATCTCTCGCGCGGCAACGCCTTGAGCAAGCATCTGGCGGGGAACGACGCGTTGATCGTGGTCAACGGTCCCGATGGCTACGTCTCGCCGCGCTGGTACGCCGATCCCGGCCAGGTCCCGACCTGGAACTACGTCGCGCTCGAGCTCGAAGGGCCGGTGCGGCGGATGGACGCGGAGGGGACGGTGGCGCTGCTCGATGCGCTGGCCGAACGTCACGAAGCGCGGATCGCCGGCGCGCCGTGGACGCGGGCCAGAATGGACGAGGCGAAGTTCCGGCAGATGCTCGGCGCGATCGTCGGCTTCGAGCTGGAGGTCCGCGCCTGGCGGCCGACGCTCAAGCTGTCGCAGAACAAGTCCGCGGACGACCGCGCGGCGGTCGCCGCCGGGCTCGAGGCCGCGGGCGCCGCCGGCGTCGCCCGGCTGATGCGGACGCTTGCGCCGTGACCGTCCGCCTCGCGGTGTTCGACTGCGACGGGACGCTGGTCGACGGCCAGGCCGATGTCTGCGCGGCGATGGACGCGGCGTTCGCCGCCGCCGGGCACGAGCCGCCGCCGCGCCATGAGACCCGGCGGATGGTCGGGCTGTCGCTGCCCGAGGCGATGCGCCGGCTGCGCCCCGAAGCCGGGCCCGACCAGCACGAAACGCTCGCCGCGCATTATCGCGACGCCTATCGCCAGCGCCGCGCCCAGGGGATGATCGACGAGCCGTTGTTCGACGGGATCGTGGAGGTGCTCGACAAGCTCGAGGCGGGCGGCTGGCTGCTCGGCGTCGCCACCGGCAAGTCCGACCGCGGGCTCGCCCACTGCCTCGCGACGCACGGCATCGCCGAGCGCTTCGTCACGCTGCAGACCGCCGATCGCCATCCGTCGAAGCCGCACCCGGCGATGCTCGAAGCGGCGATGGCGGCGGTCGGCGCGGCGCCCTGTGACACCGTGATGATCGGCGACACCGCCTACGACATCGCGATGGCCAGGGCCGCGGGCGCGCGGGCGATCGGGGTCGCGTGGGGCTATCACGCCGCCGACGAGCTGCTCGCCGCCGGCGCCGAAGCGGTCGCGCGCGACGCGGCGGAGCTCGCCGGGCTGCTCGAGCACCCGCGATGAGCGACCGCGATCCCGCGTTCCCGCGCTGGCTGGCGCTGCAGGGGGTGCGCTTCGTCGGCGTCGTGACGGTGCTGATCGGCGTGCTGATCGAGGCCGGACGCTTGCCGGGGCTGAGCGGCGTGCCCCGCTGGCTCGGCTATGTGCTGGCGGTTGCCGGGCTGGTTGCGGTGTTCGCGCTGCCGCGGCTGATCGCCCGGCGCTGGCGGAGTCCGCCGCAATGAAGCGCTTCTGGCGCGAGGTGACGGTCGAGCGCACTGGCCTGGGCTGGGAAGTCGCGCTCGACGGGCGCAAGCTGCGCACCGCGCGCGGCGTTCCCCAGGCGGTGCCGACCCGCGCGCTGGCCGAGGCGCTGGCCGAGGAATGGCGCGCGCAAGATGAGGTCGTCGATTCCGCCGGCTTCATCCTGCGCGATCTCGCCGATTACGCGATCGACGTCGTCGGCCCCGACCGCGGCGAGGCGATCGGCCGCATCCTCAAGTACGCCGAGAGCGATACGCTGTGCTACCGCGCCGAGCCCGACGAGCCGCTCGCCGCGCGCCAGCGCGAGGTGTGGGAGCCGCTGCTCAAGGCCTGCGAGCAAGTCCACGGGGTGCGCTTCGTGCGCGCCGCCGGCGTCCTCCACCGCGCCCAGCCCCAAGCCACGTTGGGGAGGCTGCGCGCCCGTCTCGACGCGCTGTGCCCGTTCCAGCTCGCCGCGCTGCAGACGCTGGCCAGCCTCGCCGCCTCGCTGGTGGTCGGCCTCGCCGCGCTCGAGCCCGAGGCCAACGCCTCCGCGCTCTACGCGGCGGCAAACCTCGAGCAGGACTGGCAGGCCGGGCTGTGGGGGTGGGAGCCGGAAGCCGAGGCACGCCGCGGCCGCAAGCTCGCCGAGTTTACCGCCGCCGCGCGGTTCGCCGCCCTCGCGCGAAAATAGGAACCAGACCGCGCCCCGCGCACTGTCTTCGCATCGGGCGGGAGCGAGGAGATGCGCAATGCCCCGAGGAGACAAGTCCGCCTACACCGACAAGCAGAAGCGCCAGGCCGAGCACATCGAGGAAGGCTATGAGGACCGCGGCGTGTCCAAGAAGGAGGCCGAGGGCCGCGCCTGGGCGACGGTCAACGCGATGTCCGGCGGCGGCAAGAA
>JAIVIY010000142.1 GCA_020200285.1 Novosphingobium sp. | reverse complement strand
TGGGCGGCGGACGGGATCAATGTCCGCGACCTGATGCCCGGGTTCATCGACACGCCGCTGCTGCACAGCCCCGCGCAGCGCGGCAGCAACGCCTCGAAGCGCGACAAGGTGATCGAATCGGGGCTCGAGTTCACACCGGTCGAAGTCGTCGCCGACGCCGCCTGGAACGCGGTCCGCTCGCCCAAGCTCCACCACACCGTGGGCAAGACAGCGCGCCGGCTGGCGTTCGCCTCGCGGTGGATGCCGGGGCGCATCCGCAAGCAGATGAGGGGGGTGTTCGGGGCGGGCCAGCCTTGAGCGGGCCCGCGCTTCCCGTCTTCGACCTGACCGGCCGGGTGGCGCTGATCACCGGGGCGCTGACGCCGATCGAGGCGATGGACGCCCCGCTGCTGTTCTTCGCCTCGGATCTGGCGGCGCACGTCACCGGCGCCGAGCTGACGATCGACGACGGGCAGTCGCTGTAATTGATTGTGGCCAGCGTCGGCGCGTGGGCTTCGACAAGCTCAGCCTGACCCGATGTTTTTCCGGTCGGGCACCCGGGTCCGCTCAGCCTGAGCAGCCCGCGCAGCGGGCGTCCGTCGAAGGCCACGCGCTGACGTCGCCTGTCAAAGCGTCGCCATGTCGATCACGAAGCGGTATTTGACGTCAGCTTTCTCCATCCGCTCGAACGCCGCGTTGATCTCGGCAATCGGGATCACATCGCACTCGGCGTGAATGCCCTTTTCGGCGCACAGATCGAGCATCTCCTGGGTCTGGGCGATCCCGCCGACGCCCGAACCGGCGACCGCCTTCTGACCGCCGAGCAGCAGCCCCGAATGGAAGCTCGGCAGCATGTCGATCGCGCCGACGATGCATAGCGTGCCCTTTCGATCGAGCAGGAACAGGTATCGCGTCACGTCGTGCGCGACCGGGATGGTGTCGAGCAGGAAGTCGAAGCTGCGCGAGGCCGCACGCATCGCTGCCTTGTCGGTCGAAACCAGCACATGGTCGGCGCCGAGCTTCTGCGCATCGGCGCCTTTCTCGGGCGAGGTGGTGATCATCGTGACCTCGGCGCCCAGCGCCTTGGCGAACTTGACCCCCATGTGGCCGAGCCCGCCGAGCCCGATCACCCCGACTTTGCTGCCCGGGCCGACGTTCCAGTTCTTGAGCGGCGAATACATCGTGATCCCCGCGCACAGCAGCGGCGCGGCGCGGGCCATGTCGAGGCAGTCGGGCAGCTTGAGGACGTAGGGCTCGGCGACCACGATCGCCTTGGAATAGCCGCCGTAAGTCGGCGAGCCGTCGATGCGGTCGGTCGAGTTGTAGGTGCCGGTCACGCCCTCGCGGCAGTACTGCTCCTCGTCATCGGCACAGGCGTCGCACTTGCGGCAGCTGTCGACGATCGTGCCGATGGCGACGCGGTTGCCCGGCGCGAAGCGGGTCACGCCCGCGCCGACCGCGCGGACGGTGCCGACGATTTCGTGGCCCGGGACGAACGGATATTTGGTTCGTCCCCAGTCGTTGCGCGCGGCGTGCAAGTCCGAATGGCAGACGCCGCAAAAGGCGATGTCGATCGCCACGTCCTCGTCGCGCAATGCGCGGCGCTCGATGGCTAGCGGGGCGAGGCCGGATTCGGGCGCGGTCGCGCCCCAGGCCGGAGTGGGCGTGCTCGTGGCGGTCATGGGCTTGCAGACTCCTTACGGCTGGGGCAGGGGCGTTTAATCGCCCGATTAAGAGGGAAGCGCAATGCGGATCGATTCGACCACCGCCGCGGTCGTCACCGGCGCGGCCTCAGGCCTGGGCAAGGCGAGCGCCGAGGCGCTGGCGGCGGCGGGCGCCAAGGTCGCGGTGTTCGACGTCAACGCCGAGCAGGGCGAGGAAGTCGCCAGCGCGATCGGCGGGGTGTTCTGCAACGTCGACATCACAACGGAGGATTCGGTGGTCGCCGGCTTCGCCAAGGCGCGCGCCGCGCACGGGCAGGAGCGCATCTGCGTTCACTGCGCGATGACCAGCCGCCGCGGCAAGACGCTCGCCTTCGACAAGGAGGCGGGCCGCCTCAAGCGGCTGTCGACCGAGGACTACGAGTATGGCGTCCAGGGCATCCTCGTCGCCAGCTACCGCATCGCCTCGCTCTCGGCCGAGGGCATGGCGGGCTTGGAACCGCTCGAGGACGGCGAGCGCGGGGTGATCACCTTGACCGCTTCGGTCGCGGCGCAGGACGCGCAGATCGGCCAGGTCACCTACGGCTCGGCCAAGGCCGGCGTGAACGGCCTGGTGCTGCCGCTGGCGCGCGACCTCATGGACCTCGGGATCCGGGTCAACTCAATCATGCCGGGGATCTTCGCCACGCCGCTGATGCTCGGCGCCAAGCAGAACGTGTTGGATAGCCTGGCGGCGTCGGTCCCGTTTCCGAAGCGCCTGGGCAAACCCGAGGAATTCGCCAGTCTCATGATGGAGCTGGTTCGTAACGGCTACTTCAACGGCCAGGCAATACGTCTGGACGGGGCGATAAGGATGGCGCCGCGGTAGATTCGAAAACCCGCTCGTCCCGAGCGGATGTGGGAGAGTGAAAAATGCCATCACCATTCCGTCCCGACCTCTTTGCCGGCAAAGTCGCGTTCGTCGCGGGCGGCACTTCCGGCATCAACCTCGGCATCGCCGCGCGGTTCGCCGAGCTCGGTGCCAAAGTCGCGATCCTCGGGCGCAATCCCGAGAAGGCGCAGGCCGCGGCCGACGGCATCGGTGCATTGGCGCTGACCGCCGACGTCCGCGACTTCGCCGCCACCCGCGCGGCGATGGAGCGGGTGCGTAACGAGCTGGGTCCGATGGACTTCGTCGTCTCGGGCGCAGCGGGGAACTTCCTCGCGCCCGTGCTGGGGATGAGCGCCAACGCCTTCAAGGCGGTGGTCGACATCGACCTGATCGGCACTTTCAACGTGTTCCGCGGTTGCCACGACCTGCTGAATCTTCCGGGCGCTTCGCTGATTGCGATCACCGCGGGCCAGGCGGTCAATGCGATGGCGCTCCAGGCGCACGCCTGCGCGGCCAAGGCGGGCATCAACCAGCTGGTCCGCGTGCTCGCATTGGAGTGGGGGCCGGAGGTGCGGGTCAACGGCATTTCGCCGGGGCCGATCGCCGGGACCGAGGGCATGGCCCGGCTCGCGCCCGACGCTTCGACCCAGGACAAGCACTTCGCCCGGATCGCGGCCAAGCGCTGGGGCGAAATCGGCGAGATCGCCGAGGCGGCGGTGTGGTTGTGCTCGGATGCCGCGGCTTACGTCACCGGCACGATCATCGACGTTGACGGCGGCAGCCAGGTCGGCGACGCCTCGCGCGTCGACCTGATGAAGGGGCTGGCCTAGCGCCCGGCCACCTCGTCGAGTAGCGCGGCGTAGCGTCCGACGATCGGCTCGATGGCGAAGCGCTCGGATTCGCGCCGCGCGCCTGCGGCCAACCGATCGCGCAGGGCGGCGTCGCCCAGCAGCCGTCGCAGGCCCGCGGTCAGGGCTTCGGCGCTGTCCGGCGCGACCAGCCAGCCGCTTTCGCCATGCGTGACGATCTCGCCCGGCCCGTAGTCGCAATCCGCCGCCAGCACCGGCGCGCCGGCGGCCATCGCCTCGGCCAGGACGTTGCCGAAGCCCTCCCAGCGCGAGGGCAGGACGAACAGCTCGCACGCCGCCATCCACGCGAACGGGTTGGCCTGGAAGCCGGGCCAGTGGACCCGGCTGGCGATCCCGAGTTCGGCGGCGAGAGTCTCGAGTTCCGCGGCGAGGCTGCCTTGGCCAAGGATGACGAGATCATGCGTCGCCGCCACGCCGCTCGCGGCGAAGGCGCGCAACAGAAGGTCGAAACCCTTCTGGTACTCGAGTCGTCCGGCGGCGAGCACGAACCGCTTGTTCGGGCGATCCGCCACGTGCGCTTTCGCGGCTTCATGAACGCCCGCGATGTCGACCGGGTTATGAATCGCCTCGACCGTGCGCGGATCGAGGCGGAGATCGCGGGCGATGTCGCGCCGTAGCCGGTCGGCGATCGCCAGCACGCGGTCGGCGCGCCGGTAAGCGCGCGCGGTCAGCGCGGCCACCGTGCGCGCGGCGAGCGGGAAGGGCGCCTCGTCGCGGATCACCGCGAGCACGTTGCTGCCTTCGCGCGCGATCCATTTCGGACGCGGCCGCGCGCCGGCGAGCGCGCGCCAGACGATCAGGTTGGTGCCCTTGAGGAAGCTCAGCACGACGTGCGGGCGAACCTCGTCGATCATCTCCCGGAACGCCCGCGGCGCGGCGATCGCGCCGCGCAGCAGCTTCATCGGCGCAAAATGGCTGCTATTGGAGCCGTCGAAATCGAAGCGATCGCCCTCGCCGGCGACGAGCAAGCGCGCGCGGTCGACCCCGCCGAAATAGGGACCCGCGGCGCGCAGCAGGCCCATCCGCACGTCGAACCGCGCCGGGTCGAGCCGCCGGTGCAAGTGCACCGCGACCCGCTCCGCCCCGCCGCCGTGGAGCGAACTCAGCAATAGCAGCACGCGTAACCGGTCATTCTGGCGCAACGCCGGCGGGCGATCGGGGGGCGGCATCTCCCGTTCGCTTGCCAGTCCGAGCAGGGGCTGACAACGCTACGCAAGAGCGATGCGGCGCGACGACTTCCTCCCAGGGCCGGGCCCCGTCGCGCCGCTCGATCGGTTCGAGAGTCTGGTGGGCGCGGCGGCATTCTGGGAGCGCGCCAGCCGAGACATTGCGCGGGCGCGTCACCGGGTTCTGGTCCAGACGATGAGCTGCGAGGGCGACGCCGCCGGCGAGGCGCTCGGCGCCGCGCTGCTGGCCAGCACGGCGCGCGAGCGCTGCCTGCTGGTCGACGCCTACTCGCTCCACGTGACCAACGACACGCTGCTGCCTTGGCTGCCGTGGCGGGCCAAACCGCTGCGCGACGAGGCGCGCGCGACCCGCCGCTTGCTCGACCGGCTCGCGGCCGGCGGGGTATCGGTGGCGGTGACCAACCCGGTCGGGCGCAACCCGCTGCGCTTTCCCTTGCGCAACCACAAGAAGCTGCTGGTTATCGACGACGTCGCCTATCTCGGCGGGATCAATTTTTCCGACCACAACTTCGCCTGGCACGATGCGATGGTGCGGATCCTCGACGCGCGAGCCGCCGAGTTCCTCGCCGCCGCATTTGCCGCCGACCGCGCGGGCCGGCCGCGTTGTGCGGCGGCGCGGGTCGGCAGGCTGGAGCTGATCGCATTGGACGGTGAAAGCAACGAAGCCGCGCTCGCTCCGGTCATGGCGCTGTTCGCCGGCGCGCGCCGTTCGGTGGAGATGATCGGCGCCTACCCCACCTTGCCGTTCACCGGGGCGCTGGCCGAGGCAGCGCGGAACGGAGCGCAAGTCACGATCTACACGCCCGGGGTCAACAACAAGCCGCTGGTGCGCGACTACCTGTTCGCGGTCGCGCACGCTGCGCCGGCGCTCGAGCTCGCGCTGCTGCCCGGGATGACCCACGCCAAGGCGGCGATCGTCGACGGCGAGACGGTGTTGTTCGGCTCGGTCAACTTCAACCTGGCCAGCTGGCGGAGCAACGGCGACTTGCTCGCGATCGGCCGCGATCCAGGCTTGGTCGCCGCGTGATAAGGGAGTGGCGCTAGCCGCCGATCCGCCGCACCTCGATCGATTTCGACTTCATCTCGGCCGGACCGTAGCTGGTCAGGAAGCTGACGTCGGCAGCGTCGCGGCCGATCCCGATCTTGGCGATGTCGGCGGGCTCGGCCATCCCGGTGGGGTCGACCATGTGCCAGGCGCCGCCGCCCAGGGAGAGCGTCGGATCGGCCAGGAACACTTCGGCGACCGCGTGGAAGTCCTTGGGCTCGACGTCGGGGGCATAGACGCTGGCGAAGCGCGCGGGGATCGCCGCGGCGCGGGCGAAAGTGATCAGCACGTGGGCGTAGTCGCGGCACACTCCGCGGCGCTCGACGAACGTGTCGAGCGCGGTGGTGGTGGCGGTCGAGCCTTGGCCATAGTCGAAGTGGTCTGCGATCCAGTCGCGCATCGCCTCGATCATCGGCCCGCCCGAGAGCTCGCCGAACTCGCCGCAGACGAACGACTGGAAGCGGTCGGCCGGGCAATAGCGCGAATCCATCAGATATTGCACCGTCTCGCCGGGCAGCTCGTGGGTCGGGACCGCGGCCAGCCGCGCGATCGGCGCGAGCAGCCGGTCGATCGCGACCGTGCCCTTATAGCTCGCGATGAACTCGCCCTGGTGGCGCAGCCATATCCGCTCGCCGATCGTGTCTTGCGCGGCGACCCGTGCGAAGTGTTCGGTGAGCGTGCATTCGAACCAGCCGTCGACGCGTTGCTCGGGGATGATCGCGGGCTCGATCTGAAGCAGGAAGTCGGTGGGCTCGGGGAATGAATAGACGATTTCGGCGTCGATCGAGATGGTCATGGCCCGACAAGCCGCCAGCCGGGGCGCAGTTCCCGTGTCACTGGCCGGTGAAGCTGGGGCTGCGCTTCTCGAGGATCGCGGTGACCGCCTCGATATGGTCGCGGGTCTCGTGGACGATCGCCTGGAACGCGGCCGACAGCTCGAGCACCTGGTCGGCGTCGCCCTTCTGGCCTTCGCGCAGCAGCCGCTTGGTCAGGCGCAGCGCGCGCACCGGGTTGGCGGCGATCTTGCCGGCGAGCGCCAGCGCCGCGTCCATCAGTTGGTCGTCGTCGGCGACCTCGCTGACCAGCCCGATCCGTAGCGCTTCTGCCGCATCGAAGGTTTCGCCGGTGAGGAACAGCTCGGCCGCTTTGGAATAGCCGACGATCTGTTGCAGCGTCCATGCGCCGCCGTCGCCGGGGACGATCCCGACCTTGATGAAGCTGGCCGCCATCTTCGCGCTCTTGGCCGCGATCCGCACGTCGCACAGGCAGGCGAGGTCGAGCCCGAGCCCGATCGCGTGGCCATTGACCGCCGCGACGATCGGCACCTCGCAGTCGAGGAACGCGCGAGTCGTGCGCTGGACCCCGCGGCGATAGTTCCAGCGGGTCGAATCGGGCTGGTCGAGCGGGCCGATGCCCTGGCGCTCCTTGATCCCCTTGATGTTTCCGCCCGAGCAGAACGCGCGGCCCTTGCCGGTCAGGATCGCGGCGTGGACCGAGCGGTCCTGCGCCAGCTCCCACAGCGTCTCGACGATGTTGTCGCAATCCTCGAGCGTGCCGATCGCATTGAGGCTGTCGGCCCGGTCCATCCGCAGGATCGCGATCCTGTTCCGACGTTCGACTTCGAGAAACGGGTTCACCAGCATCCTCACCCTTGTTGCGGCGCGGGCGCTGCCATAGGGAGCCCGGCGATGCAAATCTTCAGCTTGCGCGAATTCGCCCCGCCGGGGGACGTGGCGGTGTTGCGGCAACAGATTCGCGACCTGGTCGCGCAGCACGAGCACCGCTGGTCGATCGAGCAGCGCGCCAACTGCTGGTTCAGCTTCGACGAGGCGTTCAGCCGCGCGCTCGGCGCGGCCGGCTTCCTCGGGATGATCTGGCCGAAGGAGTACGGCGGGCACCAGCGCCACCCGCTCGAGCGCTACGTGGTGATCGAGGAGCTGCTCGGGCTCGGCGCGCCCGCGGGGCTGCACTGGATCGCCGACCGCCAGACCGGGCCGCTGCTGATCAAGTACGCCAACGAGCGGCTCAAGCAGAAGTACCTGCCGGGGATGGCGCGCGGCGAGATCTACGCGTGCATCGGGCTCAGCGAACCCAACTCCGGCTCCGACCTCGCCAGCGTGCGCACTTCGGCGCGCAAGACGCCGGAGGGCTGGCGGGTCGACGGCCAGAAGGTCTGGACCAGCGGCGCGCACAAGAGCCACGCCGCGCTCACTCTTCTGCGCACCGAGCAGGGCAGCGAGCGCCAGCAGGGCCTGTCGCAACTGATGATCGACCTCGACCTGCCCGGCGTGACCGTCCGGCCGATCGTCGACATGACCGGCCAACACCACTTCAACGAGATTTTCTTCGAAGACGTGCTGGTGCCGCTCGATGCGCTGGTCGGCGACGAGGGGCAGGGCTGGAAGCAAGTGGTGGTCGAGAACATCGACCTCGCCGACGACAGTCGTCTGGCGCGGCTGCTGAGCTTCATCCTCGTCCAGTCGCCCAGCTACAGCTTGCGCGGCGGGACGCCCGAAGTGCTGCGCGGGATCATCGCGCGGGGGCTGGGGCTGCGGTGATTCGAATGTCCCGAAATCCTACCCCGCTCATGCTGAGCTTGTCGAAGCACTGTCCTTTTCTCCGGGCCTCGCGCGCTACCGCACGAAGGGGAAGTGCAGCCCTTCGACAAGCTCAGGGCGAACGGGGTGGTGGGATGGCGGGGGGCGGATCGTGAGCGACAACCGCCAGCTCCTCACCGAGATGGCCGAGGGCCTGTTCGCCGAGCTTGCCGGCGCGGAGTTCGCTGCCGCCTGGCCGCGGCTGGCCGAGGCGGGGTTCGCCGCGCTGCTCGTGCCCGAAGACAAGGGTGGGTTCGGCGGCGACTGGGGCGATCTTTACGCGGTGCTGCGGCTCGCCGGACGCCATGCGCTGGCCGCGCCCCTCGGCGAGACGATCGTGGCGCACAAAGTTCTCGTCGACGCCGGAGTGGCGGCGCCCGAGGGCGCGATCGGGCTGCTCGACGGCGACCGGGTCGCCTACGGTCGCCATTGCAGCGCGGTGCTCGCGCCGGGCAAGCTGCTCGCCGGCGAGATTTGCGATTGGCACGAGGGAACTTCGCCCGACGGCCGACCGCGCGACCGGCTGGGCGGGATAGAAGGATTCGAGGTCGCCGTTCAGAGCAATGCCGACTTGCGCGCCAACGGGGCGTTCGTGCGCATCGCGCAAGCCGCCGGCGCGCTCGAGGCGGGGTTCGGGCTGGCGATCGAGCACGTCAACACCCGCGTCCAATTCGGCAAGCCGCTGGGAAAGTTTCAGGCGGTCCAGCAGGCGCTGGCCGCGGCCAGCTCCGAGATCGCCGCGGTGCTCGCCGCAGGGCAGGCCGCGGCTCAGGCGTTCGATGCGGGCGACGCGAGCTTAGAGATCGCCGCGGCCAAGTGGCGGATGAACCGTGCGATCGACGTCGCGGTGCCGATCCTCCACCGCGTCCACGGCGCGATCGGCTTCACCATGGAATACCCGCTCAACCGCCACACCCGCGCGCTGATGGGCTGGCGCAGCGAGTTCGGCAACGACGCCTACTGGGCGCGGAGGCTGGGCGAGCGGGTGGCGAAACTCGGCGGCAAGGGCTTGTGGCGTGAGGTGACCGCGCGAGGTGATCGGCGCTCCTGACACCTCCCCGTTCCGGGGAGATGTTCCCATATGGACCCCATGTCGTTGTCCCAACTCGATCTTTTCGCGCCCGCGCCGGTCGTGCCGGGGTTGCGCTTCACCGAGGGGTTCCTTCCCCCCGCCGAGCAGGCCGCGCTGGCCGTGCGGATCGACGCCGAAGCACTCTCGCCGTTCCAGTTCCACGGCTGGGAGGGCAAGCGGCTGACCGCGTCGTTCGGCTACGCCTACGACTTCAGCCGCGGCCGCGTGCTCGATGCTCCGCCGCTGCCCGACTGGCTGCTGCCGCTGCGCGAGCGCGCCGCGGTGTTCGCAGGGGTCGAGCCGGCCGCGCTCGTCCAGGCGCTGCTGATCCGCTACGATCCCGGCGCCGGAATCGGCTGGCACCGCGACCGGCCGCAATTCGGCAAGGTCGTCGGCGTCTCGCTCGGCGGGCCGGTCACGCTGCGGCTGCGCCGGCGCACCGCCACCGGCTTCGAGCGCCGCGCGCTGCCGCTTGCGTCGGGCTCGGCCTACCTGCTCGACGGCGAAGTCCGGCGCGAATGGGAGCATTCGATCGCGCCGGTCGAACGGAGCCGCCGCTCGATCACCTTCCGCACGCTGGCCTGAGGCTGTATCGTCGGGGCATGGCCGAAGACGCCCCCGGGATTCGCAACTTTCAGCGCCTCGACGCGCGGACCACAACCTCGGGCCGCATCCGCGACGACGACCTCGACGCGCTTGGAGCGATCGGCGTCGCCCACGTCATCAACCTCGCGCTCGACGATCATCCCGAAGCGCTGCCCGACGAAGCCGGCAAGCTCGCCGCGCGCGACGTTGGTTACACGCATATTCCGGTACCGTTCGGGAACCCAAGCGACGAGCACTACGATGAATTCGTCGCCGCGCTCGAGGCGGCGGGCGATGCGCCGGTCCACGTCCACTGCATCATGAACTACCGGGTCTCGGCGTTCTTCTACCGCTACCACCGCGAGCGCCGCGGGATGTCCGAAGCGCAAGCGCGCGCGCTGCTCGAAACCCAGTGGGCGCCCCATCGCAGCGCCGCGCCCGAGGCCCGACCATGGGCGGATTTCCTTTCCCGAACAAATGCATCCGGCTGAATGGCGAGACCCAAGAATCACTTAACGCGCGGTTGACAGCACCGCCCCCAGGTCCCAAGCAGTTCTCAATCAGAACAGAACAGGTCGCCGGTCGTGCGAGAGTCACGAAGGCCTCGCAACGCACCGCTACGGGAATGACGCTCGCGGGCGTGATGGGGGATTCGGATGACGCTAGTCTGGCGCCATGCA
>JAIVIY010000036.1 GCA_020200285.1 Novosphingobium sp. | reverse complement strand
GGTCGCGGTCAAAGGATTTGCCGCGCAAGCCGAACGCCGCGTCGGCAAGGCCAAGCTGACAATGCTGCGCCGCGAGGCCTGACCCAACGCAAAAGGGCGCCGGTTTCCCGACGCCCTTGAGGCGACCCATTAACGGGCTCTTGCGTTAAACTGTCATTTGCCGCCCTCGCTGGCGGGCTTGCCCGGCCAGTACTTGAGCGCGCGCGAGCGGCCCGGGGCGCCGCCCTCGCCGGGGTTCTGGCAGCTGTCGGTGACGGTGCGCGAGCACACCGGGTAGTCCTTGTTCATCGTCGCCGCCGGCGGCGGGGTCCAGTTGCCGGTGGTGGTCGTCACCACGGTCGTCTCGGGCGTGGTCATCGTCCCCGACGTCGTGGTGGTGGTGGTTGTGGTTGAGGGCGAGACCGCGGCGTTGGCCGCGTTGGCGGTGCCGGCGGCGGCGAGCTGCGTCTCGATCGATTGCCACGCCGCGACCCGCGCCTCGGGCGCCATCGCGAAAATCTGCGCGCGCTGCGCGTCGGTCAGGCGCCACCAGCCGGTTTGCTGGACCGGGGTCAGCGTCCAGTAATAGACCTGGTAATCGTTGGGCCACGCGTCGAACACCGTGCGCTGCTCCATCGGCCAGCCGTCGTACGAGGTCCGCTGCTCGGTGGTCATCGTGTAGGTCCGCCCGTCGGCGGTGGTCATCGTCGTGGTGGTGGTCGTGGTCTGCGCCATCAGCGCGGGCGCGGCGGCGATCGCGGTGAGCGTCGCGGCGCTGGCCAGCAGAAGGGTACGCATGGGAATCTCCTTGCGGTATGCGGCTCCGTCGCGGGAACTACGCGGCGAAAGCGCGATGGTTCCGGCGCCGGCCTTGCCTGGAAGCCCCGCGTTCCCTACCTGTTCGCGGATGGCCGAGAGCGCTCCCCTTGTCCCCGCGGCCGCGCCCGAGCGGCCTCCGGAGTGGCTCGACGGGCTCAACCCGCCGCAGCGCGAGGCGGTGCTGACCACCGAGGGCCCGTTGCTGATGCTTGCCGGCGCGGGCACCGGCAAGACCGCGGCGCTGACCGCGCGGCTCGCGCACCTGGTCTGGTCGCGCCGCGCCTGGCCGAGCGAGATCCTCTGCGTCACCTTCACCAACAAGGCGGCGCGCGAGATGCGCGAGCGGGTCGGCCAGCTGATCGGCCCGGCGGTCGAGGGGATGCCGTGGCTCGGCACCTTCCACGCGATCGCCGCGCGGATGCTGCGCCGCCACGCCGAGCTGTCCGGGCTGCAATCGAACTACACGATCATCGACACCGACGATCAGCTGCGCTTGATGAAGCAGCTGATCGTCGCCAACGATCTCGACGAGAAGCGCTGGCCCGCGCGCCAGCTCGCCGGGCTGATCGACAAGTGGAAGAACCGCGGCCTGAACCCGGGCGATCTCGACGCGGTCGAGAACGAGCTTTACGCCAACGGCAAGGGGCAGCGGTTCTACCAGCTCTACCAAGACCGGCTGAAGGCGCTCAACGCCTGCGACTTCGGCGACCTCATGCTGCACATGCTCAACATCTTCCGGTCGAACCGCGATGTGCTCGAGCATTACCAGCAGCGCTTCAAGTACGTGCTGGTCGACGAGTACCAGGACACCAACGCGGTGCAGTATTTGTGGCTGCGGCTGATCGCGCAGGCGCGCAAGAACCTCTGCGTGGTCGGCGACGACGACCAGTCGATCTACTCGTGGCGCGGCGCCGAGGTCGCCAACATCCTGCGCTTCGAGACCGACTTTCCCGGGGCCAAGGTGATCCGGCTCGAGCAGAACTACCGCTCGACCCCCGACATCCTCGCCGCCGCCTCGGGGCTGATCGGGGCCAACAGCGCGCGGCTCGGCAAGACGCTGTGGACCAGCCGCAACGCCGGCGACAAGGTCCGCGTGATCGGGGTGTGGGACGGGCCCGAGGAGGCTCGCCGCATCGGCGAGGAGGCCGAAGGCCTGATCCGCCGCGGGGTCAGCCTCAACGACGTCGCGATCCTGGTCCGCGCCCAGTTCCAGACCCGCGAGTTCGAGGACCGCTTCATCGCCATCGGCCTGAACTACCGCATCGTCGGCGGCTTCCGCTTTTACGAGCGCGCCGAGATCCGGGATGCGCTGGCCTATCTCAGGGTGATCGCCCAGCCGGCCGACGACCTCGCCTTCGAGCGGATCGTCAACACCCCCAAGCGCGGGCTCGGCGACAAGGCGATCGCGACGCTGCACCAGCTCGCCCGCGCGCGCCGGCTGCCGCTCGCCGCCGCGGCGATCGAGCTGTGCGATACAGATGAGCTGCCGGCGCGCGCGCGCAACAGCCTCGCCGCGCTGATGCGCGACTTCGCCCGCTGGCGCGACGCCGCGGGCGCGCTGGTTCCGAGCGAGCTGGCCCGCACGATCCTCGACGAATCGGGCTACACCGCGGTGCTCCAGGCCGAGAAGAGCGTCGAGGCGGCGAGCAGGCTGGAGAACCTCTCCGAGCTGGCGCGAGCGATGGAGGAATACGAGACGCTCGGCGGGTTCCTCGAGCACGTCAGCCTGGTGATGGACAACGACGCCGACGCCGAGGCCGACAAGATTACGATCATGACGATCCACGCGGCCAAGGGGCTGGAGTTCGACCACGTGTTCCTGCCCGGGTGGGAGGAAGGGGTGTTCCCGTCGCAGCGGGCGATGGACGAAGGCGGGCTGGCCAGCCTCGAGGAGGAGCGCCGCCTCGCTTATGTCGCGATCACCCGCGCGAAAGTGCGCTGCACGATCCTCCACGCCGCCAACCGGCGCATCTACGGCCAGTGGACCAGCTCGATCCCGAGCCGGTTCATCGCCGAGCTGCCCGGCGCGCATGTCGAGCAGGAGACCACGCTGACCGGCGGCGCCAGCTTGTGGCGCGCGCAATTCAGCGAGCACGACGATCCGTTCGCCCATGTCGCCCGCGACCGGCCGGGACGGACGGCCACCCGTGGCCCCGGCTGGCAGCGCGCGGTCGCCACCGGCTACGATCCCGCGCCCAAGCGGATCGCCGAGCCCGGACGCAGCGCGGCGAGCTTCGCCGCCAAGCCGCGCGCCGACGTCGCCATCGGCATGCGCGTGTTCCACGACAAGTTCGGCTACGGCGAGGTGCTCGGCCAGGAAGGCAACAAGCTCGAGATCGAGTTCGAAACGACCGGCCGCAAGCGGGTGATCGACAGCTTCGTCAAGCCGGCGGACTGAGAAACCGCAATCCCCCTCGCCCGTTGTCCGGGCGAAGGAGCGCGATCATGGCCAGCGAGACCCACAACACCAAGGCCGGCAAGGAGCACTTCGGCAGCAGCAGCGACAACCCGCGTCGGCAGGAGCGGAAGAAGCAGAATCCCAACCGCTCGAACGCCCGCGACCGCGAAGGCCGCAAGGGCGGGAGCAACGAGAAGAACTTGTAGGAGTTGGTAGTCAGGTTCCTGCCGAAAGCGTCAGGAACCCCGGGACGGGGCCGTTCCACTCGCCGTCGTCGACCTCCTCGCGTGGCGGCTGAGGGCTCGGACGCGGCTTGTCCGGGCGACGTTCCTGCGCGGGCGCGCGGCGCTCGTCGCGCTCCGGCCGGGCTTCGCGCGGACGGCGCTCGGCGCGATCCTCGCGCCGCGGGCGCTCCTCGCGCCTCGGACGATCGGGCGCCGGCTCGTTTGCCGGCGCGCCTTCGAGCAGCGGGATCTTGATCCCGGTCAGCTTCTCGACGCTGTCGATCGCCTCGGCGTCCTCGGGCGCGACCAGGGTGAAGGCGCGGCCCTTGGCGCCGGCGCGGCCGGTCCGCCCGATGCGGTGGATATAGTCGTCGGGGTGCCAGGGGGTGTCGAAGTTGAAAACGTGGCTGACCCCTTTGACGTCGAGCCCGCGCGCCGCGACGTCGCTGGCGACGAGGATGCTGATCGTCCCCTCCTTGAACCGGGCAAGCTCGGCGTTGCGCGACGACTGGTCCATGTCGCCGTGGATTTCGCCCGCGGAAAAGCCGTGGCTCTTGAGGCTCTTGGCCAGCTCGCGGACCGTGGTCTTGCGGTTGCAGAAGACGAGCGCGGTCGAAACGTCGTCGCTGCGCAGCAGCCCACGCAGCGTTTCGCGCTTGGTCCGCGTCTGCACCGGAACCTTGAACTGGGCGATATTCTCGTTGGCCGTCGCCGGCCGGGCGACCTCGATGGTCCTGGGGTTGCTCAGGAACCGGTCCGCCAGGCTCTTGATCGGCTTGGGCATCGTCGCCGAGAACAGCAGCGTCTGGCGCTGCGCGGGAAGCTTGGTGCAGATCGTCTCGATGTCGGGGATGAACCCCATGTCGAGCATCCGGTCGGCTTCGTCGATGACCAAGAGGTTGCACCCGGTGAGCAGGATCTTGCCGCGATCGAACAAGTCCATCAGCCGGCCGGGAGTCGCGATCAGCACGTCGACCCCTTCGCTCAGCGCCTTGAGCTGGTCGCCCATCTGCACCCCGCCGATCAGCAGCGCCATCTTGAGGTCGTGGTTGGCGCCGTACATCCGGAATTCGTCGGCGACTTGCGCGGCGAGCTCGCGCGTCGGCTCGAGGATCAGGCTGCGCGGCATCAGCGCGCGGCGGCGGCCGTGGGCGAGGATGTCGATCATCGGCAGCACGAAGCTGCCGGTCTTGCCGGTGCCGGTCTGGGCGATGCCGATGATGTCGCGCATCATCAGCACGCTGGGGATCGCCTGCGCCTGGATCGGGGTGGGCGTGTCGTAGCCTTTGGCGGAAACCGCCGCCAGCAATTCGTCGGAAAGGCCGAGATCGGCAAAACTCATTGGGTAATCCGAAATAGAGGGGCGCGCTGGCCGCAAGGCCGTTTCCCGCGCAGCTCCTGTTGCACTGCAACAAGATCGCGTGGGCCTATGCCCGAATCGCGCGGAAAGTCAATAAACGGGGTCTACTCGTCGAGCGCGACAAGCTGGCGCAGGCGGCTGACCGAACAGCTGGTGCCGCTGCGCGAATGGATCATGTCGCGGTCGACGCAGAGCTTTCCGTCGCGGCTCTGCTCGACGTAGAAGCCCGAATAGAAATCGCGCGCGCGGCACGCCTTGTCGAGGCTCGCGCCGATCAGCCGCTGGTCGCGCATGAACAGCATCAGGCGGTCGTCGCCGCCGATCTGGACCCCGGCGATCCCCGCGACCTTGAGGCACTTGCCGACCTTCCGCTCGGAAAAGCGGCTCGCCAGCGGGGCGCGGGGGAGATCGGCGAGCATCTGACGCTGCGGCCCCAGCGGGGTGATGCGGATGACCACGCGCTCCTCGATCCGCACTTGCTCGACCGGGTCGGCGCGAAACGAATCGGCGACCGCGCTCCACACCCCGCGGCCCTCGGGCGCGGGCGGGGCGAAGCCGGGCAGCGCGATCGCGCTCAGCGACCACTCGATAACATAGTCATCGTGCGGCTCGGCCGGCGGGGTAGCTTGCGGCGCGGCGGCGGCGAGCACCAGCGGAGCGACGAAGACCATCAACGACGACATTGCGCTTGCGCTCGGCTCCGGCTCGGCGCGCCCGTCCGAGGCGCAATTGCGGCGACACTGTGGCGAGGAGTTACCCGGAACGGTTGAATGTCGGCTTAACCCTGTCGCGGCAAGCGCCGATCGTGGCATAGGTGGTGCGATGGACGACCCCCAGGCATTCCTCGCGGCGGCGCGGGCGATCCTCGGCGAGCGCGGATTGACCCGCGATCCCGAGCTGGTCGAGGCCGCCAGGCGGTGTGCGAGGCGGGAGTGATCCTCGAGACGCTGCACCACGCCGCCGATGATGCTGGTCTTCGCTTCCCGCTGTCGCTCGGCGGCAAGGGCTCGGCGACCGTCGGCGGACTCGTCGCGACCAACGCCGGCGGCACCCAGGTGCTGCGCCACGGCTCGATGCGCGCGCTGGTGCTGGGGCTCGAGGCGGTGCTGCCGGACGGCTCGGTGTTCGACGCGTTGACCCCGCTCAAGAAGGACAACCGCGGCTTCGATTTGAAGCAGCTGCTGATCGGCTCGGAAGGGACCCTCGGCATCGTCACCGCGGCGACGCTCAAGCTCGAGCCCGCGGTCGCGGCGCGCAGCGTGGTCTGGGCGGGGCTCGAGTCGATCGCCGCGGCGCGCGAGCTGCTGCTGCATTGCCAGGCGGCAGAAGGCGACGCGCTCGAAGGCTTCGAGGTCATGCCCGATCACTGCCTCGCCAACGTGTTGCGGTTCCTCCCCGACGCCCGCGCACCACTGACGGGACCCCACGCCTGGCACGCGCTGATCGAGCTCGACACCGGCGCGACCGACGCCGACGGCCTCGCGGCGCGCGCCGAAGCGATGCTGACCGGGGCTTTCGAGGCGGGGCTGATCGAGGACGCCGCGATCGCCCAGAACGAGGCCCAGGCCGAAGCGTTCTGGCAACTGCGCGAGATGATCGCCCCGGCCGAGCGCGCCGCCGGGCCCGCGGTCCAGCACGACGTCAGCGTGCCGCTGGCCAGCGTCCCGGACTTCGTCGACGAAGCGGTCCCGGCCGTCGAAGCGGCGTTTCCCCACACCCGCGCGGTCGCCTTCGGGCATCTCGGCGACGGCAACGTCCACTTTCACGTGATCGCCCCGCCCGGCGTTGGCGGCCCGGCGTGGCAGGAGGGAGAAGGCAAGGCGATCAGCCGCTTCGTCCACGATCTCGTCGCCAAGTGGCGCGGTTCGATCTCGGCCGAGCACGGCATCGGCCAGTTGAAGCGCGACGAATTGCGGCGCCTCGGCGACCCGGTCGCGCTGGCGCTGATGGGCAAGGTCAAGGCCGCGCTCGACCCGCTGGGAATCATGAACCCGGGCAAGCTGCTTTAGAGTCTGTCCCCCAAACTTGCGCCGATTATCCGAACGCCCTAAAGCGCGCGCTTTCCGCGGCCGGTCTCACCGCCGCAGTTCCAGCACCCTGACGGAGAGTTTCCATGGCCAGCGCGCCACAAGCCAACCTTCCCCTGTTCTACAAGGATCTGATGCCGCTCAACAGCCGCGATCACGCGACCTGGCGCGCGCGCAGCATGGATGCGGCGCCGTGGCTGATCGGCCAGCACGCGATCCCGCTGACGGTCGAGGAATTCCCCCAGGCGCAGCGTCACTTCCCGATCATCTTCGCCAGCGGCGACAACCCCGTCCCGCTCGCGCTGATGGGCCTCAACGAAGGGGTCAACGTCTTCGTCAACGCCGAGGGCAAGTTCGACGCCCCGGTCTATCTCCCCGCCTACATCCGCCGTTACCCATTCCTCCTCGCCAAGCTCACTCCCGACACCGAGGAGCTGTCGCTGTGCTTCGACCCGACCTGCGACATGGTCGGCGACTTTTCCGACGGCGAGCCGCTGTTCGTCGACAACCAGCCGAGCGAAGGCACCAAGAACGCGCTCAACTTCTGCGAGAGCTTCGAGCAGGCCGGGCAGCGCACCGGGCAGTTCATCGAAGAGCTCAAGAAGCACGACCTGCTGATGGAGGGCGAGGTCGCGATCCAGCAGGAGGGCGTCGAGGCGCCGTTCATCTATCGCGGGTTCCAGATGATCAACCAGGAGAAGCTGCGCGAGGTCCGCGGCGACGTGCTGCGCGGCTGGAACCAGAGCGGGCTGCTCTCGCTGATCTACGCCCACTTGTTCTCGCTCGAGCTGATGCGCGACATCTTCGCCCGCCAGCAGGCGCTGGGCAAAGGCCCGCAAGTGCCGAGCGCGGCCAAGCCGGAGGCGGTCAACTGACGCCGGATCGCCCTAACCGCTTGAGTTAGCCGGAAATTAATTCACGCCGAGTCCCTTGTCAGGGACGCGGCGCGGGCCTATCTTCGTAGGGTTCGGCCGGCGCTCCCCTCATGGCCCGGCCGGATCGGTGCGCGCGAGCGCACCTCCTCCCTGAACCTTGGCCACCTGGTGCGACGCACCAGGTGGTTTTTTATTGCAGATGGCCCGCCGGTTGCCGCTTGCCGCATCGCCAGCGACGGCTAGGTTCGCCCGAATTGGAGGGTAACCCATCATGATCCGATTCTCCTTGGCGATCGCGCTCGCGCTGACGCCGCTACCCGCCTTCGCGCAAATGGGCGACGGACCGGTCGCCGCGTTCACCGGGGCCGACCTGTTCAAGCTCGAGGCCGCGCGCGACCCGCAAGTCAGCCCCGACGGCCGGCAGATCGCCTACGTCCGCCAGAGCGGCGACGTGATGACCGATCGTAACCGGATGAGCATCTGGGTGGTCGACGCCGCCACCGGCCGCCAGCGCCCGCTGGTCACCGGACCGGGCCGTTACACGATGCCGCGGTGGTCGCCCGACGGCGGCCGCATCGCCTATTCCTCGACCGACGAGGGCGGCGCCCAGCTCCACGTCCGCTGGCTCGATACGGGCGCGGCGAGCCGGATCACCGCGCTTCCCGACGCGCCGCAGAGCCTGGCCTGGTCGCCCGATGGGCGGAGCATCGCCTACACCATGCGGGTGCCCGGCGAGGGCCTCAAGCTGGGCAAGGCGCCCGACAAGCCGGAAGGCGCGCAATGGGCGCCGCCGCTCGAGATCTACGACCGCGCGACATACCGCACCGACGAGGGCGGCTACATCAAGCCCGGCCACGCCCGCATCTTCGTGGTCGCGGCCGACGGCGGCGCGCCGCGCCAGATGACCTTCGGCGCGTTCGGCGACGACGGCGCGCCCGAGTGGACCCCCGACGGCGGCACGCTGCTGTTCAGCGCGGTCCGCAAGCCCGACTGGCAGCGCGACTTCAACAATTCCGAGATCTACGCGCTCGACGTCGCCGGCGGCGCGATCGAGCCGCTGACCGCGCGCGACGGGCCCGACGCCAACCCGCTGCCCTCGCCCGACGGCCGCCGCATCGCCTACCTCGGCTTCGACGACGCCCGCCGGACCTACGAGGCGACCGAGCTCTACGTGATGAACCGCGACGGCAGCGGCGCGCGCTCGCTCACCGCCGCGCTCGATCGCGACATCGACGCCGCGCAGTGGGCGCCCGACGGCCGCTCGCTGGTGGTCTCGTACGACGAGCAGGGGGTCAAGAAGCTCGGCCGGGTCGGTCTCGACGGTTCGTTGCGCGAGCTTGCTGCGGGCCTCGCCGGCGCGGGGTTCGACCGGCCCTACACCGGCGGCGCGTTCAGCGTCGGGCGCAACGGAACGATAGCCTGGACCGGCGGCGACGCCACCCGGCCGCCCGACGTTTACGCGCTCAAGGGCGGAACGGCGCGGCCGTTGACCCGGCTCAACGAGGGCTGGCTTCCGGCCAAGGCGCTCGCCCCGGTGCGCAAGCTGGCGGTGATCGCGCCCGACGGCAAGCCGATCGACGCGTGGATCGCGCTGCCTCCGGGGCGCACCGAGGGCCAGCGGGTGCCGCTGATCCTCGAAATCCACGGCGGCCCGCACACCGCCTACGGGCCGATGTTCGCGACCGACGTCCAGCTCTACGCCGCCGGCGGCTACGCGGTGCTCTACACCAACCCGCGCGGCTCGACCTCGTATGGCGAGGACTTCGCCAAACTGATCGACCGCGCCTATCCCGGCGAGGATTACGGCGATCTGATGGCCTCGGTCGACGCGGCGATCGCCGCGGGCATCGCGGACCCCGACAACCTGTTCGTCACCGGCGGCTCGGGCGGCGGGGTGCTGACCGCGTGGATCGTCGGCAAGACCGACCGGTTCAAGGCCGCGGCGACGCAGAAGCCGGTGATCAACTGGACCAGCGAGGCGCTGACCATGGACAACACGCTGTTCAAAAGGCCGCTCTCTCCCCAGAATGGGGAGAGATACGCAGGCTTGGTGCGAAGCGCCTAGCCGAAGTTGAGAGGGGCCGAGCCAGGCGCAAATCCGGCTGCCCCTCTCCCAACCCTCTCCCCTGGAAGCGAAGCTGACCCGCAGGGTCAACGGGAGAGGGCTATCACTCCGCCGCCACCGGCCACGACGTGGCCCCGTTGCCGAGCAGCGCGGTTTCGGCGGCGAGGCGGCGGACCAAGCCGGCGAGCAGCGCGACGGTCGCCGCGAATCCCGCGCCGGGCTCGCGCCAGGCGGGGTCGAGGTAGCTGCGGCGGTCGACCTCGAGCTGGAGCGCGTGAAGGCCGCGGCGCGGCGCCGCGTGGCGGTCGAGCGCGTAGCCGCCCGCGTAAGGCCGGTTGTGCGTGCAGCGCCGCCCGGCGTCGGCGAAATGGGCGAAGGCCGCGCCGACCAGCCCGCCGTCGCAGCTCGCGCCGAAGCGGTCGCCGATCACGAACTCGGCCGCGCCGCCCCGGCCGTCGCCTTTGCCCAGCGGCGGCATCGAGTGGAGATCGAGCAGCAGCGCCGCGCCCCACCGCGCGCGCAGCCGGTCGAGCTCCGCGCCGACGCGCGCGTGGTAGGGGACATGGATGCCCGCGATCCGCGCCTCGAGCTCGGCCCGCGGCAGCCGCCGCCGCCACACCTCGCCGAGCCCGGGCAGTCGGCGCGGGACCACGCCAAGCCCGCTGCGCGCGCGGCGCCCGGGCGTCGGATTGCGCTCGGCGGCATCCCGAGCGCCGCCATCGACCATGTCCCAGTCGATGTCGTCGGCGGCGCGGTTGAGGTCGATCATCGCCCGCGGCGCGCGCGCCACGACCAGCGCCGCGCCGGTCGCCACCGCGACCGCCTCGCCGAGCGAATCGGCCAGCCGGTCCTCGAGCCGCAGCGCGGCGCGCGCCGGATCGCGCATCGCCGCGACCAGCGCCGGGGGGTAGAGCCGCCCCGCGTGGGGCACCGCGATCAGCACCGGGATCGGCGAGGCCGGATCGGCGCGCGAGACGAACGCCGGGGCTGCGTCGCTGCCGGGAATCACGCCCCCGGGGAGCGAATCGACGGGGGGTGAGGCAGCGGCCGGCATCGCTCGCAACCTGTCGGCCCGAACCGGGCGTGTCAAAGCGGTGCGGTGCGAAATCGCGCAAGAATTTTAACCCGCGCGGGGCTATGACCCTTCCCGACGCCCCCGCCGAAGGATTCTGCCGACCGTGAGCCTGAGGATTCTGCTCGCCGAAGACGAAGACGCGATGCGCGCCTACCTCGCGCGCGCGCTCGAGAACGCCGGCTACGAGGTGGTCGCGGTCGACCGCGGCACCCACGCGCTGCCGCTGCTCGAGGCCGAGCATTTCGACCTGCTGCTGTCGGACATCGTCATGCCCGAGATGGACGGGATCGAGCTCGCCCAGCGCTGCGCCGAGGTCAGCCCGGCGACCAAGGTGATGTTCATCACCGGCTTCGCCGCGGTCACGCTCAAGGCCAACCGCGAGGCGCCGCAGGCCAAGGTGCTGTCCAAGCCGTTCCACTTGAAAGACCTGGTGTTGGAGGTCGAGCGGGTGTTCGGCGACGAGGCGCTGACCGGGCGGCTCTAACCCGCTTGCCAGCGCCGGGCGGCGCGGCTAAAGGCGCTCCCCTGCCGGATGGCCTCGGGCGTATAGCTCAGTGGTAGAGCACTGTGTTGACATCGCAGGGGTCGGAAGTTCAATCCTTCCTACGCCCACCATTTCCAGGCAAGAAGCTCAAAGGGCGTCGCGCTAGCGGCGCCCTTTCTGCATCAGGTCCCCGTCCAGTTGGGCTTGCGCTTCTCCGCGAACGCCAGCGAGCCTTCGCGCGCGTCGTTGGTCATGAACAGGTTGCCGAGGATGTCGTTCTGCTTGTCCCACATCTCCTCGTCGGACCAGTGGAACGAGTTGCGGATCACTTGCTTCGACTTGACGATCGCCAATGGCCCGTTCTCGACGATCCGCCGCGCGAGCTCCTTGGCGCCCTCGATCGCCGGGCCCTCGACCACGCGGTTGACGAAGCCGAGCGCGTAAGCGCGCGCCGCGTCGATGAAGTCGCCGGTCAGCGCGAGCTCCATCGCGATTCGGCCCGGGATCTGGCGCGGCAGCTTGATCAGCCCGCCGGCCGCCGCGGCGAGACCGCGCTTGGCCTCGGGGATGCCGAACTTCGCGCCCGAATTGGCGACGATCAGGTCGCACGACAGCGCCAGCTCCATGCCGCCGGCCAGCGCGTAGCCATCGACCGCGGCGATCACCGGCTTGCTCGGCGTCCACTGCGTGAGGCCGCCGAACCCGCGGCCTTGGACAAACGGCCGCTCGCCGCGCAGGAAGCCCTTGAGGTCCATCCCCGAGCAGAACGTCCCACCCGCGCCGGTGAGGATCGCGACGCGCAAGTCGCTTTCGGCCTCGAGCCGGTCCATCGCCGCGCTGATCCCCTCGGCCGCGGCCTTGCTCATCGCGTTCTTGGCCTCGGGGCGGTTGATGGTGACGACGAGGATGCCGTCGTCGATCTCGGTCAATACTTCCTGGGTCAGCACTTCGCTCATGGCTCGTCCTTTGCGCGTTTAACCGTTCGATTAACGCCTTGCCAAGCGGGCCGGCCCAAGTCCAGCCCCAATCCTTGCGCGGCCTCCCGCCTCTGCTAAGACGCCAGCTTTCCACTCCCCGGGGCAGGCACTCTCATGGCGAAGATCAAGGTCAAGAACCCCGTCGTCGAGCTCGACGGCGACGAGATGACGCGGATCATCTGGGAATGGATCCGCGAGCGCCTGATCAAGCCCTACCTCGACATCGACCTCAAGTATTACGACCTGTCGGTGACCAAGCGCGACGAGACCGCCGACCGGATCACCGTCGACGCGGCCAACGCGATCAAGCAACACGGCGTCGGGGTGAAGTGCGCGACGATCACTCCGGACGAGGCGCGGGTCGAGGAGTTCAGCCTCAAGAAGATGTGGAAATCGCCCAACGGGACGATCCGCAACATCCTGGGCGGCGTCGTCTTCCGCGAGCCGATCGTGATCTCGAACATCCCGCGGTTGGTGCCCGGCTGGACCGACCCGATCGTGGTCGGCCGCCACGCCTTCGGCGACCAGTACAAGGCGACCGACTTCGTGGTCCCCGGCCCCGGCAAGCTGCGCCTGGTGTTCGAAGGCGACGACGGCACGGTGATCGACGAAGAGGTGTTCCAGTATCCCTCGCCCGGCGTCGCGCTGGCGATGTACAACCTCGACGATTCGATCCGCGACTTCGCCCGGGCGAGCTTCAACTACGGGTTGAACCTGGGCTGGCCGGTCTATCTCTCGACCAAGAACACCATCCTCAAGGCCTACGACGGGCGCTTCAAGGACTTGTTCGCCGAAGTCTTCGCCGACGAAGGCTTCGCCGAGAAGTTCAAGGCCAAGGGCATCGTCTACGAGCACCGGCTGATCGACGACATGGTGGCGAGCGCGCTCAAGTGGAGCGGCAAGTTCGTCTGGGCGTGCAAGAACTACGACGGCGACGTCCAGTCGGACACCGTCGCGCAAGGCTTCGGCAGCCTCGGGCTGATGACCTCGGTCTTGATGAGCCCTGACGGCAAGACCGTCGAGGCCGAGGCCGCGCACGGCACGATCACCCGACACTACCGCCAGCATGAGCAGGGCAAGGCGACCTCGTCGAACCCGATCGCCTCGATCTTCGCCTGGACCCGCGCGCTGATCTACCGCGGCCGGTTCGACGGCACCCCCGAGGTGGTCAAGTTCGCCGAGACGCTCGAGCGCATCTGCATCGAGACGGTCGAGAGCGGAGCGATGACCAAGGACCTGGCGATCCTGATCGGCCCCGAGCAATCGTGGATGACCACCGAGCAGTTCTTCGAGGCGATCGTGAAGAACCTCGAGGACGAGATGGCGGGGTGGGGGTGACCTCGGATTAGGCTCGTTGGAAGGATTTGCGCTCGCAGAGGCGCGGAGGCGCAGAGGGAGAGAGCGCTTAGGCGGCGTAGTTGTTGACGATGCGCCGGATGCCTTCTTTCATCGTTTCGCCGGAGAAATTCAGAAGCAAGCCGACGTTCCGACCGGTCAATCTCAGGTAAGTCAGAAGCTGCTTGGCGTGGAGGTTGCTGAGACGTTCGACCGACTTGATCTCGCAACTGGCGCATGGGCGAGGACGCCTGAATCAACCGACAGCGCGTGGCCTTCGACAAGCTCAGGCTGAGCGGGTTTGGGAGTGATCGGGAGTGGCAGGACTTCGCACGTGCTCCTGCCGGATGCCGTGGCCGATGAAGTATCCCGGAATTCGCCTTAGCAGCGGATAGCGGTCGGCCAGCCGCATGGGCAGCGGCGGCTCTTCGGGCAGCTTCCGCGTTCCCTCGATCAGCGGCCTAAGCAGGCGCTCGTGGACGGTGCGCTGTAGACCCTGGATCACCCGCGTCGGCAGCATACGCCGGTCCTGGACCCGGTGGAGCAGGCGATCGATCTCCGCGCCCTCGCGCAGCGGCAGCGCCAGCTCATTGGCGGCGCAGACCGCGTCCTGGATCGCCAGGTTGATGCCGATCCCGCCGACCGGGCTCATCGCGTGCGCGGCGTCGCCGATCGCCAGCAGACCGGGCTTGTGCCAGCGGGTCAGCCGGTCGAGGGTCACCGCGAGCAGCGCGACGTGGTCGAAATCGGGCAGAGCGGCTTCGAGGTCGGGCAAGTCGGGCGCGGCGGCGCGAACCTCGGCGCGGAACGCCTCGATCCCGCGCGCCAGAATCGCCTCGGCCCCGCCCTTGGCGATGACGAGCGCGCATTGCCAGTAGTCGCCGCGGTCGATCATCACGATCAGGCGATGGCCGCGCACCGCCCCGCGCAGCGCGCTTCCCGCCTGGGTCTTGGGCACGGCGAACCAGAACACGTCGATCGGCGCGCCGAGCGATTCGACCGGGAGGATCGTTCGGACCAGCGAATCGCGCCCGTCGGCCGCGATCGTCAACCGCGCGCGCAGCTCCTCGCCGCTAGCGAGCCTGGCACCGGCGATGCGTGCGCCCTCCTCGATGAAGCCGACGACCGGCGCCTCCATCCGCAGCTCGAAGGCCGGGAAGGCGGCCGCCTCGTCGCGGAGGAAGTCGAGGAACTCCCATTGCGGCATCATCGCGATGAACGGCGCGGGCATCTTCAGGTGGCTAAGGTCGCCGATCTGCATCAGCCGCCCGTTCCAGCTGATCTCGGCGCGGTCGAGCTTGTGGTGCGGTCGCGCGAGAAACCGCTCGAGCATCCCGAGCTCGGCGAGGATCTCCATCGTCGAGGGATGGACGGTGTCGCCGCGGAAATCGCGAAAGAAGTCGGCGTGCTTTTCGAGC
>JAIVIY010000141.1 GCA_020200285.1 Novosphingobium sp. | reverse complement strand
CCGGCACGTTCCCGTTCATCGGCAACGGCAAGGCGATCGCGCTGGGCGAGGCCGAGGGCTTCATCAAGACCGTGTTCGACGCCAAGACCGGCGAATTGTTGGGCGCGCACATGATCGGCGCCGAAGTCACCGAGCTGATCCAGGGATATGTCGTCGGCAAGACGCTCGAGACCACCGAGGCCGAGCTGATGCATTCGGTGTTCCCGCACCCGACGCTGAGCGAGATGATGCACGAGTCGGTGCTCGCCGCTTACGGGCGCGCGCTGCACATCTGAAGGTGGTTCAGCGCGCCGCGGCCTGGGCGAGGCGCACCACGTGATCGAACACCGCGACGTGGAGCGGATTGGCGAACTCGCAGCCGATCTTGCGGCCCTCGTGCCAGCGGATCTTCGCCGACAGGCTCTCGATCCCCGCGATGCGGATGCGCAGCGGCTGGTCGAGCCGGTAGTCGGGCGACCAGCCCAGGCTGAAGCCGGTTTCGGACAAGTCGGTCAGCCGCGCGAGCCTCCACGGACCGCGTGCCTGGCGCACCTCGCACAGCAACGACAGCCGGGCGCGCGGCGTGGCGTTACGCAGCGGTCGCGCGTCGGCGGGAAAGCGCTCGTGTCGCATCGGCTTTCGCTAGCACCGCCCGCTTGCGAATTCGTTAGCGCGGGGAACCGCTCCCGGAGTATGCTCGTTGTTTGGGCAGACGGGGGGTGCGAGCTTTGGGAGAGGTTGCGCGCCATGGAATTCGAGATTGAGGAATTCGCCTTCGAGGCATGGCTGTCAGAGGACGGCGAGGCCGCCGGCGCGAACCATCCGCCCGCATGGTGCCGTGATCGGACGGACAACGCCCAGACCGGGCTGTGGATTCCCGAGGAGGGCCGCGCGCTGACCGCCAAGCGGCTCGAGCCGGCCGATTGAGCTGGCGGATGGGGTGGGATTCGAACCCACGGACGCTTGCGCGTCGCCGGTTTTCAAGACCGGTGCCTTAAACCACTCGGCCACCCATCCTTGCCAGAGGCTAAACGCGGCTAGCGTCGCGCGGCGGTTTTGTCACCTGCGGCGAGGTCCGCCACGATCGTTCACCGCCCGAACAGTTTGCCGTCGCTAGAAGCGAGCATCCGGCCGAAGCGGGGATTCCCTTGCCTAGCGGGTTGTGCGAAAGTCGCGAGATGAGCCGCTCCAAATCGAGACCGCTGCGTTGGATCATCGTCGCTTCGGCGTTCGCCCTGATCCCCGCGCCGGCGAGCGTCGGGGCGCAGGACGGCGGCTTCGCCAGCTACCTGCAGTTCCTCTCGGCCCGCGCGCGCGGCGAGGGGGTGAGCGAGCGGACCATCGCGGCGATGACCGCGGGGCTGACCTACAACCCGCGGGTGATCGCGCTCGACCGCTCGCAGCCGGGCGGCAATCCCACGACGACCTCGTCGAGCTATGCCGCGTTCGAGCCCTACCGCCGCAGCCACGTCGACGCGGCGCGGATCAACGGCGGCCGACGGCAGTATGCGGCCATGGCCGGGCAGGCCGCCGCGTTCGAGCGCCGCTACGGCGTGCCCTTGCCGATCCTGCTCGCGATCTGGGGGCACGAGACCAATTACGGCAGCTACACCGGCGATTTCGATCTCGCCCGCAGCCTCGCGACGCTCGCCTACGACGGCCGGCGGCGCGAGCTGTTCGCCACCGAGTTCGTGGCGCTGCTCAAGATGGTCGACCGCGGGGTGCCGCGCTACCGGCTCAAGGGCAGCTGGGCAGGCGCGTTCGGCAATCCGCAGTTCCTCCCCAGCGTCTACCTGCGCGTCGCCGCCGACGGCGACGGCGACGGCTTCGCCGACATCTGGTCGAGCCGCGCCGACACCGTCGCGTCGATCGGCAACTACTTGCGCGACGCAGGCTGGCGCGCGGGCGAACCTTGGGGGATCGCGGTCGACGTGCCGGCCGGCTTCAATCGCAACCGGCTCGGATCGACGCTCGCCTCGCCGCGCTGCGCCGCGGTGTTCGCGCGCCACAGCGGGTGGAAGACGATGCGCGAGTGGCGCGCGCTGGGCGTGGTCCCGCGCAAGGGTTACTGGCCGCGCGACACCGTCATGGCCAGCCTGATCGAGCCCGACGGGCCGGGGCGGACCGCCTACCTGCTGACCGGAAACTATCGCGTCATCCTCGATTACAACTGCTCGAACTACTACGCGCTGTCGGTGGGGTTGCTGGCGGACGCCATCGCGTCGTAGCACGGCGGGGTGAAGCTTCGTCCGGTTCTCATCGCTCCGCTGCTCGTCGCCGGGCTGTCGGCGCAGGCCCAGGCCCCCGCCGTTCCCGCCGCCACGCTCCAGACCGAGCCGCGGTTCGCGCCCGAGGCGTCGCTGACCGCGCCGATCGCCTACATGGGCGACCTCGGATCGGGCCGGGTGCTGTTCGGGCGCGAGGCCGACCGCCGCTTCATGCCCGCCTCACTGACCAAGATCATGACCGCCTACGTCGCCTTCGAGATGCTCGAGGCGGGCCGGCTGCACCCGGCTCAGCGGTTCGCGATCAGCGATTCCGCGTTCGCGCAGTGGCGCCGGGTCGGCTCGACGATGTTCCTCGCCCGCGGCCAGGCGGTCACGGTCGATGAGCTGCTCCACGCGATCATGACGATTTCGGCCAACGACGGCTCGATCGTGCTGGCCGAAGGCGCCAGCGGCAGCGTTCCGGCGTTCGTCGCGCGGATGAACGCCACCGCGCAGCGGCTGGGGATGCGCGACAGCCATTTCGGCAGCCCCAACGGCTGGCCCGATCAGGGTGCGACCTACACCACCGCACGCGACCTCGCGGTGCTGACCCAGGCGATGCTGCTGCGCTTTCCCGACCGCTACCGCCGCTACGTCGGCCACCGCGAGATGACCTTCAACGGCATTCGTCAGGAAAACCGCGTGCCGCTGCTCGGCCGCGTCGCCGGCGCCGACGGAGTCAAGACCGGCTTCACCAACGAATCCGGCTTCGGCCTGGTCGGATCGGCGGCGCGCGACGGACGGCGTATCGTCATGGTGGTCGCGGGCTACGACCGCGCCTGGCAGCGCGCGCGCGAATCGCGCGAATTCCTCGAGTGGGGCTTCGCCGCGTGGGCCGCGCGCCCGCTGTTCGGGCGCGGCGAGGTGGTGGCCGAGGCGCGGGTTCAGGGCGGTGCCGACCGGCACGTGCCGCTGATCGCGCCGCTCGCCTATTCGCTGACCACGGCGGTGGACGAGACGCTCGAGGATGCCGCGCTGACGTTGCGCTATGAGGGACCGCTCGAGGCGCCGGTGGCCAAGGGCGACCAGGTCGGTGTGCTGCGGGTGGCCGTGCCCGGACAGCCGCCGCGCGACCTGCCGCTGGTCGCGGCCCGAAGCGTCGCCTCCGCCGGCCCCGCGGCGCGCTTGCGCAACGGCCTGTTCGGGCTGGTGGGGCTGTGAGCGGCCGCTTCATCGCGTTCGAAGGCGGCGAGGGGACCGGCAAGTCGACCCAGGCCCGGCTTCTGGCCCAGGCGCTGGGGAAACGCGGCATCGCCTGGGTCGTCACCCGCGAGCCCGGCGGGACGCCCGGTGCCGAGGCGATTTCCACGATCGGGTCGCCAGCGCATTTGCGGGCATTGCCGAGAACGAGCCGCACCGGTTCCGGCGGATCGATGCGGGAGGAACGCCCGAACAGGTCCACGCGCGCGTATTCGCTGCGATCGAGCCGCTGATCCGATGACGTTGGCGGGTCACGACGAGGCGTGGCGCGAATGGCGCGCGGCGCTCGCCGGCGGGCGGATGCACCACGGCTGGATCGTCGCCGGGCGGCGCGGGCTGGGCAAGGCGAGCTTCGCCTTCGCCGCGGCTGCCGAGCTGGTGGCGCGCGGCGGCGCGCGGTCGTTCGAGCCGCGCGCGCATCCCGACATTCTCGTGCTCGAGCCGCTGCCCGACGGCGAGGACGAGGAACGCAAGCGCGCCGAGGGCAAGCCCTACAAGACCAAGCGCAACATCGCGGTCGACCAGGTCCGCGCGATGCAGCGCCGGCTGACTACGCGGCCGACGCTCGGCGAGCGGCGCGCGGTGATCGTCGACGCCGCCGACGAGCTGGAGCGCGGCGCGGCCAACGCGCTGCTCAAGAGCCTCGAAGAGCCGCCCGCGGGCACCATCTTCCTGCTCGTCGCGCACCGGCCCGGGCGGCTGCCCGCGACGATCCGCTCGCGCTGCCGGATGCTGCGCCTCGCCGAGCTCGACGCGGCTGCCGTCGGCCAAGCGCTCGACCTGGCAATGCCGGGCCTTACGGGCGAGGCGCGGTCGGCGGCGGTTGCGGTCGTAGCCGGGTCGCCGGGCGCCGCGATCGAGTTCGCGGCGCGAGAGCTCACCGAAGCCTACCGCCTGATGACCCGGATCGCGTGCGACGGCGACCCGGATTTCGCCTTGCGCGGCGCCTTGCTCGGCGAGATCGGGCAGCGCCCCGACCGCGACCAGCAGCTCGCGGCGATCGAGGCGGCGCGGATGGCGTTGCTCAACGCGCTGCCCGAAGCCTGCCCGGCGCGCGCCGCGCGGATCGTCGAGGCCCACAGCGGTCTCGCCCGGCTGCTGTCGCAAGCCCCGACCGCGAACTTCGATCCGGCCGCGCTGATGCTGGAAATTGGCGGGTTGCTGGCGTCCGCCGCGGCCGATAGGGAAGCCGCCTGACAACGGCCGGGCGCCCGGCGCGGATACGAAAGCCGAGCCGGCACGATGGCCGACCCCTACTACCTGACCACCGCGATCGCCTATCCCAACGGCCCGCCGCACATCGGCCATGCCTACGAGGCGATCGCCGCCGACGTCATCGCGCGCTTCCAGCGGCTGAACGGGCGCGAGGTCAGGCTGATCACGGGGACCGACGAGCACGGCCTCAAGATGGCCCAGACCGCGCGCTCCGCGGGCCGCGAAACGCGCGAGTTCGCAGCGGAAATGTCCGGCTATTTCCGTGATATGTGCGCGAAACTGAACATCTCGTACGATGCGTTCGTGCGGACCACCGAGGAACGTCACCACGCCGCCAGCGTGACTATCTGGAAGGGCATGGAAGCCGCCGGCGACCTCTACCTCGATCGCTACGAGGGCTGGTACTCGGTGCGCGACGAGGCCTATTACGGCGAAGGCGAGCTGATCGCAGGCGAGGGCGGAGAGAAGCTCTCGCCGCAGGGCACCCCGGTCGAGTGGACAGTCGAGGAAAGCTGGTTCTTCCGCTTGTCGAAGTATCGCGACTTCCTGATCGAGCTCAATGAAACGCCTGGTTTTCTCGAGCCGGAGAGTCGTCGCAACGAAGTCCTGAGCTTCCTCCGCGGCCAGGACTTGCGCGACCTCTCGGTCTCGCGCACCAGCTTCGACTGGGGAGTGCCGGTGCCCGGCAGCCCCGGCCACGTGATGTACGTCTGGGTCGACGCTCTGACCACTTACCTCACGGGCATTGGCTTTCCCGAGCGCGATGGCGAGTTCGAGCGCTTCTGGCCGGTCAACCTCCACCTGATCGGCAAGGACATCGTCCGCTTTCACGCGGTCTATTGGCCGGCGTTCCTCAAGAGCGCGGGCTTGCCGGCGCCGCGCGCGGTGTTCGGCCACGGCTTCCTGCTCCACCGCGGCGAGAAGATGTCCAAATCGCTCGGCAACGTGGTCGATCCGCTCGAGCTCGCGACACGCTTCGGGGTCGACCCATTGCGCTATTTCCTGCTGCGCGAGGTGGCGTTCGGCCAGGACGGGGGCTTCTCGGCCGAAGCGATCGTCACCCGCTGCAACGCTGAGCTGGCGAACAGCTTCGGCAATCTCGTCCAGCGCGTTCTGTCGATGATCTTCAAGAATCTCGGCGGGAAACTTGATGGCTTCGAGACGCTGCCAGTGGACGACGAACTGCTGGCCAAGGTCACCACGGCGTGCCGGACCGAGCTTCCCCGGGAGTTCGAGAAGTTCAACTTCTCCATCGGCATCGAGGCCTGGCTGCGCGCGGTATTCGCCTGCAACCAGTACGTCGACGAGCAGGCGCCGTGGGCGCTGCGCAAGTCGGACCCGGAGCGGATGCGCGTCGTGCTGCTGACGCTGTTCGTGGCGATCCGCGACCTGGCGATCGCGATCGCGCCGGTTGTCCCGGCGAGCGCGGCGGCGATCCTCGACCAGCTCGGAGTTCCCGATGACGAGCGCGACTATGCGGCGCTGTCGGACGCTGGCTGGTACGAGCGCCGAGTCGCCATCGGAATGCCGCTGTCAGCGCCGGTGGGGGCCTTCCCGCGGCTCGAGCTGGCCGAGGCGGCCTGATGCTGATCGATTCGCACTGCCACTTGAATTACAAAGGCTTGGTCGAGGATCAGCGGGCGGTGCTCGAACGCGCGCGGGCGGCGGGCGTAACCGGAATGCTGAACATCTCGACCCGCCAGGCGGAATGGGACGCGGTAATCGCCACCGCCGTGCGCGAGCCCGACGTCTGGGCCAGCGTCGGAATTCATCCCCACGAGGCCGACGCGCACGCCGATCTCGGCGCGCAAGCGCTACTCGACGCGGCGGCTGCGCCCACGGTGATCGGGATTGGCGAAACCGGGCTCGACTATTATTACGACCACTCGGACCGCGCGGCGCAGCGGGCGCTGTTCCGCATGCACGTTGGAGTGGCGCGCGAGACCGGCCTGCCGCTGATCGTCCATACCCGCGACGCCGAAGCCGATACCGCGGCAATCCTCGCCGAGGAGATGGGAAAGGGCGCTTTCCCCGCGCTGATCCACTGCTTCACCGCCTCGCGCGAGTTCGCCGGCCGGGTGCTCGACCTCGGCCTGAGCATTTCAATCTCGGGCATCGTCACCTTCAAGAACGCCCGTGGATTGCAGGAAATCGCGTCGGAAATTCCCGATGATCGGCTTTTGGTCGAAACCGATTCGCCGTTTCTCGCGCCGGCGCCGCATCGTGGCAAGGTCTGCGAACCGGCCTATGTTGCCGACACCGCGCGCTTCGTCGCCGGGCTGCGCGGCGTCGAGCCCGAGGCGCTCGGCCAGACGACGAGCGCCAACTTTTTCGGGCTGTTCGCCAAGGCCTCCGCGTGAAGCTGATCATGCTCGGCTCGGGCACCTCGACCGGAGTCCCCAAGGTCGGCAACGACTGGGGTTTGTGCGATCCCGCCGAGCCCAGGAACCGCCGCAGCCGCGTGTCGATCGTCGTCGAAAGCGGCGACGGCGGCCGCATCCTGGTTGATACCGCGACCGACTTGCGCAGTCAGCTGCTCGACAACGCGATCGACCGGATCGACGCGGTGTTCTGGACCCATGATCACGCCGACCACTGTCACGGGATCGACGATCTCCGGCCGATCCGCCAGGCGCGGCAAGGGCCGATTCCGGGTTACGCGGCGGCCGAGACTGTCCACCGCCTGCGCAACCGCTTTGGCTACGTCTTCGCGGGCCAGCACGGCTATCCGAGTATCGTCGCGCTCGAGAACCTCGACCGCGTCCGGATCTGCGCCGGGATTGGGGTCGGCCATCTGCAGATGCCCCACGGTCCCGGGCAAAGCACCGGCTATCGCTTTGATGCAGCCGGTAAATCAATCGGTTACGCCACAGATTTCAGCGAAGTGACCGAGGCGATGGTCGGGTTCTTCGCCGGCTGCGACTTGTTCGTGCTCGACGCGCTGCGCCGAGAGCCGCATCCGACGCACGCCCACCTGGAGATGGCGCTCGATTTCATTGGACGCACCCGGCCGCGGCGCGCGATCCTAACGCATCTCGACAAATCGATGGACTACGCGATGTTGCGCGCCGAATTGCCGGCGAACGTCCAACCGGGATACGACGGCCTCAAGGTGACCCTATGAGCGGCGACATCATCGCGCTGCTGGCGTCGTCCCCCCTTATTTTACATAATACATATTATCAATCTAACGGACGGGTCCGAACAGGGCTGCTCCGGCGCTCCCCCCTCGCGGCATCATTGCTCGAATGACCCGCTTTCCCGCCGTGGAGCGCCTTGTCGAGATCATGGCGCAACTACGCGATCCGCGGAACGGTTGCGAATGGGATCGGGCGCAAACCTTTGCGACAATCGCGCCCTACACGATCGAGGAAGCCTACGAGGTCGCCGACGCGATCGAGCGTGGCGACATCGCCGAGCTGCGCGGCGAGCTCGGCGACCTGCTGCTTCAGGTCGTGTTCCACGCGCGGATGGCCGAGGAAGCCGGACACTTCGCGCTCGACGACGTCGCCGGAGCGATCGTCACCAAGCTCGAGGCGCGGCATCCGCACATTTTTGGGGGCACTGCGCCGGCCGAAGCGCGGCGCGAGCACTGGGAGGCGCTCAAGGCCGAGGAACGCGCGACCAAGGGCGCGACCAGCGCGATGGATGGCGTCGCGGCTGCGCTGCCCGCGCTGCTTCGCGCCGAGAAGCTCCAGCGCCGCGCCGCCCGCGACGGGTTCGACTGGCCCGACGCCGCGGGTCCGGCGGCCAAGCTCGCCGAGGAAATCGACGAGCTCGCCGCGGCGACCAGCGCCGAGGAGCGCATCGAGGAAGCCGGCGATCTGCTGTTCGCCGCGGTCAATCTGGTGCGCCGCCATGACGTCGCTCCCGAAGACGCCTTGCGCGCCGCCAATGCCAAGTTCGAGCGCCGTTACCGGGCGATGGAGGCGCTCGCCGCCGAGCAAGGCCGGCGCTTCGCCGACCTCACGCTCGATCAGCAGGAAGCGCTGTGGCAGGCGATCAAGCGCGGCGAAGCGCGGTCATAGCCGCGCATAGCGGCCGAAGTCGCGCGCGGTGAGCCGGACTGAAAGCTTGCGCGTCGGCCCGTCTTCGGCCGCGTCCGCAGCCTCGTCGGCAAGGACCTCGCCGTTGGCGTAAAGCCAAGCCAGGCGCTGGCCGTCGCCCGCGGACAGCGTGAACTCATGCCTGCGCGCTTCGCCGGTCAGCGCCGCCGAAATGGCCGCGAACAGAGGTTCGATCCCCTCCCCGGTAATCGCCGAGATCGGCACCGCGGGGCGCGAGGCCGGCTGGACCTTGACCAGATCGAGCCGCATCGCGCGTTCGTCGGGCGCGAGCAGGTCCCACTTGTTCCACGCCTCGATCAGCGGGACTTGCGACTCGCCGCCCGGCTCTTCGGTCACCCCGAGATCGGCCAGCACCGCCTCGACCTCCGCCTTCTGCCCGGCGCTCGCCGGGTTGGCGACGTCGCGGACGAGCGTCGACTTGCCCGCGTTGGTGTAGCCGACCAGCGCGATCACCGGCCACGGCGCGCGCTGGCGGCGGTCGCGATGCAGCCCGCGTGTGCGGCGGACTTGCTCGAGCTCGCGGCGGATCCGGGCCATGCGGTTGCGGATCATCCGCCGGTCGGCCTCGATCTGGGTCTCGCCGGGGCCGCCGAGGAAGCCGAAGCCGCCGCGCTGGCGCTCGAGGTGGGTCCAGCTGCGCACCAGGCGCCCCGCCTGATAGTCGAGATGCGCGAGCTCGACCTGCAGCCGTCCCTCCGCCGTGGCCGCGCGCTCGCCGAAGATCTCGAGGATCAGACCGGTGCGGTCGATCACCTTGCGCCCGAGCTTCTCCTCGAGATTGCGCTGCTGGACCGCGCTGAGCGCGCCGTCGACGATAAACAGCTCGGCGTTCTCGATGTTGCAGACGTCGGCGATGCGCTGGATTTGGCCCTCGCCGAACAACGTGCCCGGCCGCATCGAACGCAGCGGCAACGTGAAGGCCTCGGCCACCTCGATCCCGATCGCCAGCGCCAGTCCGCGCGCTTCGTCCAGTCGCAGCTCGGGGTCGGCGGTCGCACCGCCCTTTCCGCGCAACTCGGGATAGACCACGACCGCGCGGGCGCCGCGAGTAACCTCGCCGCGAAGATCATCGGCGCCGGAGGTGCTCAGGCGCCCTCGCCTCCTTCGTCCCACTCGCCGCTCAGGTCGACGTGCGAGACAGGCTGGATGGTCGAGATCGCGTGCTTGTAGGCGAGCTGGACGTAGCCTTCGCGCTCGAGCAGCATGCAGAACAGGTCGTACGACGCGACCCGGCCCTGCAGCATCACCCCGTTTACCAGGAACATCGTCACGGGAACCGCAGAATCGCGCACGCTCGACAGGAAAATATCCTGAAGAAGACGTGACTTACGCGCCTTTTCTTCGCCATTGCCGAGCAGCGACGCGAGCGCCAGCGGCTGGCTCGGCATCACCGTCGAGATCGCGTGCTTGTAGACCAGCTGCGATTGTCCGTCCCGCCGCAGCAGTATGGAAAAATTGTCGAACCAGGTGACGATCCCCTGGAGCTTGACGCCTTTGACCAGGAACATCGTCACCGGTGTCTTGTTCTTGCGCAGCTGGTTGAGGAACAGGTCCTGAAGATTCTGGCCCTTGCCCGAGGCCGGCGGCGCCTTGGTTGCCGCCTCCTCCACGGGGGGCGGGTCCTCCGAAGCGGGCTTGGGACGGGCGGTCAGGGTGCTCTTGCCGGCCATGCTTGTTACTCCTGGCTCTTGGCGGGGCGTTTTCGCCGCCGCGATCTGGCCGCGTTCGCTTGGCGGTCCGTTCCGCCTCGCGCCCGCAACCGGGGTCTTGCGCAAATGCGATTACGCCGCCGCGTCCGCTCGGTAAATGCCGAACCGCACAGCCGGTTCCTGCTGCCGCCGGTCTTAGTGAGCGACCGATTCCTCCTCCTCGCGGCTGCCGACCATGCCCAACAGCTTGAGCTTGCGGTGCAGCGCCGAGCGCTCCATTCCGATGAACGCCGCGGTCTTCGAGATATTGCCCGAGAACCTCGCTCGAGATCGCCGGCGACGGCACGCCGTGGTCGGCGGCGTAGCGGGTGAAGAAATGGTCGGCGAGCATCGGGATGTCGTCGCGGCGCTCGCACAACGACGGAACCGCCACCGGCACCACGTTGAGCCGGTAGAACAGGTCCTCGCGGAACCGCCGCTCGGCGATCTCCTTCTCGAGGTCGCGCGAGGTGGCGGAGACCACCCGGACGTCGACCCGGATCTGGCGATGCCCGCCGACCCGGACGAAAGACTGCTCGGTGAGCACGCGCAGGATCCGCGCCTGGCTCGACGCGGGCATGTCGGCGACTTCGTCGAGGAACAGCGTGCCGCCGTCGGCCATCTCGAGCAGCCCGGCGCGAATCAGCTTGCCGTTGGCTTCCTCGCCGAACAGTTCCTGTTCGAACCGCTCCGAAGTGATCCGCGCCGAGTTGACGGAGACGAACGCGCCTTGCGCGCGCCCGCTCCAGCTGTGGAGCAGCCGCGCAGCGACTTCCTTGCCCGAGCCCGCCGGGCCGGTGATCAACAGCCGGCTGCCGGTGTTGGCCACCCGCTTGAGCGTGGCGCGGACCGCGTTGATCGAGGAGCTCGCGCCGGTGAACTCCTCGGCCATCGCGAAGCCTTCGCGCAGCCGCGCGTTTTCGCGGCGCAACCGCTCAGTTTCGGTGGCGCGGGCGACCAGCAACAGCAGCCGCTCGGCCTCGAACGGCTTCTCGATGAAGTCCATCGCCCCGCGCGAAATCGCCGCGACCGCTGTGTCGATGTTGCCGTGGCCGGAAAAGATGATCACCGGCAGCTCGGGCTCGCGCGCCTTGATCGCGTCGAGCACCTCGAGCCCGTCGATCGGCGAGCCGTGGAGCCACACGTCGAGCAGGACCAGGCTCGGCCGCCGTTCGTCGACCGCGGCCAGCGCCGAGGTGCTGTCCGCCGCGGTGCGGCAGTTGTAGCCTTCGTCGCTGAGCACGCCGGCGACCAGGTCGCGGATGTCGCGCTCGTCGTCGACGATCAGGATGTCGAGCGGCATGGGCGGGCCTCCGGTGCGTTTTGCGGTGGTAGGATGATGTTCATTCCGCGGCCGCCTGCCCCTCGCTCGCCCGCAGCGGATCGCGCGCGAAGCTGATCGAAACGATGGTCCCGCCGCTCTCCGCTGAGGCGAAGGTCATTTCCCCGCCGTGCTCCTCGACGATCTTGTTGACGATCGCCAGGCCGAGCCCGGTGCCCTTGTCGCGGGTGGTCATGTACGGCTCGATGATCCGCTCGCGATCCTGCGGCAGGCCGATGCCGTTGTCGGTGACGGTCAGGGTCAGCGCCTGCTCGTCGCCGCCGAGCTCGATGACGATCCGGCCGCGGTAGTCGGGCTCGGCGGTGCGCGCCCGCGCCTCGATCGCCTCGGCCGCGTTCTTGAGCAGGTTGGTCACCGCCTGGCCGAACTGGTGGCGGTCGCAGAGCAGCTGGGCGTTGGCGTCGCCGCGGAAGTCGTAATCGATCTCGGGGTGCCCGACCTCCTGCAGGAACAACGCCTGCCGCGCGAGATCGCCCGCGTCCTCGGCCCGGAACACCGGCTTGGGCAGGCGGGCGAAGCTCGAGAATTCGTCGACCATCTTCCTGAGGTCGCCGACCTGGCGGATGATCGTCCCGGTCAGCTCCTCGAACAGCTCGGGGTCGTTCTCGATCTGCCGCGCGTAGCGCCGCCGCAGCCGCTCGGTAGCGAGCTGGATCGGGGTCAGCGGGTTCTTGATCTCGTGGGCGATCCGCCGGGCGACGTCGGACCAGGCGGCCTGGCGCTGGTCGAGCAGCTGGCGGGTGATGTCCTCGAAAGTGATGACGAAGCCCGATTCGTCGCCGACGAGCTTGGCCGCGAGCGTCAGCAGCTCTCCCCCCTTGCCGTACTGCACGATCCCGCTCGACAGCCCGGCTTCGGCCAGCGCCCACAGCTGCGGCGCGGCGTCGGCGAGCTTCATGCCCAGCGGCCCGGGCGTGGCGCGATCGAGCAGTAGGCGCTGCGCGGAGCTGTTCATCAGGCGCACGGTGCCGTCGCGGTCGGTCGAGACGATCCCGGCGGTGATCGATTCGACCACCGCCTCGATGAACGCGCGGCGGTTGTCGAGCTGGGCGTTGGCGCCGACCAGCGCCCGGGTCTGGCGCTCGATCTGCTCGGTCATCCGGTTGAAGGCGCGGTTGAGCAGGCCGATCTCGTCGGCTTCGCGCCGATGCGGCACGCGCAAGGCGAAGTTGCCCGAGCCGACCGTCCGCGCCGCCGAAACCAGTTCGGCGAGCGGCTCGACCTGACGGTCGGCGAGGCGCAGCGCGAACCACACCGCCAGTCCCACCAGCGCCAGGCTGATCGACAGCAGCGCGAGGTTGAACCGCAACTGCAGGTTGCTCGCCCGCTGGGTAAGCACGTCGTAAGCCTTGACCACGCTTTGCGCGCGCTGCCACTGACTCAGCGCGAGCGCGTCGGAGCTGCGTGCGGCGTAGAGGAAGACGCCGGCCTGGAGATCCAGCGCGGTCACCGCCTCGATCCGGTCCCGGCTGGCGGAAACCACCACCTGCTCGCCCTTTCCGAGGCGCGCCAGCGTTTGCGGTGACACGCGCTCGGCGCGGCGGTTCTCGGGATCGACGATCGCGGCGGTGCGCAAGGTGCCGTCGCCGCCCTGTTGTAGGATCGCGCTTTCGTTGAGCCGGCGGCTGACCACCTGGAACGAATAGCCCTCGGCGAACTCGGGGCTCACGATCTCGGCCTGATTGAGATAGTCGCGCAAGTCGCCGGCCATCGCCAGCGTCTCGTTGCCGACGTCGCGCAAGTTCTGCTCGTAATAGCCGGTGGCGAGCTTGTTCGCGTTCTCCAGCATCCCGCGCGATCGATCGGAGAACCAGAACTCGACGCCCGACTGGAACAGCAGCGAAGCGAACAGCACCACCAGCAGCGTCGGAACCGCGGCGATCAGTGAGAACAGCCAGACCAGGCGGACGTGGAGCCGCCCGGTCGAGCCCATCACCGTGCGCGCCGCGCGGCGCAGCGCGGCGCGGCGTCCGGACAGCACGATCAGCGCCATCGCCGGGAACAACGTGCCGACCAGCAGGGTAGCGGCGAGCGTCGAGGGCAGCAACACCCCGCGCTCGAGCCGTGGCGTGACCGCGAACCAGCTGACGACCAGCATCGCGACGAGCGCCACGCCGGCAGCGATTTCCAGGCCGAGATAGACGTTGGCGCGGTGCAGCGCGATCGTCAGCCGACGCCACCAACGCGGCAGGCGGCGGGGAGCGCGGGGCGAAACCGAAACCATCGTTGCCTTGCTACAACAGGAGTGTTGCCCTTCTGCAAGGGTTTTCGGCGAGACGCCTCAGTGCCGAGGCGAAGCTCCGAATACGGGCATGTCCAGCTCGACCAGGCGCTTGCGCAGCGTGTTGCGGTTGATCCCCAGGAGCCGCGCGGCGCGCAACTGATTGCCGCCGGTGGCGGTCAAGGCGTGGGCGAACAGCGGGCGTTCGAACGCGGCCAGCGCGGCGTCGTAGAGCTCGCCCTCGCCGGGCGAAGAAGTCGCGAGAAACCCGGCCAGCGCCGCCGCGAAATCCGGCTCGTCCGATTCGCCGCCGCCGGCCCCGTCCTCGATCTCGAGCAGCCGCGCGAGCGCGTCCTCGTCGACCGTTTCCTCGCGGGCCATCAGCGCGACGCGAAAGATGCAGTTACGCAACTCGCGGACGTTTCCGCGCCACGGCTGGCGTTCGAGCCGCGCGATCGCGTCCGGCGTCAGGCTGCGCCACGGCAGGCCCTCGTTCGCGGCCTGAGCGAGGAAGTGGCGGGCCAGCGCGGCGATGTCCTCGCGCCGCTCGCGCAGCGGCGGGAGCTGGATCGGCACGACGTTCAGGCGGTAATAGAGATCCTCGCGAAACGTCCCCGCGGCGATCATTGGCGCCAGGTCGCGGTGGGTCGCGGCGACGATGCGCGCGTCCACCGCGATCTCGTCGCGCCCGCCGACGCGGCGGATCCGGCCCGATTGCAGCGTCCGCAGCAGCCGGGTCTGCGCCTGCATCGGCATGTCGCCGATCTCGTCGAGGAACAACGTGCCGCCCGCGGCCTGCTCGAACTTGCCGACATGGCGCGCGACCGCGCCGGTGAAAGCGCCCTTCTCGTGCCCGAAGAGCTCGCTTTCGATGAGCTCGCTGGGAATCGCCGCGGCGTTGACCGCCACGAACGGCCCGTCGCGGCGCTTGCCCAAGGTGTGGATCGCTTCGGCGACGAGCTCCTTGCCGGTCCCGGATTCGCCTAGGATCAGAACGGTCAGATCGTTGCGCAGCACGCGGGTGATCATCCGGTAGACCGCCTGCATCGCCGGGCTGCGTCCGACCAACGGCAAGGCCTCGGCCGCATCCTCGTGCTCGACCGCGGCGCCGTCGGCCGACCCGACCGCCTGGCGCACCGCCCGAAGCAGCTCGTCGAGATCGAACGGCTTGGGAAAGTACTCGAACGGGTCGGTGTCGCTCGCGCGGACCGCGGTATCGAGCGTGTTCTGGGCCGAGAGGACGATGACCGGAAGCGCCGGATGCGCGGCGCGGACCCGGTCGAGCGAGGCGATCCCGTCGCCGTCGGGCAGGACGACGTCGGTGAGCAGCGCGGCGAACTCGCTCTCCGCCAAAGCAGCGTCGCGTCCGGCGATCGTATCGCTGTGCGCGACGCTGAAGTCCTCGGCCTCGAGCGCGGCGGTGATCACCGTGGCGATCGAGGCGTCGTCCTCGACCAGGAGGACCGCGCGGCTCATGCGGCCTGGGCGGAGGAAAGCGCGGCCGGGGCCGCGGCGGCGACCGGCAGATGGAGGCGGAAGTGCGTGAGGCCCGCGGCCTCGTCGCGGTCGAAACTGATGCGCCCGTCCATCTCGCGCACCAGCTTCTGGACCAGCGCCAGGCCCAGCCCCTGGCCGTTCGGCTTGGCCGAGACGAACGGCTCGAAGATGTGGTCGCCGAGCTCGGCGGCGACTCCAGGGCCGTTGTCGCTGATCCGAATCTCGATCGGCAGCGGCAGCGGCGCCTGACCCTGGTCGCGGTGCAGCCGGATGCCGCTGGCGAAGCGGGTGCGGAGCAGGATTCGCCGCTCGGCCGCGTCCTGCGCCGCGTCGCGGGCGTTGCTGAGCAGGTTGAGCACGATCTGGACCAGCGCATCGGGGCTGCACGACACGAGCGGAAGCGAGGGGTCGAATTCTTCCTCGACCCGAAATGCGCGCCCTCCCCCGGCCTCGAGCACCGCCACCGCGCGACGCAGGCCCTCGTGGACGTTGAACGGGCTGCGCGGCGCTGCGCCCTTGCGGCTGAGCGATTGCATCTGGTCGATCAGCTTGGTGACGCGGTCGACTTCGGCGGTGATCAGGTCGGTCAGGCCGCGCTGTTCGGGACCGACGCCGCGCGCCAGCAGCTGCGCCGCGCCGCGGATCCCGGCGAGCGGATTCTTGATCTCATGGGCGAGGACCTCGGGGGCGCGGAGCGGCGTCTGCTCGCCGCCGTGCCGATCGCCGCCGAGCGCCTCGACCCCGAGCGGCTCGTGCAGCGTGAGCATCTGCCAGCCGGGATGCCCGGTCACCGGGGCGAGCATGACGTCAAGCCGCCGCGGCTGGCCGGCGATATGGACCAGCGAATCGCGCGCGAACAGTTGCGCGTCGCCCTCCCCCAGCCGCGCCGCGACGTGGCTTTCGGAGAACGCCAGGACTTCCGCCAGCTTGCGCCCGAGCAGGCGCCGGGTGCCCTGCCCAAGTAGTTGCTCGGCCGCCGGGTTGACGCCGCTTACGGTCAGGTCCGGCGCAACCAGAATCACGGCGAGCGGGAAGCTGGCGATCAGCCGCTGCGGATCGGGCCGCGTCCCGTTCGCCGGCCCGCTCATGCCGCTTCGCGCCGTTCCTCGAGCGGAAGCGCGCCGACCT
>JAIVIY010000082.1 GCA_020200285.1 Novosphingobium sp. | reverse complement strand
ATCTCGGCCATCGACTCGGAGGTGGCCGGGGTGAACTCGCTCGGCTTGATCATCGCGCGGTTGCCCGCCGCCAGCGCCTGCGCGAGCGGGGTGACGGTGAGCCCGACCGGGAAGTTCCACGGGCTGACGATGCCGATCACCCCCTTGGGCTCGTGGCGCACCTCCGCCCGCGCGCCGAGCAGGCCGAGCGGGAAGTTGCTGCGGCGCTTTTCCGGCCGCGCCCAGCCGGCGAGATGCTTCTGGCAATAATTGACCAGCCCGACCCCGGCGACGACGTCGCTCATCATGGCCATTTCGCGGCTGCGGTTGCCGAAGTCGGCGCTCATCGCCGCGCACAGCGCGTCGCCGTTCTCTACCAGCAGCGCCTTGAGCCGGTTGAGCCGGTCGCGGCGGGCGCTCAGCGGCTCGGGCCGGGCGGCGACGAACGCCTCGCGCTGGCGCTCGAGAATGCCTTGCATGGTTGCCTGCCTGAGCATCGCCGTCCCTCGCCTTCAGTTCTGCCCGAGATAGACCGCGAACCCGGCGAGCGCCAGACAGCTCCCCAGCGGCAGCGCGGTGCGCGCGGTGACGCGCTTGCCGGCCAGCGCCAGCCCGGCCGCCGCCGCCAGCCCCACCAGCGCTCCGCCGAGCAGGGTCGCGACGACGCCGAGCGGCCCGAGCCACAGCCCGATCGCGCCGAGCAGCTTGGGATCGCCGGCGCCCAGCCCCTCGATCCCGCGCCAGGCAAGATAGGCCTTGGAGGCAAGCCACGGCATCGCGAAGCCGAGCAGCGCCCCGAGCGCCGGCCCGGACAGGAGCATGGGATCGCTATAGCCGGCGAGAAGCGCGGGGACCGCCCCGGTCGCGGCGAGTAGCAGGATCAGCCGGTCGGGCAGCACCAGCCCCGCGCCGAGGAAGCTGCCGACGATCGCCCCGAGCATTCCCGCCACGAGCATCGCGGCCCCGCGGGTCAGCACCCAGACTTCGCCGCCCCACCCGATCTCTATGGCGCGCTCCCGTTGCCTTTTGTGCAGTGCAGCGATAAGCCGAACCGCGAGCCCCGAGTCTTCGTTACAGCCCGAAAGGCCTTGTCGCCATGCCCCAGTTCTCCGCCGCCGACCCGATCGTGATCCTCTCGACCGCGCGCACCCCGATGGGCGGGATGCAGGGCGCGCTGGCCGACGTCTCGGCGACCGACCTCGGCGCGACCGCGGTCAAGGCCGCGGTCGAGCGCGCCGGCGTTTCGGGCGAGGACATCGACCGCATCTACATGGGCTGCGTGCTGCCGGCCGGGCTCGGCCAGGCCCCTGCCCGGCAGGCCTCGATCAAGGCCGGGCTGCCGACCTCGGTCCAGGCGACCACGGTCAACAAGGTCTGCGGGTCGGGCATGCAGACCGTGATCATGGGCGCCGAGGCGCTCGCCAGCGGCACGGTCGACCTGGTCGTCGCGGGCGGGATGGAGAGCATGACCAACGCCCCCTACATCCTCAAGAAGATGCGCTCGGGCGCGCGGATCGGCCACGACAAGGTCTACGACCACATGTTCCTCGACGGGCTCGAGGACGCCTACGACGAAGGCCGGGCGATGGGCACTTTCGCCCAGGACACCGCCAACGAGTACCAGCTGACCCGCGACGACATGGACGACTACTCGGTCGAATCGCTGCGCCGCGCCAACGAGGCGGTCCAATCGGGCGCGTTCGCCGACGAGATCGTCGCGGTGACGGTCAAGTCGCGCAAGGGCGAGGTCAGCGTCGATACCGACGAGCAACCCGGCAAGGGCAATCCCGAGAAGCTGCGCCAGCTCAAGGCCGCATTCGCCAAGGACGGAACGATCACCGCCGCCTCGTCGAGCTCGATCTCCGACGGCGCCGCCGCGGTTGTGCTGACCCGCCAGAGCGAGGCCGACAGGCTCGGCGCCACGCCGGTCGCGCGGATCGTCGCGGTCGCGGCGCACGCGCAGGAGCCCAAGGACTTCACCATCGCGCCGGTCGGGGCGATCAACAAGGTGCTCGACCAGGCCGGGTGGAAGATCGCCGACGTCGACCTGTTCGAGGTCAACGAGGCGTTCGCCTGCGTCGCGATGTTCGCGATGCGCGACCTCGGCATCGCGCACGACCGGATCAACGTCCACGGCGGGGCGACCGCGCTCGGCCACCCGATCGGCGCGAGCGGCACGCGGATCATCGTCACGCTGATCAACGCCTTGAAGCGCAACGGGAAGAGCAAGGGCGTCGCCTCGCTGTGCATCGGCGGCGGCGAGGCCACCGCGATCGCGGTCGAGCTCGTCTGAGCGC
>JAIVIY010000035.1 GCA_020200285.1 Novosphingobium sp. | reverse complement strand
GCCGCTCGCCTGGCTGCTCGGCGCAACGCTCGCACGCCGCCAGGGCGATCTCGCCGCCGCGCAGCGCCAGATCGAAGTCGCCGGCTCGCTCGCGCCGAAGGATCCCGAGGTCGGCCTCGAAGCCGGCGTCATCGCGATGCTCGCCGGCAACGAAGCGGCCGCGCGCAAGGCCTGGGAATCGACCCAGGCCGTCGCGCCGGGGAGCAAGGCGGCGCAGACCGCGACCGGCTACCTCGCCCAACTCGGCCCCGCGCCGGCGCGAACCGAGGGCCGTTGACCCGGTTCGCGGTCCTCGACCTCGTCCCGGTGGTCGAGGGCGGCAGCGAAGCCGAGGCGCTGGCGGCGGCCGCCACGCTGGCGAGGGCGGCCGAAGACCTCGGCTACCATCGCTACTGGGTCGCCGAGCATCACGGCATGCCCGGCATCGCCAGCGCCGCGACCGCGGTGACGCTGGCCCATGTCGGCCACGCCACGACGACGATCCGCATCGGCGCGGGCGGGATCATGCTGCCCAACCATTCGCCGTTGGTGATCGCTGAACAGTTCGGGACTTTGGACGCGCTGTTTCCGGGCCGGATCGACCTCGGTCTCGGTCGCGCGCCCGGCGCCGACTCGCGCATCGCCCAGATGCTGCGCAAGGATCTGATGCGCGCCGCCGAGGGGTTTCCCAATGATGTCGTGGAGCTCCGGGCGCTGTTCGCGGGCGACCCGCGGCTGCCTTTGCAGGCGACGCCGGGCCGCGGTGCGAGCGTCGAAATGTGGATTCTCGGCTCGAGCCTGTTCGGCGCGCAGCTCGCCGCGCTGCTCGGATTGCCGTTCGCGTTCGCCTCGCACTTCGCGCCCGCCGCGCTCGACCCGGCGCTGGCGCTCTATCGCCGCGAGTTCAGGCCCTCCGAGCGGCTCGCCCGGCCGCAGGTGATGGCGGCGATCAACGTCATCGCCGCCGAGACCGATGCCCAGGCCCGGCTGCTCGCCTCGTCGATGGACCAGGCCTTCGTCGCCTTGCGCAGCGGTACCCCGGGCCAGCTCAAGCCGCCGGTCGAGGGCTACCGTGAAGCCCTGCCTCCGCCCGCGCGGGCGATGCTCGAAAGCTTTCGCGAGGCCAGCGCGGTGGGCTCGGCGGAAACGGTTCGAGCTTCGGTCGCGGCGTTTCTCGAGCGCACCGGCGCCGAGGAGCTGATCTTCGCCGGATCGACCTTCGATCCCGCCGCGCGGGTGCGCTCGCTCGAGCTGGCGATGGAGGCGGTGAGCGGCTTGTAGTTCTCAATTGCCCGGTTGAAGCGCGGCACCGGTGGGTTTAGGGTGTGAATTATTGCTTCAAGCGGCGGTAATTAAATTATAGGCCGCCCGCGCGCCGCCGAGGTGCGCTCCGGAGATCCGCGCAGTCATGGCCGACGCCCCGCTCGCCGCCCGAAAATCCCGTTCCAAATCCGCTGCTTCGCCGCGCGGGCCGGGCAAGCGCTCGCTGGCCGAAGCGCTCGCCGCGCGGTTCGCCGAGTCGCTGCTGCCCGGCGAGGCCGAAGGGATGGACGCCGCCCGCCTTGCCGCCGCCGCCAAGTTCACGCTGACCGCGATGGCCGAGCGCGAGCCCGGCGAGCCCGGAATCGCGCTCGAAAGCGTCGGGGGCAGCGCGGGCGAGCGCTTTCTGCGCGTCGCGGTGGTCAACGACGACATGCCGTTTCTGGTCGATTCGGTCGCCGCCGCGGTCGCCGAGCAGGGGCTGACGATCGAGCGGCTGGTCCACCCGGTGGTCCCGGTTCGCCGCGACGCGCGCGGCAAGCTGACCGCGATCGCCTCCGAGGCCGGCGAGGGCGAGCGCCGCGAATCGATCATCTACCTCGAGACCGAGCGCGGCGATGCGCGGCAGCGGCGCGCGCTCGCCGCGCTGCTCGCCACGGTGCTCGGCGACGTTCACGCCGCGGTCGCCGACTGGCCGAAGATCCAGGAAGCCATGCTCGCCGACGCCGAGCGCATCGCCGACCCCGAAGGCGCGGCGCTGCTGCGCTGGCTCAACGACGGGATGCTGACCCAGCTCGGCCACGTCACCCGGCGCCGCGACGGCAGCCAGCAGGGCCTGCTCGGGATCTGCCGCAAGAGCGCGCGCGCGCTGCTCGCCCCGGCTTCCTACGAGCGCGCGTTCAAGTGGTTCGACAGCCACCGTAAAGGCGGGACCGCTCCGCTGGTGATCAAGGCCAACCGCATCTCCAACGTCCATCGCCGGGTGCCGCTCGACTTGTTCATCGTGCCTGTCATCGAGGACGGCCGGGTCGAAGCGCTTTCGGTTCATGCCGGGGTGTGGACCAGCGCCGCGCTCGCCGCCGCGCCCGACCGCATCCCGCGGCTGCGCAGCCGCCTCGCCGAGCTGATGACGCGGTTCCAGTTCAACCCCAGCGGCCATGCGGGCAAGGCGCTGGTCCATGCGCTGACCGCGTTGCCGCACGACCTGCTGATCGGCTTCAGCGAGGCCGAGCTGGCCCGCGTCGCAACCACGATGATGAGCCTGGTCGACCGCCCGCGGCCCAAGCTGGCGCTGGTCAAAGCGCCGCTCGCGCGCCACTTGTTCGCGTTCGTCTGGCTGCCGCGCGACGGGCTTTCGACCGCGGTGCGGATGCAGGTCGAAGCGCTGCTCGTGCGCTCTACGAAAGCCGAAGTGCTCGACTGGAGCCTTCAGGTCGAGGGCAGCAGCCTGGCGATGCTGCGCTTCGTCATCGACATCCGCGAGACCGGCCGCACCCCCGACGAGGACGCGCTCGACGCCGAGTTCCAGGCGATGGTCCGCGGCTGGCCGCAGGCGGTCGAGGCCGAGCTCGCCCGCGGCGACGATCCGGCGCGCGCCGCGGCGCTGGCGACGCGCTTTGCCGAAGCGTTCCCGGTGACCTACCGCAGCTTCTATGGTGTGGCCGAGGCCGCGGCCGACATCCGCGTGCTGCGCGCGCTGGCCGGCGCCGACTCGCCGACCCGCCGCGCGGCCCGGCTCTATCGCCTCGATGGCATCGACGGGCGGCTGCGCCTCAAGCTGTATCAGCGCGAAGGCGCCTTGCCGCTGTCCGATGCGGTCCCGGTGCTCGAGAACTTCGGGTTCCGCGTGCTCGAGGAAATCCCCACGCCGCTCGATGGCGGACGGATCGCGACGATCCACGACTTCCTGCTCGCGCTGCCGAGCGCCCAGGACGAAGCCGCGATACTCGGACGCGCGCCCCCGATCGAAGTTGCGATCGCCGCAGTGCTCAACGGCGAGGCTGAGGACGATCCGTTCAACCGCCTGATCGTGGCCACAGCGCTCGATGCGCGTCACGCCGATTGGCTGCGCGCCTGGTTCCGCTATCTGCGGCAGGCCGGAATGGGCTTCGGCATCCCGACCGCGGTCGACGCGCTGCGCCACGCGCCCGTCGCGACGCGGGCGCTGCTCGCCTTGTTCTGCGCGCGCCACGATCCCGACCATTCCGGCGACCGCCAGCGCGACGCAGAGTCCGCCGACGCCGACTTCCGCGCCGCGCTGGGCAAAGTCGCGGCGATCAACGACGACCGCCTGCTCAGGCTCTACCGCGGGCTGGTCGAGGCGATGCTGCGGACCAACGCGTTTTCCCCGGCCTGCGCCGAGGCGCTCGCCTTCAAGCTCGATTCGGCCAAGGTCCCGGGCCTGCCCAAGCCGCTGCCGTGGCGCGAGATTTTCGTCTATTCGCGCCGGGTCGAGGGCATCCACTTGCGCGCCGGGCCGATCGCCCGCGGCGGCTTGCGCTGGTCCGACCGCCGCGACGATTTCCGCACCGAGATCCTCGGGCTGATGAAGGCGCAGCGGGTCAAGAACGCGGTGATCGTCCCGACCGGGGCCAAGGGCGGGTTCTATCCCAAGCGCCTGCCCGATCCGACCGAGGACCGCGAAGGCTGGCTGGCCGAGGGCAAGGCCAGCTACCAGGCGTTCATCCGCACGCTGCTGTCGGTCACCGACAACATCGTCGGCGGCAAGGTGGTGCGTCCCGAGCGGGTGGTGGTCCACGACGGCGAGGACCCGTACTTCGTCGTTGCCGCCGACAAGGGCACCTCGACCTTCTCCGACGTCGCCAACGCGATCGCCGACGAGGCCGACTTCTGGCTCGACGACGCCTTCGCCAGCGGCGGCTCGAACGGCTACGATCACAAGGCGATGGGGATCACCGCCCGGGGCGCGTGGGTCTCGGTCCAGCGCCACTTCCTCGAGATGGGGGTGGACGTCCAGAAGGACCCGGTCACCGTTGCCGGCGTCGGCGACATGTCGGGCGACGTGTTCGGCAACGGCATGCTGCTGTCGAAGGCGATCCGACTGGTCGCCGCGTTCGACCACCGTCACATCTTCCTCGATCCCGACCCCGATCCGGCCAGGTCGTGGCGCGAGCGCAAGCGGATGTTCGCGCTGCCGCGCTCGAGCTGGGCCGACTACGACAAGAAGCTGATCTCGAAGGGCGGCGGGGTGTTCGCGCGCAGCCTCAAGGAGATCCCGCTGTCGCCGCAAGTGCGCGCGCTGCTGGGGATCGAGGCGGCGGCGATCGACCCCGAAGCGCTGATGCACGCGATCCTCGCCGCGCCGGTCGACCTGCTGTGGTTCGGCGGGATCGGCACTTACGTGAAGGCCGCCAGCGAAGCCGCCGCGGCGGTCGGCGACCCCGCCAACGATGCGATCCGCGTAGACGCCGGCGAGGTCCGCGCCAAGGTCATCGGCGAAGGCGCCAACCTCGGCATCACCCAGGCCGGGCGGATCGAGTTCGCGCTCGAGGGCGGGCGGATCAACGCCGACTTCATCGACAACTCCGCCGGGGTCGATTGCTCGGACAACGAGGTCAATATCAAGATCGCGCTGGCCTCGGCGCGGCGCGCCCGGCGGATCACGCTGCCGGCGCGCAACCGGTTGCTCGAAAGCATGACCGACGAGGTCGCGCGGCTGGTACTCGACAACAACCGTCTCCAGGCGCTTGCGCTGTCGATCGCGCAGACCGGCGGGGCGCGCGGTACGCCGTCGTTCGTCCGCCTGATAGAAGTGCTGGAGGACGGCGGCTACCTCGATCGGCGCACGGAAGGGCTGCCCGATTCAGAAGCGCTGTCGCGGCGCGCGGCCGACGGCGCCGGTTTGACCCGGCCCGAGCTGGCGGTGCTGCTGTCGAGCGCCAAGCTCGTGCTCCAGGCGGAAATCGAGGCGAGCAGCCTGCCCGACGACCCCGGACTGGCGGAGGAGCTGCTTGGCGCCTTTCCCGACGCCATGCGCAAGCGGTTCCGCCGAGACATCCTTCAGCACCGTTTGCGGCGCGAAATCATCGCGACCAAGCTGGCCAACCGTATCGTCAACCGCCTTGGCGTGATCCATCCGTTCGAGCTGATCGAGGAGGAGGGAACCACGCTTGCTCACGCGGCCACCGCCTTCGTCGCTGCCGAGCGGCTGTTCGGCATGGCGGAAATCTGGGCGGCGCTCGAGACCGCGGCAATGCCGGAAGGCGCCCGGCTGCTGCTGTTCCGGCGCGCCTCGTCGGCCTTGCGCACCCAGATGGCCGACCTGATCCGCGCCAGCCGCGCAGACGATCGGGCTTCGCGCCTGGTCGCCGAGCTCGCGCCGGCGGTGGCCAAGCTCGCCGCGCAGACCACCAAGCTGCTCAACGAGGAAGGCCGCAGCCAGGCGGCGCGGATGCTTGAGGACTTCGCTCGCGCGGGCGCGCCTGCGGCCGAAAGCGCGATGGTCGCCAAGCTGTTCGACCTGGACGGGGCGATCGGCCTCGCCCGCCTCGCCCGCGACCGCAAGACCGATCCGGTGGCGCTGACCCCCCGCCACACTGGCCCAGATCGCCAGCCAGGCTCGGAACATGCTGGGGCGATAATCGCCGCCGCCTTGACCCGTCTGCCCCTTTCGCCCAAGCGCCGCGCCTATGGAGCAGGCGGACGCGGTCATCGTCGGAGCGGGCCACGGCGGCGCTCAGGCCGCGCTGTCGCTGCGCCAGCATGGCTTCGAGGGCTCGATCCTGATGATCGGGCGCGAGCCCGAGCCGCCGTACGAGCGGCCGCCGCTGAGCAAGGAGTACCTCGCCCGCGAGAAGCCGTTCGAGCGGCTGCTGCTGCGCCCCGCGCAAGTCTGGGCGGACAAGCGGATCGAGATGCGGCTCGGGCGCTGCGTGACCGCGCTCGACCCGGCGGCCAAGAGCCTGACGCTCGATGACGGCGCGACCCTGGGCTACGGCCACCTGATCTGGGCGGCCGGCGGCGATCCGCGGCGCCTGCCGGGCGAGGACCCTAGCCTCGGCGGGGTCCACGCGGTCCGCACTCGCGCCGACGTCGACCGGATGATCGCCGAGATCAACGCGGGAGCGAAGCGCGCGGTGGTCATCGGCGGCGGCTACATCGGGCTGGAAGCCGCGGCGGTGCTGACCAAGCTGGGGCTGGCGGTGACGCTGCTCGAAGCGCTGCCGCGGGTGCTGGCGCGCGTCGCGGGAGAGGAGATGTCATCGTTCTACGAGGCCGAGCACCGCGCCCACGGCGTGGACGTGCGCACCGGGGTGACGGTCGCGGGAATCGAGGGCGACGGCGCGGTCAGCGGCGTGCGCCTGGCCGAGGGCGAGGTGCTGCCGGCCGACATGGTCATCGTCGGGATCGGCATCGTCCCCGCGGTCGGCCCGCTCCTCGCCGCGGGCGCGGCGGGGGCCAACGGGGTAGACGTCGACGAATTGTGCCGCACCTCGCTGCCCGAGGTCTACGCGGTCGGCGATTGCGCCGCGCACGCCAACGCCTTCGCCGACGGCGCGGTGATCCGGCTCGAATCGGTTCAGAACGCGAACGACATGGCGACTTGCGCGGCGAAGTCGATTTGCGGCGATCCCCAACCCTATCGCGCGACGCCGTGGTTCTGGTCGAATCAGTACGACCTCAGGCTGCAGACGGTCGGGCTCTCGGCGGGTCACGACGCCACGGTGATCCGCGGCGATCCGGCGGCGCGGAGCTTCTCGGTGATCTACCTCAAGGCCGGCAAGGTGATCGCGCTCGATTGCGTCAACGCGGTCAAGGACTACGCGCAGGGACGCAAATTGGTCGAGAACCGCAGCGCGCCCGAGTTGGCGCAACTGGCGGATATCGGCGTGCCGCTCAAGGAACTGGCCTGAGCCTTCCGTTCGCCCATTCGGCCGCTTCGGCGACCACCGGGTCGGGGTTCTCGAGCAAGGCCTCGACCGGCGCGAGCAGGGCGGGATCGCCGCTGTTTCCCGCCGCGATCAGACAGTTGCGCACGAACCGGTTGCGCCCGATGCGCTTGATCGGCGAGCCGGCGAACAGCCGCCGAAAGCCCGCGTCGTCGAGCGCGAGCAGCTCGGCCAGCCGCGGCGCGGCGAGCTCGGCGCGGGGGAGGAAGGCGCGGTTGGCGGCGGCGGAGGCGGCGAACTTGTTCCACGGGCACACGCTGAGGCAATCGTCGCAGCCGTAGATGCGGTTGCCGATCGCGGCGCGGAACTCCTCGGGAATCGGTCCCTTGTGCTCGATCGTCAGGTAGCTGATGCAGCGCCGCGCATCGATCTGGCCGGGCGCGGGGAAGGCGTCGGTCGGGCATGCGGTGAGACAGGCGGTGCAGCTGCCGCAGGTCGCGAGCGCCGGCGCATCGGCGGGCAGCTCGAGCGTGGTGTAGATGCTGCCGAGGAACAGCCACGAGCCGTGCTCGCGGCTGACCAGGTTGGTGTGCTTGCCCTGCCAGCCGAGCCCGGCGGACTCGCCCAGCGGCTTCTCCATCACCGGCGCGGTATCGACGAACACCTTGACCCCGATCTCGCCGAGCCCGCGCCGCGCAGCCTCGGCGACCAGCCAGCGGGCCAGCGCCTTGAGCGCCTTCTTGACCGTGTCGTGATAGTCGGCCCCCTGGGCGTAGACCGAGATTCGCCCGCGGTCCTTCGCGTCGGCCAGCGCCAGCGGATCGGCCGCGGGGGCGTAGCTCATCCCGAGCGCGATCACGCTGCGCGCCTCGGGCCACAGCCCTTGCGGCGCGGCGCGCTGCTCCTGGCGCGCCGCCATCCACTCCATTGTCCCGTGCGCGCCCTCGCCGAGCCACTGCTCGAGCCGCGCCGCGCGCTGCGGTTCGGCGCTCGCGCTCGCCACCCCGCAGGCGGCAAAGCGGAGTCGCACGGCTTCGCTCGCGAGGTCGCGCTTGAGCGCTGCAAGGGGGTCGCGATCCATTGTTTGCCGCCCAAGCACGAAGCGTGCGCTCGCGCGAGTCTCAGTCGGCGGTTTCCTGTTCGGGCAGCGGCGTCGCCTTGAGCGCGCGCGCCGCGGCGACGAGATTGCGCGCAGCGTTGCGCCCGGCGCGGTCGGACCATTCGTGGCCCTTGTCGGTCTCGGTGTAGTCGGGTCCCGGACCGGGGCCGAGGTGCCAGTACGTCCAGCTCTGGCCCGGCACGGTGAAGCCGATGTCAATCAGCGGCTGGCTGACGCAAGCGACGATATGGTGCGCGCCGTCCTCGTTGCCGGTGATCACCACCCCCGCGACCTTGTCGAAGGCGATCGGGCGGCCATCGGGCTTGGTCTCGCTCAGCATCGCGTCCATCCGCTCGAGCGCGCGCTGACACACGCTCGAATGCTGGCCGAGCCAGGTCGGGGTGGCGATCACCAGGATCTCGGCGGCGAGGATCTTCTCGCGCACGCCGGGCCAGGCGTCGCCTGGGCCCTCGTCGGACTTGACCCCGGGCTCGATCGCGAGATCGACGAGCCGGACGATCTCGCTGGCGACGCCCTCCTTGTCGAATTGCTCGATCAGCACGCGGCACAGCGCCTCGGTGTTCGACTTCGCCGGCGAGCGCTTGAGCGTGCAGCTGAGAAACAGGGCCTTCATCGTCGTCTCCCTGCGAAACCGGTCGCTGACCAACCGGACGGTCGACCGATGGTTCCGGTCCGGCTGCGGCAGGGAAAATTAAGCAAACTTGCTGTGGGCGGCCTTCACCCCTGCTAGGTAGCGCCGGCAATGATGAAGCACGAGCTCGGTCCCACCGCCGCCGGCGGCAACCCAGTCACTGGGCCGAACGCCGCCGGGTTGGCGATCGAGGCGCGCGGGCTGGTCAAGCGCTTCGACGGCTTCACCGCGGTCGACGGGGTCGACCTCGAGGTGCCGGCGGGGGCGATCTTCGGCGTGCTCGGCCCCAACGGCGCGGGTAAGACCACCACGTTGCGGATGCTGCTGGGGATCATCGATCCCGACGAGGGTCTGCGCCGCACGCTCGGCCACGAGCGCCCGCACGAGATCGCCCACCGGATCGGCTACCTGCCCGAGGAGCGCGGGCTCTACCCGGCGATGAAGGCCTTCGAGGCGATCGCCTTCCTCGGCGCGTTGCGCGGGCTGCCGCTCGGCGAAGCGCGCAGCCGGGCGCGCGCGCTGCTCGACGAGCACGGCCTCGGCTATGCCGCCGAGCGCCAGATCCGTCAGCTATCGAAGGGCCTCAACCAGGGCAAGCTCGAGGAGACCATCCGCCGCCTTGCCGCGGCCGGGACGACGGTGCTGTTCTCAACCCACGTGATCGCCCACGCCGAGCGATTGTGCGAGCGGATCGCGATCATCGCCCGGGGCAAGGTGCCGTTCACCGGCCCGGTCAGCGAAGCGCGCGACCGGCTGCCGCAGCAGGTCCGGCTCGAGCTGGCCCGGGCCGACGGCCGGTGGCGGGCGGCGCTGCCCCCCGACGCCGGCCGCGAAGGCGCATTCTGGCACTTCAGCCTGCCGCCCGGCGGGGTCGAGCCGCTGCTCCGCGCGCTGATCGAGCGCGAGGCGGGCATCCTCTCGCTGTCGATCGAACGCCCGGGCCTCCACGACGCCTTCGTCGCGATCGCCGGCGAGGCCGCGGCCAAGGCGCTGGCCGAGGAGAAGGAGCGGTGAAGCTGCGCACGTTCCATGCCGCCTGGGTGATCGCGCGGCGCGATTTCGTCGCGGTGATCTTTTCCAAGACCTTCCTGTTCTTCCTGCTGGGGCCGCTGTTCCCGGGGGTGGTCATGGCGCTGGCGGGCGGGATCGGCGCGCAGGTCGCCGATGCGGTCGACAACCCGGTGATCGGGGTGGCGATGAGCGCCGAGGACAGCGCCCGCTTCGAGCGCGCTTCGGCCGCGCTCAGCCAGCCGTTGCCGGGACGGATCCCCCTGTTTCGCCGCGTCGCGGGCGACGATCCGGCGGCCGCGCTCAGCGATCCCGACAAGCCGCTGGTCGCGGTGTTGCGCGGCTCGCTCGCCGAGCCCGAATTGATCGGCCCGCCCGACCAGCTCGAACGCTGGCGGGGACCGGTGGCCTTGATCGCCGCCGAGGCGCGCGGCGGGCTGCGCGCTCCCCCGGTCCCGATCGCCACGCGCGCGGTCCGGACCAGCAGCGGCTCGCAAGTCCAGGCGCGGGTGCTGACCGCGCAAGCCGGCCAGTTCGTGCTGTTCCTGCTGACGATGCTGCTCGCCGGGATGGTGCTGTCCAACTTGGTCGAGGAGAAAGGCAACAAGATCATCGAGGTGCTGGCCGCGGCGATTCCGCTCGACGCGCTGTTCCTCGGCAAGTTGTTCGCGATGCTGGCGGTCAGCCTGGTCGGGATCGCGGTATGGGCCGGAGCGGTCGGCGCGGTCGTCGCGGTCGGTGCGGGGGCGCTCCCCTCGCTGCCCGCGCCCGCGGTCGGCTGGGCGGCGTTCCTCGCGCTGGCCCTGGTCTATTTCGCGATGGCCTACCTGCTGCTCGGCTCGCTGTTCCTGTCGATCGGCTCGCTCGCCACCACCGTGCGCGAGGTCCAGACGCTGTCGATGCCGGTGACGATGCTGCAAGTGCTGGTGTTCTTCTTCGCCAGCGCGACCGTCGCCCAGACCGGGCGCCCGCTCGAGCTGGCCGCCGCGGCGTTTCCGCTGAGCTCGCCGTTCGCGATGGTCGCCCGCGCCGCGCAAGGTCCCGAGCTGTGGCCGCATCTCGTCGCGCTCGCTTGGCAGGCGCTGTGGGTCGGGCTGATCATCCGCGTCGGCGCCGGCGTATTCCGCCGGAGCGTGATGAAGTCGGGCCCGGCGCGAGGCAAGAAGGAGCGGCGTTCGCTGTTCGGCCGGTTCCGCCGTCGGACTCTTGTTGACACCCGTGTAGGTTTGGCGGGATAAGTTTCAAAACAGAACCTCGCCTTCGGGAAGCGCGAGACTGGGAGATTTCTGAAATGGCCACGCAGCTGGCGCCCGACGCGCCCGTCACCTACCGCACCTCGCCGACCGCCTCGGAGATGCTCGACGGCTGGTTCGCGGCGAACCCGCAGGCGCACCCCGTCCACACCCATCCGTGGGACGTCAGCCGCAGCGACATCTATCTCGAGGACCGCTGGCAGCCGATCTTCGCCGAGATGCGCGCCCAGGCGCCGATCAACAAGGTCACCGGCACCCCGTTCGGCGACTTCTGGAACGTCACCACGGTCAAGGCGATCCAGCACGTCGAGGCGTTGCCCGAGCTGTTCTCGTCGTCGTGGGAGCACGGCGGGATCACCATCGGCGAGCCGCGCCCCGAAGTCACCGACAAGTTCCAGCTGCCGATGTTCATCGCCATGGACCGGCCGCAGCACACCGGCCAGCGCCGCACCGTCGCCCCCGCGTTCACCCCGGCCGAGATGGAGCGGATGAGCCAGGAAATCCGCGGCCGCACCGCCGAGGTGCTCGACCGCCTGCCGTGGGGCGAGAAGTTCGACTGGGTCGACAAGGTCTCGATCGAGCTGACGACGGGCATGCTGGCGATCCTGTTCGGCTTTCCGTGGGAGGACCGCCGCCTCTTGACCTACTGGTCGGACTGGTCGGGCGACGTCGAGATCGGGCTGGTGCCCGAGCTGATCGAGTACCGCCACGGCATCCTCCACGAGATGGGGCACTATTTCACGCGGCTGTGGAACGAGCGCGCCAACGCCGAGCCGACCCCCGACCTGATCTCGATGATGATCCATTCCGAAGCGATGAAGGACATGGGCTTCAACGAATTCGTCGGCAACCTGGTGCTGCTGATCGTCGGCGGCAACGACACCACCCGCAACACGATGTCGGGCATCGTCCAGGCCTTCGACCAGTTCCCCGAGCAGCGCGCGCTGTTCGAGGCCGATCCCTCGCTGATCCCCAACGCGGTGCAGGAATGCATCCGCTACGTGACACCGCTTGCGCACATGCGGCGCACCGCGACCGTCGACACCGACTTGTTCGGGCACGCGATCAAGCAGGGCGACAAGATCGTGCTGTGGTACATCTCGGCCAACCGCGACGAGAGCGTGTTCGACGGTCCCAACGTGCTCGACATCCGCCGCGAGAACGCGCGGCGTCACTTGTCGTTCGGCTACGGCATCCACCGCTGCGTCGGCGCGCGGCTGGCCGAGCTGCAGCTCAGGATCCTGCTCGAGGAGATGCACGCGCGGCGGATGCGCGTTCATGTCAGGGGCAGGGTCGAGCGGGTAAGGGCCAACTTCGTCCACGGCCACCGCAAGCTGGAGGTCGAGCTGGAGAAGTTTTGAGGTGGCTTTTCTTGTTCCTGAGCTTGGCGCTTGCGACCCAGAAGAGGGCAGCCCTTCGACAAGCTCAGGGCGAACGGAGATAAATGAGATGATCGCTTCCCGCCGCTCTCTTCTCGCCTTTCTCAGCACCGCCAGCGTGCTGCCGTTCGCCTCGGCCTGCAACGCCGCACCGGCCAAGGCCAAGGCGTTCCCGATCGTCAAATCCGACGCCGAATGGAAGCGCCTGCTGACGCCCTCGCAATACGCGGTGCTGCGCAAGCACGCGACCGAACGGCCGGGCTCCTCGCCGCTCGACAAGGAGAAGCGCAAGGGCACGTTCGTCTGCGCGGCTGACCGCAATCCGCTGTTCTCGAGCGCGACCAAGTTCGACAGCGGCACCGGCTGGCCGAGCTTCTGGAAGCCGCTGCCCGGCGCGATCGGCACCGCGACCGACTACAAACTGATCTACCCGCGCACCGAGGTCCACTGCGCCGAGTGCGGCGGGCACCTCGGCCACGTGTTCAAGGACGGGCCCAAGCCGACCGGGCTGCGTTACTGCATGAACGGCGACGCGATGCTGTTCGTCCCCGCCTAGCGGGAGAGCTCCTCCGCCACGCTCGGCGTCGCGGTCAGCACCAGCGCCAGCGGCAAGGCCGGAGCGCAAGCCAGCGCGACCCCGGCCAGCGCGAACGCGCGGCGCCCCGAGCGGCGTGAATTGCGCGCGGCCCGGGTCCATTCGCGGATCTGCCAGCCCAACGGCACGGCGGCCAGCGCGCACGCCGCGGGCGCGGCGCGGCCGTCGATCACCGCGAGGATCGTCGCCAGCAGGGTCAGCAGGAAGTAGTCGGCCCACCACCGCCGCAGCCAGGCGCTGGCGCGGGCGTAGAGGCGCGCCTGGGTGAACAGCGCGACCAGCGGCAGGCCGATCGCCTGGAGCACGAACACCGGGTTTTCCGCCCACAGCGGGCGCGCCTCGGCGAAGCCGAGCGTGGCGCCCGCGGTGCAGCCGGGGGCGAGCCAAGTGAGGAGCGTGATTGCGCCGCCGATCGCGGCGCTGAAGCCGAGCAGGGTGAAGGCGCGCGGATGCGGCTCGATCGCCGCCATCACGGTGACGACCGCCGCCGCCCAGGCCACCGCGGCGAGATGCGCGAGCCCGAGCGAACCGCAGGCGGGGACGATCCCGAACGCCCACTGGCCGACCACCACCGCGCCGGCGCCGACGGTCAGCGCCTGCAGCGCGTGGACCAGCCACCCGCGCTGAGCGCGGTTTTCGAGCCATTTGCCCGCTACCAGCGCGAGCAGGCCGAGCGCGAGCACCGCACCTTGCGCGGAAATCGCCAGCCACAGCGCGAGCGCCGCTCCGATCGTCCAGCCGCCGGCGCGCGGGTCGCGCGCCATCAGGCCGTTGAGCGCGAGCAGCAGCGCCACCGCCTGCCAGGCGAGCGGGTTGGCCTCGAGCGGGCGCAGCGCGGCCATCAGCGGCAGCGCCAGCGCGCTGACCAGGCAGGCGAGCCCGGCGGTTTCGACGTCGAAGAAGCGGTACGCGAGGCGGCCCAAAAGCACCATCACGCAGCCCAGCGCGACGGCCTGGCCGAGCGCGGCGAGACCCGGCGTGACCGCGGCGGCGGCCCCCGCGGGCGCGAGCCAGATACCGATCGCGACGCCCAAGCCTTGCAGGATCGCGACCCCCAGCCAGATCAGCACGAGCCGTCCGACGAGCTCGCCCGGCAGTCCCGGGCGGCGGCGGTCGCCGAGGATCACCGTCCGCGCTCCGTCGCGCCGCCGGCGCTTGCAGAGCCTTGTCCCCGGTGTCCCGTCATGGCTTTTCCCCCACGGCACAGAACGCCACAGCGCCCCTGCCAGGGGATGAAGGAATGAGGTTAACGAAGCGTAAACGGATGCGAGGAATTGCCGCCGATCAAATTCCTATCGGCTAACCTCGCCGGCCTTCGATCGCGGAAACGACCGCCGCGGTCTGATGCGGCGCGGTCAGCCGGGCCAGCTCGTCGTAGCGGAACAGCTGTTCGAAGATCACGCCGTAGAGTGGACGCTGCCGCCAACGGACCCGCGCGGTCAGCTCGGGCAGGCAATCGCAGACCAGCCGGACCCGCTCGTTGAGCGCGAGGTGATCGCGGCATTCGATCCCGGCGCCATGCTGCGAAATGTCGACGAAGGTGGCGGCGAGCGGACGCCCGCCCGCGTAGAGCACCAGCGGCAGCGCCAGGCGCAGCCCACCGCGCGCTTGCGCAACCCGTTGGGGGCATCGGCGAGCAGCCGCTCGAGCGGGACCGGCGCGCAGAAGCGGAAGCCGCAAAGATCGCCGTCCTCCCAGATCTTCTCGACCGGGCAGCGCTCGCCGCTCGCCAGCTCGAGCGCGAAGCGCTCGTCATCGGGGAATGGGTGGAAGGTCCGCACCTTGACGCCCTCGCACGAGACGTCGCGCACGACGCACAAGTACTCGCCCGATTCGGCGACGCGCCGAGGCGGCTGAAGGCGAGACCGCGGAAGAGGCGGGCCGATGGTGCGGACGGTGGGATTCGAACCCACACGAGCAAGGCTCAGGGGATTTTAAGTCCCCGGCGTCTACCGTTCCGCCACGTCCGCTTTCTGTCTGGTGCGCCTTCGACATCCGTCGAAGGCTTGCGCGACAATCAGGCTAAGCCTGATCCGGTCAACGCATCTACTCCGTGTTCAGCCGCGCGCGCATTTCCTTGCCGGGCTTGAAATAGGGCACCCGCTTGCCGGGGACCTCGACCGCCTCGCCGGTGCGTGGGTTGCGGCCCTTGCGCGGCTCGCGCTCGCGGGTCGAGAACGCGCCGAAGCCGCGCAGCTCGACCCGGCCGCCGTCGGCGAGGCGCTGGCCGATCTCGTCGAAGAACACGTCGGCGACGCGCTCGATCTCTTCGGCGCGCAAGCCGGAGTTCTCCCTGGCCAGCGCCTGCAGCAGCTCGGACCGGATCATCGGCGATCCCCTCTCATTCGCTCTGGCGGACGAATTCCGCCATTGTCGAGCGCCCCGTGACATCCCGTGCCGCCGGCGGCAGCCGGAAACGCGCACGAATCCCGAGCACGAGAGTGGCAGATGCCCCGCCCGACTGCAAATCGAAAACTGCGTCAAATGATAGGGATAGCCCAGTCGGCCGCGCGGCTCAGACCGCCGCGAGCAAGTCCTCGGCGCGCAACCCCAGCCGGTCGATCCGGTCGGCGATCGCCGGCCATTCCTCGCTGAGGAACGCCTCACGCTCGCTGGCCCGGAGCGCGGCCGCGGCGCCCGGGGCGACGTACATCCCGACCCCGCGCTGGACCCGGACAAGGCCGTCGTCCTGGAACGCCTGGTAGGCCTTGGCTACGGTCAGCGGGTTGGCGCCCTGCTCGGCGGCGAAGGCGCGAACCGAAGGCAGCATCGCGCCCTCGCGATAGGTTCCGTCGATAATCGCCGCGGCGATCTGGTCGCGAAGCTTGAGGTAGACCGGGCGGGAGGCGCTGGCGCTGCTCATCGGTGCTTCAGTGCCATAATACAGCGTGGCACGCAAGCCTTCGGGAACCAGTCGCAATTGCAACAATGGGCTTCACATATCCGCTTTTGCGATTAGGGTCCGGCCCAAGCGCCGGGACCGGCGCGGCTTGGGACAAGGGTTGCAGCATGAAAGACATGGCGCTGTGGAACGAAGGCGATTGGATCGTCGCGATCGCCTCGGTCGTCCTGATCGTATTCCTGGCGGTCGGCGCCTTCGCCATAACCCGTCCCCGTCAGGAGGTCGGCGGCCACCCCAAAGGCCTCTACGTCCTGTTCTTCGCCGAAATGTGGGAGCGCTTCTCCTACTACGGGATGCGCGCGCTGCTGATCTTCTACCTGACGCAGCACTGGCTCTACAACGACAGCGCCTCGAACATCGTCTACGGCGCTTACGTCAGCCTGGTCTATATCACCCCGGTGCT
>JAIVIY010000140.1:2851-18899 GCA_020200285.1 Novosphingobium sp. | reverse complement strand
ATGATGAACACCGCGAACCAGAAGAATACGAACAGTCCGTCCATCGCCGCGGCTCCCTAATTGGCGGTGATATTGCGCGCGGCGATGGACCGCCGGTCGCTGTCGAACCCGACGTCGCGGTCCTCGACCCGGCGCTGGTCGCGCAGCGCCTCGATCTGGGTGGCGACGTCGTAACCCTTGTCGGTGATGATCCGCTCGAGCACCCGCATGCGGTCTTCGAGCTGCTGGTTGTGGGTGGCGTATTGCGCGGCGCGCTCGGCGGTCGAGGCCGCGGTCAGCTCGAGTTGGCGCTCCTTGAACTTCAGCCGCCGCTCGTAGGCGCTGTAGGCCATGCCCAGGACCACGATCAGCAACACGACGACCGCGATCAGGCTGATGGTTTCGCCCGGGCCCATTACGACCGCACCTCGGGTTCGTGCGCTTCGAGCCGCGCTTCGATCCGCCGCGCGTCGCGCAGCGCTTCGATCTGGGTGGCGACGTCGTAGCCCTTGTCGGTGACGATCCGCTCGAGCACGCGGACGCGCTCCTCGAGCTCGGTGGTGTGGCTGGCGTACTGCGCGGCCTTCTCGGCGCTGTTCTCGGCGGTCGCCGCGAGGCGCTTTTCCTCGAGCTTGCTGCGGCTCCTGATCCACACGATGCCGACGATCATCAAAAACGGCGCCATGACCGCGACCAATCCGGTGAGATCCCCCATGTCAGTCCTCCTCGATCTTCTTGATTCAGCGCAGCCGCTCGATCTCGGCGGACAGGCGCGGGTTGCTGGTCACGTAGAACGTCTCGACGTCGGCCAGGCGGCGGTCGATGTCGCGGAAGCGGCTGCGCACCTCGCGCGCGGTCCGCGCCGGCGACTGGCGCACCTGCTGCCAGAACTTGCGCTCCTGCATGTCACCATAGAGGTGCGCCGGCTTCTTGCTCGCGAGCAAGCCGATGAGGATGTAGAACGGGATGGTCATCCCGCCCGACATGAAGGTGAGGACGATCGCGCCGAGCCGGACCCAGATCGGGTCGACCCCGGTGTAGTCGGCGATGCCGGCGCAAACGCCCAGGATCTTGCCGTCGACCTTGTCGCGATAGAAGCGGGTGCGCGGGCTGTTCACTTGACGGTCCTCCCCATGGACTTTTGGCCTTTGCGGGTGGCGGGCTCGCGCTCGGCGAGCAGCCGGTCGAGCTCGCGCAAGGGGAGGTTGTCCTCGTCGCGGTCGGCCTGGATGCGGGCCGGCTTGAACTCGGGATTGTCGGCCGCGACCAGCCGTTCGACGGTGTCCATCCGCTCGTCGAGCCGGCGCGCCAGCGAATAGAGCTCCTCGAGCAGCGCCTCGTCGCCGGTGGTCAGCGTCGCGGCGGTCTTCCACTTGGTGATGTAGTGCATGATCAGCCACGGCAGGCCGAGCAGCACCACGATGACGGGAATGGCTTCCTCCACTGTCTTACCCCTCCTTGGCCGCGCCGTCGTTCTTCAGCGCGCGTTTCATTTCCTCGAGCTCTTCGTCGATCTTGTCGCTGCCGGCGAGCTCGCTGATCTGGTCGGCGAGCGTCTTGGGCCCCTGCGTGCCGTCGGCCAGGCTCAGCGCGTCGGCGCGGCCCTCGGCGTAGTCGACCCGGCGCTCGAGCTGGTCGAACCGCGACAACGCCTCGTCGACCCGCTCGCTGGCCAAGAGCGTGCGCAGCTTGACGCGGTTCTCGGCGCTTTCGAGCCGGGCGGCGATCGCGGTCTGGCGGCTGCGCGCTTCGCGCAGGCGGTTCTGCAGCTTCTCGATGTCCTGCTCGTAGGCGCGCAGCGCGTCGTCGAGCACGCCGATCTCGACCTTCAATTGGTCGGCCATGTCGCCGGCCTTCTTCTTCTCGACCAGCGCGGCGCGGGCGAGGTCCTCGCGGTCCTTGCTCAGCGCCAGCTGCGCCTTCTCGCCCCAGTCGGCCTGGAGCCGGTCGAGCTTGACCGTGTGGCGGTGCATCTCCTTCTGGTCGGCGATCGTCCGCGCGGCGCTGGCGCGGACCTCGACCAGCGTCTCCTCCATCTCGAGGATGATCATCCGGATCATCTTCGCGGGGTCGTCGGCCTTGTCGAGCAGGTCGTTGAAGTTGGCCGCGATGATGTCGCGGGTGCGGCTGAAGATTCCCATGAAGGCGGCTCCGGATGGCGTGGCGCGGGGGTCGGACGGACGGCGCAGGCGCTCGACTTCTTCCTCGAAGCGCGAGAACCGGCGGGGGCCGGCGGATGGGTCCGGAGAGCCCGGACGACGGTGGCCTCTGGGCGAGGACCGTGCGTCGGCGGGGGGTTGCGGGCCCTCCGGCCCAAGGTCGAATGGGTCCTTGTCGGTCACGCCAGTTCCACCGTGGTCTGCGCCGAGGCGGCGTAAGCAGACGGCACCGCGTGGAGCTGGGCGTTCAAGGCGAGGATGTTCATCGCCAGCATCGCGGCGACGCTGAGCATCGCGGCCCTGCCGAGCTTGGACTGGAAGAACTGGCGGTCGAACATTGGTCTTGCCCTCTGATACGGCCCCGAACTTGGGGTGTGCCCTCTCTAGAGCAACCCGCGTGCCAATTCTCGCGGCGCCGCAGGACTCTGCCGATTTCGCGGCGGCCTGCGATCCTGACATTGGCGAGGGTTGCCCATAGTTGGGAAAATGCGCTAAGTCTCGGGCATGGAGCGGGAGGGCATTCAGTTCATCGGCCAGTCGGGCGCGTTCCTCGACGCGGTCGAGCGCGCCAGCCGCGCCGCGCCGATGCGCCGCCCGGTGCTGGTGGTCGGCGAGCGCGGCACCGGCAAGGAGCTGATCGCCGAACGCCTTCACCGCCTGTCCAACCGCTGGGAAGAGCCGCTGATCACGATGAACTGCGCGGCCTTGCCGGAAACGCTGATCGAGGCCGAGCTGTTCGGTCACGAGGCGGGGGCCTTCACCGGCGCCAGCAGAGCGCGCGCCGGACGGTTCGAGGAAGCCGACAAGGGGACACTGTTCCTCCGGTCGACGTTCGGATCGTCGCCGCGACCAACGAGGATCTTCCCCGCCTCGCCGAGTCCGGCAGGTTCCGCGCCGACCTGCTCGACCGGCTGAGCTTCGAGGTGATCACGCTGCCGCCGCTGCGGGTGCGCGAGGGCGACGTGTTCGTGCTCGCCGACTACTTCGCCCGGCGGATGGCGACCGAGCTCCACTGGGAAGCCTGGCCCGGCTTCTCGGAGGGTGCGATGCGCGCGCTCGAGGAGCACGAGTGGCCGGGCAACGTCCGCGAGCTGCGCAATGTGATCGAGCGCGCGGTCTATCGCTGGGACGATTGGGAGAGGCCGATCGCGCACATCGTGTTCGATCCGTTCGACAGCCCGTGGAAGCCCGAAAGCGGCCCGGTCGCGGCCAATGAGAACCGTGCCGCGCCCGCTCCGCTGCCCGCCGCGGCCGGCCACGAGACGGTCAGCGACTTGCGCGCCGCGGTCGAGGCGCACGAGCGCGCGATCCTCGAGCTTCACCTCGGCAAGCACCGTTACAACCAGCGCTCAACCGCCAAGGCGCTGGGGCTGACCTACGACCAGCTACGGCATTGCCTCAAGAAGCACGGGTTGCTGGAGCGGGGTAGCGGGTGAGCCGTTGCGCGGAGAGCTTGGGAGCCGCCGCGCATTTCTAGTCGGCGAGTCCCACGAAGACAGTCAACGAGGTGGGCTCCACGCTGCGCTCGGGACGGCGGCCGGCCGCCGTCCCGAGCTGCCGATCGCTCACTGCGCGTTGATCCGAGGCTTCCGGCGCACGCACTGGAAGCGTTCCTCGCCGATGAACAGGATTATCAACGAAGGGTCGCCCACCGGTTCGATCCACAAGTCTGGCAGCCCTTGACGCACCGCAATCACCGGAGCGTTGGAACCGAAGCTGGCCTCGACGAAACCGATTGCGTGGTCGTGGAGCATTCCGTCCCATTCGTTCCACAAGTCCATGTTCCCGCTCCATGCCGAGCGTATGTAGGCTGCCGGCACCGAGCCTCTCGGTTTCTCGGTGAAGCGGCACACGCCGTTGCGGATCGGTTGCAGCCGGTTGATCCAGCCGGCGGTGCTGCGCTGCGCGGCGAGCGGGTGCTGCTGGCGTTCCGCGAAGGACACGAATTCGGGCTTCACATAGTCGCGCCGTTCCTTTTCGCGCGCAGCCTGGTGCGCACGATCGCGTTCGGCCCGGATGCGCGCGCATTTTTCGGCGCTCCGTGCCTCTGGGGGTGGCTGCTTGCCGGACGGGTAGGGCGGGCACCATTTCCCGTCGGGCGGATCGACGACAGGGGGAGCGCGCGACGGAGCGTTGCCGAACTCGCGCGGCGGCGGTTCCTCGTTGGCCGCGTCGCAAGCGGTCGTAAGGAGTGCCATCGACAAGATCATCGCTCGTTTTCGCATGTTGCTTTCTCCAGCGCCCGAGCCTATCTAACATCCATCCCGACATTGTTGACGCAACGGAGGGCTGGCGCCGGAAGGGGCCGGCGCGAAACTCCGTTGCGGAAAGTCGGCGACGGAGAAGCAGTTGGCGGACATCGCGGCCATCACCAAAATCGTCGAGCCCGAGGCGCAAGCGCTCGGCTTCGGGCTCGTGCGCGTGGCGCTGTTCGGCCCCCAGTCATTAGAAGGGGGCGAGGAGCGTACGCTCCAGGTCATGGCCGAGCGGCCCGACACCCGCCAGCTGACGATCGACGATTGCGCCGAGCTGTCGCGGCGCATCTCGGACAAGCTCGATGAAGCGGAGGCGGCCGGGCGCGATCCGATCGACGGGCCGTACCGGCTCGAGGTCAGCTCGCCGGGCATCGACCGCCCGCTGACCCGGCTCGCCGACTACGCCGACTGGAAGGGCCACGAGGCCAAGGTCACGCTGACCCAGCCGGTCGCCACCGAGCAGGGGCCGAAGAGGAACCTCCACGGCACCCTCGACGGGGTCGATCTCGGGACGATCGCGATGACCGACCGCAAGGCCGGGAGACCCATGTCCAGCGCCATTGCCGCCAACAAGGCCGAGCTCCTCGCCATCGCCAACGCGGTCGCGACCGAGAAGATGATCGACAAGGCGATCGTCATCGAGGCGATGGAGGAAGCGATCCAGAAATCGGCGCGCAACCGCTACGGGGCGGAGAACGACATCCGCGCCAAGCTCGATCCGCGCACCGGTGACTTGCGCCTGTGGCGGGTGGTCGAGGTGGTCGAGGAAGTCGAGGATTACTTCAAGCAGATCGACCTCAAGGCCGCGCAGAAGCTCGACAAGGACGCCAAGCTGGGCGACTTCATCGTCGATCCGCTGCCGCCGGTCGACTTGGGGCGGATCGATGCGCAGTCGGCCAAGCAAGTGATCTTCCAGAAGGTCCGCGACGCCGAGCGCGAGCGCCAGTTCGAGGAGTTCAAGGACCGCGCCGGCGAGATCATCACCGGGGTGATCAAGTCGGTCGAGTTCGGCCACGTGATCGTCAACCTCGGCCGCGCCGAGGGGGTGATCCGCCGCGACCAGCAAATCCCGCGCGAGGCCGCCCGGGTCGGCGAGCGGGTGCGCGCCTACATCACCAAGGTCGAGCGCCAGAACCGCGGACCCCAAATCTTCCTCAGCCGCGCCCACCCCGAGTTCATGAAGAAGCTGTTCGCGCAGGAAGTGCCCGAGATCTACGACGGCATCATCACCATCCAGGCGGCGGCGCGCGATCCCGGCAGCCGCGCCAAGATCGGCGTGATCAGCCGCGACAGCTCGATCGATCCGGTCGGCGCCTGCGTGGGCATGAAGGGCAGCCGCGTCCAGGCGGTGGTCCAGGAGCTCCAGGGCGAGAAGATCGACATCATCCCGTGGAGCCAGGACACCGCGACCTTCGTGGTCAACGCGCTCCAGCCCGCGACCGTCAGCCGGGTGGTGATCGACGAGGAGGAGGAGCGGATCGAGGTGGTCGTGCCCGACGACCAGCTCAGCCTGGCGATCGGCCGCCGCGGCCAGAACGTGCGGCTGGCGAGCCAGCTGACCGGCAAGGCGATCGACATCCTGACCGACCAGGAAGCGACCGAGAAGCGCCAGCGCGAGTTCGCCGAGCGCTCGAAGCTGTTCGAGACCGAGCTCGACGTCGACGAGACGCTGTCGCAGCTGCTGGTCGCCGAGGGCTTCACCGAGCTCGAGGAAGTCGGCTACATCGACATCGCCGAGCTCGCCAACATCGAGGGCTTCGACGAGGAGCTCGCCGAGGAGTTGCAGAGCCGCGCGGTCGAGGCGCTCGAGCGCCGCGACTCCGCGTTCCGCGAGCAGCGCACCGCGCTGGGCGTCGAGGACGCGCTGGCCGAGATCCCGCACCTCACCGAGCAGATGCTGGTCACGCTGGGCAAGGCCGGGATCAAGACGCTCGACGATCTCGCCGACCTCGCCACCGACGAGCTGATCGCCAAGAAGCGCGCCGAGCCGCGCCGCCGCGAGAACCCGGCGGCGCCCCCGGCCGGGCCGCAGCTCAAGGCCGACATCCGGCCGCCACGCCCGGAGGACAAGGGCGGGGTGCTCGGCGAGTTCGGCCTGAGCGAGGAGCAGGGCAACGAGATCATCATGGCCGCGCGCGCGCACTGGTTCGACGACGAACCGGCCGCGCCAGCTGCCGAGCCGCAGGAGGCCGCCGATGCGGACTCCGCACCATGAGCGCCTAGGCGACATATCCCCCTCCCGCTTGCGGGAGGGGCTAGGGGTGGGCCAGTCAGCCACCTCGAACAGACCCACCCCCGACCCCTCCCGCACGCGGGAGGGGAGAGAGGAACCGGAGCGGACTTGCGTCCTCTCCGGCGAGAAAGCCGCGCGCGAGGCGCTGGTCCGGCTGGCGGTCTCGCCCGACGGCGAGGTGCTTCCCGACGCGCTGGCCAAAGCGCCGGGACGCGGCGCCTGGCTCGGCGTCTCGCGTCCCGAGCTCGAGGCGGCGCTGGCCAAGGGCAAGTTCGCCGGAGCGATCAAGCGAGCGTTCAAGGGCGCGCCGATCTCGGTCGGAAACGACCTGCCCGAGCGGATCGAGGCGGCTTTGCGCCGCGCGGTGACCGACCGGCTCGGGCTCGAGCTGCGCGCCGGCAGGCTGCTGCTCGGCTCGGACCGGATCGCGGACCATGCGCGGGCGGGCAAGATCGCCTGGCTCGGCCACGCCGCCGACGCCAGCGAGGACGGCAGCCGCAAGCTCGACCAGGCGTAGCGGGTCGGCTCGGACGCCGAGGGATCAGGTGCCGCGGGCGTCCGATTGCCGCTGGACCGCGCGGCTTTGTCTGTGGCATTGGGCCGCGACAACGTCGTCCATCTGGCGCTGAGCGATGCCGCGGCGGCCGACAGGCTGGCGGTTCCGCTCGGGCGCCTGATGCGCTTCCTGGGCCATGCGACTACCCACGCCGCGCGCGATCCCGCGCGGGCCGACGACACGAATTTGAACGAAGGCCCCTGTGCCGAGCAAGGACATTGAGCTTCAGATGAGCGAGACCGAGAACAAACCGACGCTGGGGCGCAAGCCGCTGGGCTTGAAGCGCACGCTCGACGCGGGCGAGGTCAAGCAGACCTTCAGCCACGGCCGCACCAACAAGGTGGTGGTCGAGGTCAAGCGCCGCAAAATCCTCGGCAAGCCCGGTGAAGCGCCCGCCGCCGCGCCGCCGCCGCCTCCGCCGCCGGTCGCGGAAGCGCCGCGGCCAGCGGCCAAGCCCGCCGCGGCGCCTGCGGCCGAGACGCCGCAGGAGCGCGTCGCGCGGATGCAGCGCGAGGCCGAGGAGGCCCGGCTCAAGCTGACCGAGGAAGCCAGCCGCCGCGAGACCGAGGAGCGCGCCCGCACGCTCGACGACGAGAAGCGCCGCGCTGAGGACAACCGCGCCCAGGAATCCAAGAGGGCCGAGGCCGAGGCCCCGGCCGGGCCTGCTCCGGTTGCCGAGGCCGAGCCCGAAGCGGGCGAGGCCGAGACCGGCGAAAGCCCCACGCCCGCCCCGCGCCGGTTCACGCCGGTCGCCGCGCCCAAGCGGTCCGAGCCGGCCAAGAAGTCGGCGCATCCACGCGACAAGAGCGGCGAGCACCGCCGCCAGGCGGGCAAGCTGACCGTCAGCCGCGCGCTCAATGAGGACGAGGGCGCGCGGGCCCGCAGCCTCGCCGCGTTGAAGCGCGCGCGCGAGAAGGAGAAGCGCGCCCACTTCGCCGGGATGTCGCAGCCGCGCGAGAAGCAGAGCCGCGAGGTCCAGGTCCCCGAAGGGATCACCGTCCAGGAGCTTGCCAACCGCATGGCCGAGAAGGGCGCCGACCTGGTCAAGGCGCTGTTCAAGCTGGGGATGATGGTCACCGTCAACCAGACGATCGACCAGGACACCGCCGAGCTCTTGGTCGAGGAGTTCGGCCACACCATTCGGCGGGTCAGCGAGAGCGACGTCGACATCGACACTTCGGGCGACGTCGACACCGACGAATCGCTCAAGGTCCGCGCCCCGGTGGTCACGATCATGGGCCACGTCGACCACGGCAAGACGTCCTTGCTCGACGCGCTGCGCGGCACCGACGTGGTCGCGGGCGAGGCCGGCGGCATCACCCAGCACATCGGCGCCTACCAGATCAAGACCAAGGGCGGCGACCTCGTCACCTTCCTCGACACCCCCGGCCACGAGGCGTTCACCGAGATGCGCGCGGGGCGTGCCGATGATCGTCGCGATCACCAAGGCCGACAAGCCGGAGTTCGACGCCAAGAAGATCCGCGAGCGGCTGCTCGAGCACGAGATCATCGTCGAGGCGCTCTCGGGCGAGGTCCAGGACGTCGAGGTCTCGGCCAAGACCGGGGCCGGGCTCGACGACCTGATCGAGAAGATCCTGCTCCAGGCCGAGCTGCTCGAGCTGCGCGCCAACCCCGACCGCGCCGCCGAAGGCACGGTGATCGAGGCCAAGCTCGACAAGGGCAAGGGTCCGCTGGCGACCGTGCTGGTCACTCGCGGGACGCTGCGGGCCGGAGACGTGCTGGTCGTCGGCACCCAGTCGGGCCGGGTCCGGGCGATGCTCGACGACAAGGGCCGCCAGGTCAAGGAAGCGCCGCCGTCGCTGCCGGTCGAGGTGCTCGGGATCGGCGGCGTGCCGCATGCCGGCGATACGCTGACCGTGGTCGAGAACGAGCAGCGTGCGCGCGAGGTCGCCGGCTACCGCCAGGAAAAGGCGACCGAGCGCCGCACCGCGACCGCGCCCGCCAGCCTCGACACGATGTTCTCGGCGCTCGCCGCCAAGGAAAGCGTCATCGAGTACCCGGTGGTGGTCAAGGCCGACGTCCAGGGCTCGGCCGAGGCGATCGTCAACGCGCTGCACAAGATCTCGAACGAGGAGATCAAGGTCCGCGTGCTCCATTCGGGGGTCGGCGCGATCACCGAGAGCGACGTCACCCTGGCGCACTCGGCGGGCGCGCCGATCGTCGGCTTCAACGTCCGTCCCAACGCCAAGGCGCGCGAGATGGTCGAGCGCCACAAGGTGCGGATGAAGTACTTCGACGTGATCTATCACCTGACCGACGACATCCGCCAGGAGATGGCCGGGCAGTGGGGACCCGAGGCGATCGAGACCGTGGTCGGCCGCGCCGAGGTCAAGGAAGTGTTCCCCGCGGGCAAGAAGGACAAGGCCGCGGGCTTGCTGGTCACCGAAGGCCACATCACCAAGGGCATCCATGCGCGCCTGACCCGGGCCGACGTCATCGTCAGCCAGACCACGATCGCCTCGCTGCGGCGGTTCAAGGACGATGTCCCCGAAGTCCGCGCCGGCCTCGAGTGCGGCGTGGTCCTGGCGGATACCAACGACGTCAAGCCCGGCGACATGCTCGAAGTGTTCGAAGTCGAGATGCGCGAGCGCACGCTGTAACTTCGGGGAGCGAATGGCGCGCCAGCAGTCCACCCCCGAAACCCGCAGCGTCCGCCTGCTCAGGGTCGGCGAGCAGGTGCGGCACGTGCTGTCCGAGCTGCTGCTGCGGCAGGAGGTCCACGACGAGACGCTGACCGCGCATTCGGTTTCGGTCACCGAAGTGCGGATGAGCCCGGATTTGCGCCACGCGTCGGTATTCGTGAAGCCGCTGCTCGGCGAGGACGAGGACGCGGTGATCAAGGCGCTGCGCACCAACACCGCGTTCTTCCAGCGCGAGGTGGCGAGCCGCTTGAAGCTCAAGTACGCCGCCAAGCTCCAGTTCCGCGGTGACGAAAGCTTCGACGAAGCGGCACGGATTGAAGCTTTGCTCGCCGATCCGAAGGTTGCCCGCGATCTGGGGAATTGAACGATGATTGACGCAAGACCAGTGCTCCAAGTTCGAATCTCCAGCCGCGGTCGCATTACGCTTCCGGCGTCAGTTCGCCGGAAACTCCGCTGGACGGCAGGGGCACGTCTTAATTGGGCCGTTTCGGGCGACGGGGTCACGGTATCTTGCGCGACCGAAGATCGTCCGGCCGCAGACCGCTAAATCCGCCGGCATGGCCAAGCTCTATTTCTACTACGCGAGCATGAACGCGGGAAAGTCGACCACGCTGCTCCAGGCCGACTTCAACTATCGCGAGCGCGGGATGGCGACGATGCTGTGGACCGCGGCGCTCGACGATCGCGGTGGCGCCAAGGGCGACGACTTTGCGATCGAGAGCCGGATCGGGCTGCACACCGAAGCCCACCGGTTCGACCCCGGGACCGACTTGTGGGAGCGCATCGGCGCCGCGCACCGGATCGAGCCGCTGGCCTGCGTGCTGGTCGACGAGGCGCAGTTCCTCTCGCCCGCGCAAGCCTGGCAACTCGCTCGCGTCGCCGACGAGGCCGGGATTCCCGTGCTGTGCTACGGCTTGCGCACCGACTTCCAGGGCGAGCTGTTCCCCGGCTCGGCGACGCTGCTCGGCATCGCCGACGCGCTGGTCGAGCTCAAGGCGGTCTGCCACTGCGGGCGCAAGGCGACGATGAACTTGCGCGTCGACGAATCGGGCGCCGCGGTGCGCGAGGGCGCACAGACCGAGATCGGCGGCAGCGACCGCTACGTCGCGCTGTGCCGGCGGCATTTCACCGTCGCGCTGGCGGGTTGAGCGCGGCGACCCTATCTCCCGCGATAATGACTGAGACGCTTTACTCCGCCGCGGCGCTGATCGTGCCGCTGGTGATCGCCATCGTCTTCCACGAAGTCGCCCACGGCTGGACCGCGCTGGCGCTGGGCGATCCGACCGCCAAGGAGCAGCGGCGGCTGAGCCTCAACCCGATCCGCCACGTCGATCCGGTCGGCACGCTGCTGGTGCCGGGCGCGCTGGCGCTGTTCGGCGGGCCGATCTTCGGCTGGGCCAAGCCGGTGCCGGTGATCAAGCAGCGGCTCGACAACCCGCGCTTCGGGATGATGGCGGTCGCCGCCGCGGGGCCGGGGACGAATTTCCTGCTGGCCGCGCTCGCCGCCGTCGCCTTCGGCCTAGCCGCGCCGTTCGGCGCCGAGCTCGCGACAACCGACACCGGCTCGTATCTGGTCGTCGCCCCGAGCGGAGCCGTCGACCTGGTCGCCAGCGGCCTATTCTATCTGATCCTCGTCAACGTGTTCCTCGGCATCTTCAATCTGCTGCCGATCCCGCCGTTTGACGGGTCGCACATCGTCGAGGGGGCGATGCCGCGGCGCTGGGTCCACCTTTACGAGAAGCTGCGGCCGTTCGGCATGCTGCTGTTCGTCGCACTGATCGCGGTGACCTGGCTCGCGCCGGGGCTGGGCGTGCTCGAAAACACCATCGGCCCGCCGGTCAACTGGGCGCTCGGGCGCTACTTCGCCTTGGCCGACGCCGTGGCGGGCGCGTGACCGCCCCGCACGGCTGGCTGATCCTCGACAAGCCGGTCGGGCTCGGCTCGACCCAGGCGGTGGCCGCGGTCAAGCGCAACTTGCGCCAGGCCGGCCATGGCAAGGTGAAAGTCGGCCACGGCGGCACGCTCGATCCGCTGGCCTCGGGCGTCCTGCCGATCGCGCTGGGCGAGGCGACCAAGCTTTGCGGGCGGATGCTCGACAGCGACAAGACTTACGAGTTCGCGGTGGCGTTCGGCGCGGAGACGGACACGCTCGACCTCGAGGGGAGGATCGTCGCGGAAAGCGAAGTGCGCCCGACTCTCGCGGAAATCGAAGCGGTGCTGCCGAGCTTCACCGGCGCGATCGAACAGGCCCCCCCTGCGTTTTCGGCGCTGATGGTGGGCGGCCAGCGTGCCTACGACCGGGCGCGGGCGGGCGAGGAGGTGGAGCTGGCGGCGAGGCGAGTGACGATCCACAGCTTGTCGCTCGCCTTTCCCTCTCCCCAGGGGGGAGAGGATAGCGCAGCTTGGCCGCAACGCGGCCCAGCGAAGCTTGGAGAGGGGGTTCCACGGCCCGAAGGGAGAACCCCCTCTCCAACTTCGCCTAGCGAGCAAGCTCGCAAGGCTGCGTATCCTCTCCCCGCCGGGGAGAGGGAGGACGCCGTCACCCTCCTCGCTCACGTCTCCAAGGGCACCTACATCCGCAGCCTCGCCCGCGACGTCGCGCGGACGCTGGGGACCGTCGGTCACGTCGTCCACCTGCGCCGCACCCGCGCCGGGCCGTTCGGGCTGGAGCGGGCCATTTCGCTGGACAAGCTCAACGCAATCGGCCAAGGGGCCGCGCTTGAGAACGTACTCTTGCCGCTGGAGGCAGGGCTGGACGGCATCCCGGCTCTCGATCTCGGCCCGGAACAGGCAAGGGCGGTCCGTCAGGGCCGGGTTGTGACCGGGCTGGCCTTTCAGGACGGGGTCTGCTGGGCGCGCAGCGGCGGTATGCCGCTGGCGCTCATGCAGGTCGAGGGCGGCGACGCCCGGGTCATGCGAGGCTTCAATCTACCCGATGCCGCGGAGTGAATACGCATGTCGGTTGCCGCCGAGAAAAAGCAGGACATCATCAAGGACAACGCCCGCGCCAAGGGCGACACCGGCTCTCCCGAAGTCCAGGTCGCGATCCTCACCGAACGGATCAACACCCTCCAGGGCCACTTCAAGGATCACCACAAGGACAACCACTCGCGCCGCGGCCTGCTGCAGATGGTCAACAAGCGCCGGTCCTTGCTCGACTACCTCAAGAAGAAGGACGTCGAGCGCTACAACGCGCTGATCGCCAAGCTCGGACTGCGCAAATAATCGGAAGGCGGCTCGCCAAGGCAGACTTGGTCGGGCCGCTTCTCGCATGTGAGCCCCCGCGCAGGCGGGGGCCTCAGGAGGCAAAGTACTTCCCCTGCCCAACGAGGTCCCCGCCTTCGCGGGGACTCACAAAAGGGGGGAATGGGGCATCCGCGCATTTCGGCGCGGGGCCTAGGGGCGACACAGCCCCGCACCGGACCGGGACGGCTACCCCGGCACAAGCAAGCCCGCGCCGCAATAGGGCCGCGCGGTCGAGGAAATGCAATGTTCGACACCAAATCCGTAAGCATGGAGTGGGGCGGAAAGACCCTCACCCTCGAAACCGGGCGCATCGCCCGCCAGGCCGACGGCGCGGTTCTCGCGACGCTTGGCGAAACCGTGGTGCTGTGCGCCGTCACCGCCGCCAAATCGGTCAAGGAAGGGCAGGACTTCTTCCCGCTGACCGTCCACTACCAGGAAAAGTTCTTCGCCGCCGGGCGCATCCCGGGCGGCTTCTTCAAGCGTGAGCGCGGCGCGACCGAGAAGGAAACGCTCACCAGCCGCCTGATCGATCGCCCCGTGCGGCCGCTGTTCCCTGAGGGGTTCTACAACGAGATCAACGTCATCGCCCACGTGCTGAGCTATGACGGCGAGACCGAGCCCGACATCCTGGCGCTGATCGCCGCGTCGGCCGCGCTGACCATCTCGGGCGTGCCGTTCATGGGCCCGATCGGGGCGGCGCGGGTCGGCTACGTCGACGGCGCCTACACGCTCAACCCCAAGCAGGACGAAGCCGCCGCCGGCGCGCTCGACCTGATCGTCGCGGCCACCGGCAACGCGGTGATGATGGTCGAATCCGAAGCCAAGGAGCTGACCGAGGAAGTCATGCTCGGCGCGGTGCTGTTCGCCCACGACGAGATCAAGAAGGTCTGCAACCTGATCATCGATCTCGCCGAGAAGGCCGCCAAGGACCCGTGGGACGTCGCGGCCAGCGATACCTCGGCGATCAAGGCCGAGATCAAGGGCCTGATCGGCGCCGACGTCGCCAAGGCCTACGCCACGACCGACAAGGGGACGCGGCGCGAGGCGCTCGAAGTGGCGCGGGCCAAGGTCAAGGCGCACTACGCCGACCAGGACGGCCAGACCGCGATGACCGCGATCAAGCTGACCAAGAAGATCGAGGCGGACATCGTCCGCGGCGCGATCCTCAAGGACGGCAAGCGGATCGACGGGCGCAGGACCAACCAGGTCCGGCAGATCGAATCGATGGTCCACCTGCTCCCCCGCGCCCACGGCTCGGCGCTGTTCACCCGCGGCGAGACCCAGGCGATCTGCACCACCACGCTCGGCACCAAGGACAGCGAGCAGATGATCGACGGGCTGGAGGGTCTGTCGTACTCGAACTTCATGCTGCACTATAACTTCCCGCCCTATTGAGTTCCCCTACACGATCCGCGTGGTCTCCGACATCACCGAGTCCAACGGCTCGTCGTCGATGGCCACCGTCTGCGGGGGGTCGCTGGCGCTGATGGACGCGGGCGTGCCGATCAAGCGCCCGGTCAGCGGCATCGCCATGGGGCTGATCCTCGAGGGCGAGGACTTCACCGTGCTCTCCGACATCCTCGGCGACGAGGATCACCTGGGCGACATGGACTTCAAGGTCGCCGGCACCTCCGAGGGCATCACCACGATGCAGATGGACATCAAGGTCGCCGGGATCACCCGCGAGATCTTCGAGGCCGCGCTGCACCAGGCCAAGGACGGCCGCGCGCACATCCTCGCCGAGATGACCAAGGCCTTGGGCTCGGCCCGCGCCGAGCTGTCCGAGCATGCCCCGCGGATCGAGACGCTGCAGATCGACAAGTCGAAGATCCGCGAAGTCATCGGCACCGGCGGCAAGGTGATCCGCGAGATCGTCGCCGAGACCGGGGCCAAGGTCGACATCGACGACGAGGGCCTGATCAAGATCAGCTCTTCCGACCTGTCGCAGATCGAGGCGGCCAGGAAGTGGATCCTCGGCATCGTCGAGGAGCCCGAGGTCGGCAAGATCTACGACGGCAAGGTCGTGACGATCGTCGATTTCGGCGCGTTCGTGAACTTCATGGGCGGCAAGGACGGGCTCGTCCACGTCTCGGAAATGAAGAACGAACGGGTCGAGAAGCCGACCGACGTGGTCAGCGAGGGCCAGCCGGTCAAGGTCAAGGTGCTCGAGATCGACCAGCGCGGCAAGGTCCGCCTGTCGATGCGGGTGGTCGACCAGGAGACCGGCGAGGCGCTCGAGGACACCCGTCCGCCGCGCGAGCCGCGTCCCGACCGCGGCGACCGCCGCGGACCTCGTGGTGATCGGGGCGGCGACCGCGACCGCGGCCCGCGCCGGGACGACCGTGGGCCTCCGCGTGGGGACCGGAGCCGCGACGATCGTGGCCCGCGCCGCGACGACCGTGGACCGCGCGAGGATCGTGCGCCGCGCGAAGAGCGCGAGCCCGATCACATCCCGGCGTTCCTCAAGTCCGAGGACTGACCAGCACCCAGGAAACGAGAAGGGCCGCGATCGATTCGCGGCCCTTCTTTTTTGAAGCTTGGGACTCTAACCCTAGTCCGTTCGTGGTGAGGAGGGACTGAGCGCGAGCGAAGGCCCGTCTCGAAGCACTGCCGCGCGAGTGTCCTTCGAGACGCGTCTTCGCATTCGCTCAGCCGCTCCTCAGGACGAACGGGTCTGAGGTTTCAGGCAGAAGAGTTTAGGACTGCACGATGGTCTATTACGAACATCTCGGCAGCGCGGTGGTGCCCGGCGGGGTGGAAATCCGGCTCTACAAGCACGACCGCGACTACTCGATCCTGCTCCCGCGCGACGAGCTGATGAGCACGCGGATGCGCAATTCGGAAGACGTGCTGGCGGTCCAGACGCTCGCCCGGGTCAAGCATCGTCCCGACCCGCGGCTGCTGGTGGGCGGCTACGGGATGGGCTTCACCTTGCGCGCCGCGCTCGCCGCGGGCGG
>JAIVIY010000140.1:0-2607 GCA_020200285.1 Novosphingobium sp. | reverse complement strand
GGTCGTCTCGGCCCGCCCCAACCGCAAGGGCCCACGTCACACCATCTGGCTCGCGCGGCGGCCTTGAGCCGCCCGCCTCGAGAACTCCAAGGGCCGCGGATCGCTCCGCGGCCCTTGTCGTTCGGGCTGCCGGCACGTGGGGGGCTGCCGGTCTTGACGCGGCCGTCTAGGCGAACAGCGCGCGTAGTCCGGACGTGTCGCCCTTGCAGCGGCTCTCGGTCTCGGCGACGAACGCCTTGACCGCCTCGGCCACCGGCGCGGCGAACAGCTTCTCGGGCACGGGCAGCGGGCGCAGCCGCGCCGCGCGGGGGTCGCCGTCCGCCGCCTTGACCTGTTCGGCCACCTCCATCGTCGCCTGGACCATCCGCCCGAGAATCTCGGTTTCCAGCCGCTGACCGTCGAAGGCGCCGTCGGGAAGCTTCTCGCGCAGCTCGGGGAAGGGGACGCGCTTGAACAGCTTGTAGTCGCGGATGATGTCGTAGATCCGCTCGGTCACCCAGCACGGCCCCCAATGGAAGTGGAGATGGCCGCGCAAGGCCGTGCCGAGCTCGGTGACTGTCGCCCCGCGATAGTACTCCTGGAACCCGACGGTCTCGAAATGGCTGGCGAAGACCGAATGATAGAAGCAGCGGGTCGAATAGCCCGGCGGGTTGAGCCAAACCGCGAGATTCTGGAAGTACCGTTTGATCTTCTTCCAATCGAGCGTGTCGGCGAGCCGGATATTGTCGATGTTGACGTCCATCCAGTGATGCCAGGTGCTGTCGGTCGCGACTCGGCCGACGCCCGCGCGGTGGCCATTGTAAACCGCGATCATTGGATTGTCGTTGCGCGCCGACTGGGCACCCTTGCCGAATAGGTACGGCGGCTGGGCCAGGTTGCTGCCGTAGGCGATGATCTTGGGCCGCGGTTGCGAGCCGCCGTCGGTCGCGTCGGGATACTCGCGCTCCGCCTTGAACTTCTTGTTCGCGGCGAGATCCGGATTGGGCACGCACAGCCCTTCGTGAGCATGGTCGGGCATCACGTCAATCGGCCCGAGCGTGGGGTGGCACAGCACCGGGTGCGGGCGCTTGTGACGGAAGAACAGCGCGAACCAGTGCGAAGCGTCCGCCACCCAGCGGATCGGCTGCACGACCAGGTCGCCTTGGTGCGGACTGTTGTTCATTGACTGCTGCCCCGGCGCGCCGGGCTCGAACGCGGCGGACGGCGGGCGCAGCGTGTCGATCCGGGCGGGCGTGCCGATCGGGGGAACGCCGTCGGCATTGGTCCACCGCCGCATCGTGCCGAGGCGGGGAATCTTGCGGCACATCGAGGCGCCGAGGAAATGATGATCGCCGGTGCCGAACAAGCCGCCCTTCTTCACGGTCATCCACTCGTCGAGCTTGTTGAGCTCGGCGTTGGACGCCGGGAAAGCGGAGGCCTGGTCGATCTCGGCATCGCTGGTGTTGCCCGAATTGCTGGGCTTGAAGCCGAAGCACCAGATCTGCTCATACTTGTCGATGACCGCGCTCCCGCCCGCCGCCATGTCGAACCGGAAGCCGACGTATTTCGGTTGGGTCGGCGTCGGCGACGCGGTGACGCTTTGCGCGGCGCCGTTGCGAAGCGCGATGTCGACGCGAAAGCGCATGCACCCGATCTTGGTGTTGCGGATGAGGTCGATCACGCTGGCAATCCCGAAATCGTTTGCCGGGTCGGTCGAAATCTCGGTGTCGACGACGACCAGAATGTCGACGAACGTCAGCAGCTTCCATTTGCTGACGAGATCGGCGATCGCGAGATCGTAGTGGGGGTGAACGAGGACATCGGAAAGGCGATGGTCGGGCATGGTCGCACTCCTGCAGAGCGTGCCCAAACGGCACGCGGAAGCGACCCGGAAACCGAGCGATATTTTTTCGTTATAAGTATCGTGGGCGAGTTCGGCCCGCAGAAGGCTCTACCAAGTTCGCATCGCGCGAAATTGTATGGACTCAACACATGTCATTAAGCCCGCAGAATATTCCGCGAAGAGCGATTATACAAATGATTTGTCTATTTTAGCTTACAACGCGGATGTCGTTACCCAACCGGGTTAGCGCACCCTTGGCCCGCCGAACGGCAGCGGCGGGGGCGGGCGGCGGTGGCCGCGCGGGAGCTGCGCCTGGTAGGCGCGGCCGCAGTGCTCGACGCAATAGGGGAAGCCGGGGTTCACCTTGACCCCGCAGAAATGGAAGTCGGGCTCGCCCGGGTGGCCCATCGGCCAGCGGCAGATGCGGTCGTTGAGGTCGAGCAGCCCGGTCTTGTCGGCGATCTCGGGGCCCGGCTTGGCCGGGACCAGCCGGCGCGGCGGCGCGGGCGGGATCGGCGCCTGCTGCTCGCCGGGGCCCTGGCGGAGGAACCCGCCGGGCCCGACCGAGACGATCCGCTGCTGGCTCGACGGCGGCTGCGGCACGCTCGGGGTCGCGTACGTCGGGGTCGGCGACGGCGCCGGAGCGGCGGCGCGCTCGCGCTCGGGGCGCGGCGGGAGCGCGGCCTTGGGCGCGGCCGGCCGGGCCGCGGCGGGCGCCGGCTTGGCCGGGGCTGCGGGCTTCTCGTTGGGCTTGACCGGCGAGGGCCGCGCCTTGAGGCCCAAGC
>JAIVIY010000139.1:3057-9102 GCA_020200285.1 Novosphingobium sp. | reverse complement strand
AGAATTCTGACTTGATGGAGATCGACTCCACCATCTTCGTTTCCACGCCTAGGCTCAGGTCCTTCAATTTCTCACACAAGGCCTCTCCATCGATAAGATCGATTGGCGGGGCGCCGTCTCGCGTAGCTTCTCTTCGCGCATCGGAGAGAACATTCCGGTCGTGATGATTAATCCCTTATCGGTGCGCCCGATCATAGCTCCCCGAAAATCACGAACTGCGCCCGAGCCTACCGAGCCCTGATAGCGTTTGCATTGGAACAAGACGTGAAAAGACATCAGACTGATTTGAAGGATGCCTGTTCCATCAATTCCGCCGTCACCCGATCGACCTGTTACCTCTACCTTGATGAAACCACTCTCTCGAAGAAGCCTTTGGGCGAGACGTTCGAACGCAGCCGGGTCCATTGACCGTAGCGTCCCGAGAAGTTGGTCCCGCCAGTCGATATCCTCGCTTTCCTGACTGTCAGTTTCTGCAACAGATGTAACATCGATTGAAGGCTTCTTGTCAGGCCGCTTGCGATACTCAATGGTCTCGACATGCCGCTTCAGAGCCTCTGCACTCCAGCCCATTGCATCCCGACCATCGTCGGTGATGAGCCATACCCCTCGACCTTGGGACGCAACCAGTCCTGCCTTCTTCAAATAGCTGCGCGCCCAAGAAATACGATCTGGAACCACCGCCCCGTTGCCGCTTGGATACTGCACATCCAGCGCCTCGTCAGACAATCTCATCGACCTTATGACGGAGTCGTTGAGTTCGCTGGTGGCACCGGACCCACCCATCTCATCAAGAGCTGAGAGAAGTGGGTGAAGAAACTGATGATATTTGGGAAGTTCCGAGAGCTGCATCAAGCCCGCGCCTCTTCTACCCCGGCGCTGTTGTGGCGCAGGGCCTTGAGAACGGTGGCGACGATGTGCGGGGCGTTAAGGCCGGCCTGGTCGTATTGCTTGTCGGGCGCGTCGTGGTCCTGGAACGCGTCGGGCAGGCGCATCGTGCGGATCTTCAGGCCGGCGTCGGTCAGCCCTTCGTCGCTGGCGAGCGTCAGGACGTGCGCGCCGAGGCCGCCGATGCTGGCTTCCTCGATCGTCACGATCACCTCGTGTGTTGCCATCAACCGGCGGATCAGCGCGGTGTCGAGGGGCTTGGCGAAGCGCAAGTCGGCGACGGTGGTCGACAGCCCCCTGGCCTCGAGCTGGTCGGCGGCCTTGAGCGCCTCGGCGAGCCGCGTGCCCAATGAAAGCAGCGCGATCTTGCTGCCTTCGCGGACCACCCGGCCCTTGCCGATCTCGAGCCGCTGCGGCGTTTCGGGCAGCGCCACTCCCGTTCCGCCGCCGCGCGGGTAACGGAAGGCGATCGGGCCGCTGTCGTAAAGCGCGGCGGTGTAGGTCATGTGGACCAGCTCGGCCTCGTCGGCCGCGGCCATCACCACGAAGTTGGGCAGCGTGGCCAGATAGGTGACGTCGAAGCTGCCGGCGTGCGTCGCCCCGTCGGCGCCGACCAGCCCGGCGCGGTCGATCGCGAAGCGCACCGGCAGGTTCTGAATCGCGACGTCGTGCACCACCTGGTCGTAGGCGCGCTGCAGGAACGTCGAATAGATCGCGCAGAACGGGCGCATGCCTTGCGCCGCGAGGCCGGCGGCGAAGGTCACCGCGTGTTGCTCGGCGATGCCGACGTCGAACGCGCGCTCGGGATGCGCTTTCGCGAACTTGTCGACCCCGGTGCCCGATGGCATCGCCGCGGTGATCGCGCAAATCCGCGGGTCACTGTCCGCCAGCTTGGCCAGCGTCTCGCCGAACACATTCTGGTAGGCCGGCGGCCCCGCCGCCGACTTGACCTGCTCGCCGGTGATCACGTCGAACTTCTGGACCCCGTGATACTTGTCGGCGCTGGCCTCGGCCGGGGCGTAGCCCTTGCCCTTCCGGGTGACGACGTGGACCAGGATCGGGCCGTCCTCGGCGTCGCGAACGTTCTCGAGCACCGGGATCAGCTGGTCGAGGTTGTGCCCGTCGACCGGGCCGACGTAGTAGAACCCGAGCTCCTCGAACAAGGTCCCGCCCATCCACATCCCGCGGGTGAACTCTTCCGCCTTCTCGGCCGCGTCGTGCACACGGCGCGAGAGCTTGCCGAGCGCCTTCTTGGCGAAGTGGCGCAAGCCCAGGTACTGCGGCGATGAGGCCAGCCGCGCCAGATAGCCCGACAGCCCGCCCACCGGCGGGGCGATCGACATGTCGTTGTCGTTGAGGATCACCACCAGCCGGTTGCCCGCCTGCTCGGCGTTGTTCATCGCCTCGTAGGCCATGCCGGCGCTCATCGCCCCGTCGCCTATCACCGCGATCGCCTTGCCGGGCTTTTCCGCCAACTTGTTGGCGATGGCGAAACCGAGCGCGGCGGAGATCGAGGTCGAGGAATGCGCCGCGCCGAACGGGTCGTACTCGCTCTCGCTGCGCTTGGTGAAGCCCGAGAGGCCGCCGCCCTGGCGCAAGGTCCGGATGCGATCCCGGCGGCCGGTCACGATCTTGTGCGGATAGGCCTGGTGGCCGACGTCCCAGATCAGCCGGTCGGCCGGGGTGTCGAACACGTAGTGGAGCGCGACGGTCAGCTCGACCACGCCGAGCCCCGAGCCGAGATGCCCGCCGGTCTGGCCGACCGCGGCGATCATCTCGGCGCGCAGCTCGTCGGCCAGCTGGCGCAGCTGGCCGGGCTGCAGCTGACGCAGGTCGGCGGGCGTATCGACGCTGTCGAGCAGCGGGGTGGCCGGGTTGGAGCTCATCGCCGGCGCCTTACCAGCGCGGCCAGGCGGTGTCGAACGCAACCACTTACGCAGGCCCCTTGCCCGCGAATCCGGCGAGCCGGGCGAGCGCGGAGAGAATCCCTCCCGCCGCGTCGCGCTGCGCGCCGACCGCCGCCACGCTCACCGGGCATTCGAGGCAGTAGGCCTGGATGCCCTTGGCGCCGCTGAGCAGCGCGACGTCGTGGGCGAGCCGCGCGGCGAGCGCCGACTGACGGGCCATCACCAGCCCGGCGAAGTCGCTGCGGCGCGCGGCCGCGTCGTCGTCGTCCTCGAGCATCGTCGCGAGCAGCGAGCGCAGCGGGTCGTCCTCCTGGCCGAGGAACTCGGCGTGCCAATCGTCCTCGTCGTCGAGCTTGGCCGCCTTGGCCGCGTAGGCCAGCGCTTCGTCCAACCCGCCGAACTGGTCGACCAGGCCCAATTGGCGCGCGGTGCCGCCGTCCCAGATCCGCCCCTGGCCGATCGCGTCGACCTGCTCCGCGGTCTTGCGCCGCGATTGCCCGACGAGGCCGATGAACCGGCGATAGCCGTGCTCGACGCTGGCCTGAACCAGCCCCTCGACTTCGGGGGTGAGCCCGCCGAGCACGTCGGGCTGGCCCGACAGCGGAGTGGTCCGCACCGGGTCGGGGTTGACCCCCCAGTCGGCCAGCGTGGTCTCGAAGCTGGGGATGATCCCGAAGATCCCGATCGAGCCGGTGATCGTGCCGGGCTCGGCGAAGATCCGCGTCGCCGGAGTCGAAACCCAGTACCCGCCCGAGGCGGCGAGGTTGGCCATCGACACCACGACCGGGATGCCCTTGGCCTTGTGGCGCAGGATCGCGGTGCGGATGCGCTCGGAGGCGAACACCGACCCGCCCGGCGAATCGACCCGCACCACCAGCGCGGCGAGGTCGTCGTCGAGCGCCTCGTCGAGCGCCTTGGCGATGCGGTCGCCGCCCGCCGCGCCCGGGCCGGCGTCGCCGTCGACGATCTCGCCGGCGATCGTGATCACCCCGATCGCCTTGCCTTCGTCGTCCTCTTCGAGGTCGGCGAGCCACGGCTCGAGCTCGGTGTCGCGGAACTCGCCGGGGCGCCCGCCCGGCTCCTCGCCGACGAGCTTGGCGACGCGCTGGCCGAATGCGGTGCGATCACCGACCTTGTCGACCAGCCCGGCCTGGAGCGCGGCTTGCGCGGTGTCGCCTTGCGCGGCCTGGAGCCAGCCAACCGGGTCGCGGGTGACGAGATCGAGGTTGGCCTTGGGCCGCGCCTTGGCGACCTGGGCGCGGTAATCCTCCCACAGCGCGGCATAGACCGCGCCCAGCGCTTCCTCGGCCTCGGGCGAGCCTTCGCTGCGGATGAAGGGCTCGACCGCGCTCTTGTAGGTCCCGACCTTGTAGACGTGGACGTTGACTTTGAGGTTATCGAGCAGGTTCTTGTAGTAGAGCCGGCTGCCTCCGGGCCCGACCACCACCGCCCCGCCGAGCGGATCGACCCACACTTCGCTGGCATGCGCGGCGAGCAGCATGGCGTCGTCGCCATAGGCGAGCGCGTGAGTCAGGACCGGCTTGTCGGCCGCGCGGACGGTGTCGAGCGCGGCGCCGATCCGCTCCATGTGGACCAGCCCGCCGCCGGTGAACTTGTCGAGATCGAGCACCACCGCCTTGATCCGCTCGTCCTTGGCCGCGGCCTCGATCGCGCGGACCAGGTCGCGCTCGCGAAACTGCTTGGCGGGGGCGCTGCCGCTGAGCAGCACCGCCAGGGGATCGATCTCGGCCGGCTCCTCGACCACCGCGCCGTCAAGCTTCAAGAGCAGCGCGCCCTCGCGGACCAGGCCGGGGTTGGGGCGATAGGTCAGCACCGCATAGAGCGCGTAGAAGAACAATAGCAGGAACAGCAGCGCGAACCCGTCCTTGATCCCGACCAGGATCCGCCAAACCTTGCGTGCGAAAATCATTTCTCAGCCTATCCCAACCAAGCCCGTTCGCCCTGAGCTTGTCGAAGGGCCGCCCTTCCTTCGTGCGGTTGCGCGCGACGCCCGAAGAACAAGAACGGTGCTTCGACAAGCTCAGCACGAACGGAAGTGGGCAACATGTAGTGGCACGGTCGCGCAACCGCCACCCGAATCCGCTTGAGCGCCCCACACGCCTCGACTAGGGGCGTGGCTTTAATGCCTGCGCCGGATTCCTCGCAGAATCGCTATCCGGAAGGGCGCGCGGCGTTTCCGCATCGTCATCTGCTTGGCGTCGGCGATCTCGCGCGCCACGAAATCCTCTACCTGCTCGATCAGGCCGAGGAATGGGTCGCGCTCAACAAGCGCGCCGCCAAGCACGCCGACCGGCTCGCCGGGCTGACGATCATCAACGCCTTCTTCGAGAACTCCACCCGGACCCTGCTGAGCTTCGAGATCGCCGGCAAGCGTCTGGGCGCCGACGTCGTCAACATGCACGCCGCGCAATCGAGCGTGAAGAAGGGCGAGACGCTGATCGACACCGCGCTGACGCTCAATGCAATGCGCGCCGACGCGATCGTCATCCGCCACGCCAGCTCGGGCGCGGTGCGGCTGATCGCCGACAAGGTCGATTGCCCGGTGCTGAACGCCGGTGACGGCCAGCACGAGCACCCGACGCAAGGCCTGCTCGACGCGCTGACCCTCCGGCAGGCGCTGGGAAAGGCGGTGGGCGACGATCTCAACGGGCGCAAGGTCACGATCTGCGGCGATATCCTCCACAGCCGGGTGGCGCGCTCCAACATCCTGTGCCTGACCGCGCTTGGGGCCGAGGTCCGGGTCTGCGCCCCGCCCGCGCTGATGCCGTCGCAAGTCGCGGCGATGGGAGTCGAGCCGTTTCACGACTTCGACGCGGCGCTCGCCGGGGCCGAGGTGGTGATGATGCTTCGGCTCCAGCAGGAGCGGATGAGCGGCCGGTTCATCCCCTCTGCGCGCGAGTACCGCCACCTTTACGGGCTGACGCTCGAGCGGCTGGCCAAGGCCGCGCCGCAAGCGCTGGTCATGCATCCGGGTCCGATGAACCGCGGGGTCGAGATCGATTCGAACGTCGCCGACCTCGCCGAGCGCTCGCTGATCACCCGCCAGGTCGAAAACGGCGTGGCGATCCGCATGGCCTGCCTCGAGGTGCTGACCCGCAAGCGCCGCGGCGTCGAGGGCTGGGCGTGAGCGCGCCCGCGCCGTTGACGATCGTCGGCGGCCGGCTGGTGTTGGCCGAGGGCGAGCCGCAACCGGGCGCGGTCCGCTGCGAGAACGGCGTGGTCGTCGCGCTCG
>JAIVIY010000139.1:0-3038 GCA_020200285.1 Novosphingobium sp. | reverse complement strand
CGGGCTCGAGGGGGACGAGCTCGCCGAGCTGGCGCTGATGCGCGAGGCGGGGGCCAAGGCGGTGGCGACCGGACGGCGGTGGATCGCCGATTCGGGGGTCATGCTGCGCCTCTTGCGCTATTGCGCGATGCTCGACTTGGTCGTCGTCAGCCACGCCGAGGACAGCGGGCTGGCGGGCGAGGCGGTGGCCACCGCGGGCGAGATGGCGACGCGGCTCGGGCTGCCCTCGGCGCCGGCCGAGGCCGAGGCGCTGGCGGTGGCCCGCGATCTCGCGCTCGCCGAGCTCGCCGGCGCGCGGCTCCATGTCCGCCAGGCGACCACCGCGGCGAGCCTGGCGCTGATCCGGGCCGCCAAGGCGCGCGGGGTGACGGTGACCGCCGGGGTGACCCCGGCGCATTTCATGCTGTCCGATCTCGAGCTCGCCGATTTCCGCACTTTCGCCCGGCTCTCCCCGCCGCTGCGCAGCGAGGCCGACCGTCGCGCCGTGCTCGAAGCCATCGCCGACGGAACCATCGACGTCATCGCCAGCGGCCACGACCCGCGCGGACCCGAGGACAAGCGCCTGCCGTTCGCCGACGCCGCGCCGGGGATGGCCGGTGCGGAGACGCTGCTGCCGCTGACGCTGGGCCTGGTCCGCGACGGCGTAATCGACACCGCCCGCGCCTTCGCGCTGCTCGCCGCCAATCCGGCGCGGCTGCTGGGGGTCGACGCGGGGGTGCTGCGCGAGGGCGCGCAGGCCGATCTGGCGATCGTCGACGCGGACAAGCCGTGGGTGGTCGATTCGGACAAGATGGCCGCCAGCGCGGGCAACACCCCGTTCGACAAGCGCCCGGTTCAGGGCCGCGTCACAGCGCTGTTCAAGGGCGGCGCGAAAGTCGGCTGATCAGCGCCGCGCGAGGCGCGCCGGCGATCCGGGGCCGGCTTCGGCGCGCTTGACCAGGCAGGCGCCGCCGCGCTGCTTGACCGCCGCGCACATCTTCGCGGCGTCGTTGTAGCTGGCGAAGCCGGCCGCGGCGACGCGCCACACCGCAACGCCGTCGACCGTCGCGGTGGTGGTCACCCTCGGGAAGCCCTTGAGCGCGGGGGTGCGGCGGGTGAACTTGCCCCACCCGTCGCCGGCGACCGCGGGATCGGTGTACGAGCCGAGCTGAACCCAGTGCGAGCCGCTTGCGACCGGCTTGGGCAAGAGCGCGACGAGGCCCTTGCCCTTGCCCGGCTTGACCGGCTGGCCGCGCTCGGCGACGAACTTGCCGACCGTGCGCGGGGTCGCCGCGGCGGGGGCCGGGCGCGCGGCGGGGACCGGAACCGAGGCGAACGCCGGGGCGTCGCTGACGACGCGCGGGCTCGGCCGCTCGAGCGCGGCGAGCGTGACCGGCTGGACCAACGGCGCGGCGAACAGCACCGGCGGTGCCGGGGGCGCGGCCGCGACGACCGGAGCGACGGGCGCGGCCGGAACCATGACAGGAGCCGGAGCGGTCGCCGGCGGCAGCTCGGCAGCGGCCAGCTGGACCGGCGCGGCGGGCTGGACCGGCGCGGCGGGCGCTTCGGCCGGTGTCGCCTGCGCGACCTCGACCGGAGCTTGCGTCATCGCTTCGGCGGCGAGCTGCTCGATGCTCGGGAAATTGCCCAGCGCCAGCGCTTGCGGCTGGCCCGAATCCTCGACCGGGGTCACCCCGAGCAGGTGCGCGACGCGGTAGCGGACCGCGTCGGGGCGGCCGATCGCCGCCCACTGCTGCAAGCGCGCGTCGACCTGACCGGCCGGAACGTCCTGTGCGACCATCACCCGCGCCACCGCCCATTTCCCGTCGAGCGCGAACGCGAAGGCGAGGTTCTGGCGGATCTTGGGGGTGTTGTCGCCGCTGCGCAGCGCCTCGTTGAGCACGACCACGCCGCGCGCGGTCTCGCCGGCCAGCGCCAGCGCCAGCCCGAGGTCGCTCGCCGGGATCACGTCGCGCCAGTCGCGCAGCAGCTCGAGCGCGGCCGGGTAGTTGCCTTGCGCGGTCTCGGCGAGGACCAGGCCGAGCACCGTCGGCACGCTTTCGTCGCCCAGCTCAAGCGCCCCGTCGTAAGCTTCGACCGCCGAGGCGAAGCGCCCGGCGTCGAGATAGGCGGCGCCCAGCGCGGCGCGCGCCGCGGCGTCGCGCGGGTTGACCAGCACCGCCTGCTCGGCTTTCGCCACGCCCTTCGCGCCCTTGCCGGCGAGCGGCTTGGCCGCATGGGCCGAGGGACGGTCGTTACCGCCGCCCAGCGCGCACCCGCCGAGCAGCGACGCGGCGAGCGCGGTCGAAGCGGCGAGGCGGAGCAGGTGGGTGCGATTCCCGGTCATTGGTCTTTCCCCCGGTGGTAAGAATTCAGCGCCGTCGGGCGCGCTTGGCCAGGTCGTCGAGACCCGGCAATTCATCGAGCAGGCGATCGAGCGCCTCGGTGACGAGCTGTTGCGCGCTGCGTCCCTGGACGGTGCAGGCGAGCCGCAGCTTCAAGTGGCGGGCCTCGTCGACCCGCAGCGTGAACGCCGCGCGGCGGCCGTCGGCGATCGCCGAACGCCGCTCGCTGATCTGCGCCGCGGCGCGCGCGAGGCGGTGCGCGGCGAGCGGGATCAGCGCCGACGGCGGCTCGGGCTGGAGCTCGGGCAAGTCCTCGTGCGCGGGCTCGGCGACCGGCTCGAAGCCCGGTTCCTCGAACCGCTCGAAATCGGGTTCCTCGATCAGCGCGCTGGGCTCGGCGATCTGCTCGGCGAGCGTATCCTGCTGGCGGACGACTTCGGGCGGGCCGCTGGAGAAGGCGTGCGCCAGCGGCGTATCGCCCGAACCGAACGGCACCACCGTCGGCTCGTCGGCAGCATGATCGCCCATGTCGTTCCACCCGAGATCCTCGAGCCCGGCGTGCGGCGGCGGCAGCGGGACCTCGGTCGAGTAGTTGCTGAGCGGCTGCCACTGCGGGCGCATCGCCGGCCGCGCGGCGCCCTTGCGCGCGAGCAACGTCGGCGACAGCGAGGCGGGAGGCTTCGATTCGCTCATCGGAGCGACCTCCCTTAAGAG
>JAIVIY010000034.1 GCA_020200285.1 Novosphingobium sp. | reverse complement strand
CCGCGGTGCCCGAGCAGGGCGAGACCGGCCCGGCTTACGCCAATCCGGCTATTTGGCAGGCCATGAACGTGCTCAGCCCGGCCGATTTGGCGCTTTACGGCGGCGCCCGCAGCCTGGTCGACTGGCACGCCCGGCACCGCTTCTGCGCGCGCTGCGGGGCCGCGACCGCGCCAGCCAAGGGCGGCTGGCAGCGTGATTGCGGCGATTGCGGTGCCCAGCATTTCCCGCGCACCGACCCGGTCACGATCATGCTCGTCGAGCACGACGGCAAGCTGCTGCTCGGCCGCCAGCCGCGTTTCCCGCCACGCGTGTTCTCGGCGCTCGCCGGGTTCGTCGAGCCGGGCGAAAGCATCGAGGAGGCGGTCGCGCGCGAGGTGTTCGAGGAGGCCGGGGTCCGCGTCCGCGAGGTCAGCTACATCGCCAGCCAACCGTGGCCGTTCCCCTCGCAGCTGATGATCGGCTGCCATGCGGTCACCGACGATCCGACTTTGGCGGTCGATTTCAGCGAGATCGAGGAAGCCCGCTGGTTCACCCGCGCCGAGCTCGAAGCCGCGCGCGCCGCCGGGGCCGAGGGCACGCCCGAGCTGATCTTCCCGCGCTCGGTCGCGATCGCCCACCATCTCGTGACGTGGTGGCTGACGCGATGACCGCGCAAGTCACCATAGACATCTGGTCCGACGTGATGTGCCCATGGTGCATCATCGGCTTCAAGCAGCTCGAGAAGGGGCTGTCGCTGCTCGACGGCGAAGTCGAGGCGCAGATCCGCTGGCGCCCGTTCGAGCTCAATCCCGACATGCCGCGCGAGGGCGAGGATTCGGCCGAGCACGTCGTGCGCAAGTACGGCCGAACGCCCGAGCAGGCGGCGGCCGGCCGGGCGCAGATGGCCGAGATTGCGGAACGGGCCGGCTATTCGTTCGCCTGGACCGGCGATGGCGAAGCTCCGCCGCAGAGAATCTGGAGCACCTTTCTCGCGCACGAGCTGCTGACCCACGCGTTGCGCGCGCACGGCGCGGCGGCGCAAACCCGGCTCAAGCTGGCGCTGTTCGACGCGCATTTCCGCGAGCGCCGCGACATGTCCGACGAGGCGGTGCTGGCCGACGTCTACGAGAGCGTCGGCCTGCCGCGCCACGAGGCCGAGGTGGCGCTGGCCGATCCGGTGCTCGGCGAGCTGGTCCGCGCCGAGGAAGCGCGCGCCTGGGACCTCAACATCACCGGCGTCCCGGCGATGGTGGTCAACCGCAAGTACCTGATCCCCGGCGCGCAGGAGCCCGAGACTTACGCCACCGCGATCCGCCGGGTGCTGGCCAAGGAGGCCGGGGCCGCCGCCTAGGTCCCGTGGATAACTTTTGCCATCGCGGATCGTTTGAGAGATGCTCGGCTCGAATTGGAAGGGATGGGCGAGTCGTGCGCTTCACGCTGTCGCGTCGCGAGCAGAAGCCGAAGCGGGCCGCGATAGCCGCCGCGCTCGGCCTCGGCGTGCTCGCCGCAGGCGGGTTGTTCGCCGCTCCCGGCGCGACCGCGCGGTGGGGATTGCCGGCGCTCTCGTTGCCGGCGGGCGAGGGCTACGCCGTGCGCTTCACCTTGCCGTCGCGCCAGCAGACCCCGAGCGCGGCAACGCCCGGCGCGCGAGAAGCGCCGCTCGCGGTGCTCGGCGGAGCGGTCGCGACGCCTGAGGACGCCGATCCCGAGCGCGAGGTCGCGGTCGCTTCCGCGCTGCCGGCGGGCCCCCAACCGACCGTCGTTCGCCCCGGTCCGCGGAGCAAGGTCGCGGGCGTGATCCCGCTCGCCTACAGCCTCGCCGGCGGGGCCGACGCGGACGATGCGATCGCGGTCGAGAAGCCGATCGTCGTCGCCGGGGTCGACTCCGGGCGGATTCCGCTGCGGATCGACGGCAACGCCAAGGTCTATGCGCTCGGCAGCCGGCTAGCCGCGATCATCGCGGCGCAAGGAGGGGCGAGGGTTCCCGAGGGGTTGGCCGAGGACTTCGTCAGCCTCGAGCGCCTGCGCGCGCTGGGCATCGCCGTCCGCTACGATCCGATCCGCGACCGCCTGGTGATCGAGCCTCCCGGGGCCTAGCCCGCCATCGCGTCGATCGCCTCGGCCAGCGCGATGTCGCGCGCGCTGAGCCCGCCGGCGTCGTGGGTGGTAAGCGCGATGTTCACCGTGTTCCACACGTTCGACCATTCGGGGTGATGGTCGGCCTTCTCGGCGGCGAGCGCGACCCGGGTCATAAAGGCGAACGCCTCACCGAAGTCGGCGAAGCGGAAGCTGCGCTCGATCGCCAGCCCGTCGCCGCGCAGGTTCCAGCCGGGGAGGCGAGCGAGCGCGGCGTCGCGCTCGGCCGTGGTCAGTTGGGCGATTGCCATGCGTCGGCTCCAGCGATTCGTTCGGCCGGCCCGCCGCCGGCATCGGTGATCGTCCCCAATGCCAGCGGTACGCCCGAAAGCAAGGCGACGAAGACAAAGCCCAGCAGCGCGAGCAGCGCGCCCAGCGCCCACGGGCCGATCAGCACTGCTTTGGAGCCGTTGGCTTGGGCGACGATCCCCGGCGAGCGCAGGACGCCCTGCCCGACGGCAGCGCCGACGACCGCGGCGAGCCCGAAGGCGAGCCCGAGCACGCGCAGCAGATGATTGCTCTCGGCCAAGCCGCTTCCCCCATTCCCCGAGCAGGTAGTGCGCGCATCCGGCGCCTTCGCAATGGCGCGCTTGGCAGCGCTGCGGGGTTTGCCTATCGCGGCCGCCGATGCCCGTCTGCCATCTCGCCGCGCACGACCTCGCCTGCCGCCGCGGCGATCGGGTGTTGTTCGCCGGGCTGAGCCTTGCGCTCGGTCCGGGCGAGGCGCTCCACCTCGCCGGGCCCAATGGCGTCGGCAAGTCGAGCCTGATCCGCCTGCTCGCCGGGCTGCTGCGCCCGTTCGCCGGAACGGTCGAACGAACCGGCGCGGTCGCATTGCTCGACGAGCGCCCGGCGCTCGACCTCCCCATGCCGCTAGGGCGCGCGCTCGGCTTCTGGCGGCGGTTCGACCGCGCCGACGAGGCTGCGTTCGAACGGGCAGTGGAAGCGGTGGCGCTGGGCGACCTGCTCGACGTCCCGGTGCGCTATCTCTCGACCGGCCAGCGCAAGCGCGCGGCGCTGGCTCGCGTCATGCTGACCGGCGCGCCGGTCTGGCTGCTCGACGAGCCGCTCAACGGACTCGACACCGCCTCGACCGCCGCGGTCGAGAGCCTGGTCGCCGCGCACTGCGGCAACGGCGGCGTCGCGGTGATCGCCTCGCACCAGCCCTTCGCGCTCGACCGGATGACGCGGCTCGAGATCTCCCGGTTCGAGCCGGCCGAGGCGGTCTAGGGCCTTGCGCTTCGCCCAGCTCCTCCGCCGCGACCTCGCGCTCCTGCTGCGCGGGGCGCAAGGTCGCGGCGGAGCTACCTTGCCGGTGCTGTTCTTCGTCGCTGTGACGATGCTGTTCCCGTTCGCCGTCGGCTCGGACGCGCGGCTTCTAGCCCGCACCGGCGCCGGAGTGGTGTGGATAGCCGCGCTGCTCGCGGCGATCCTTCCGCTCGACCGGCTGGTCGAGCCCGACCTCGAGGCGGGCCTGTTCGACCAGTGGGCGCTGCGCGGGATCGCCGAGGAGACCGTGCTCGCGGCGCGGATCCTCGCTCACTGGCTTAGCTTCGGGCCGCCGCTGATGCTGGCGACGCTCGCCGCCGCCGCGCTGCTCGGGCTCGACGCCGCGCAGCTCGCCGCGGTCGAGCTCGGGTTGCTCGCCGGTACCCCGGGACTGGCGGCGATCGGCGTGACCATCGCCGCGCTGACCGCGGGGCTGCGCGGCGGAGCGGCGCTCGGCGGGCTGCTGGTGCTGCCGCTGGCGGTGCCGCTGCTGGTGTTCGGCGCGGGCTCGCTCCAGCCCGGCGGTGAGGGCGGCTTGGCGCTGTGCGCCGCGGCCAGCCTCGCCGCGCTGGCGATCGCCCCGTTCGCGGGCGGCGCGGCGCTGCGGGCGTTGCGCGAATGAGGACCACGCGGAACAAACCTTGAACTCGGGCTTTGCTCCGCCATGATGGGAGCCATGGACGCGATTCGGGCAGATCGGTTCACCGCCGCCGCGCAAGTCCCGCTAGCCGGCCGCTTCGCGCAAGTGCGCGGCTTGAGCAAGGCGCTCGCCGCACCGCTCAGCGACGCCGACGCGACGCTCCAGTCGATGCCCGACGCCTCGCCGGCGAAATGGCACCTCGCCCACACCACCTGGTTCTGGGAAACCTTCCTGCTGCGCGGCCACGCTGCCGGCCATGCGCCCTACGACCAGCGCTACGCCTACCTGTTCAACTCGTACTACGAAGCCGAAGGGCCGCGCCACGCCCGCCCCTCGCGCGGTCTGCTGTCGCGGCCCTCGCTCGGCGAGGTGCTGGAGTGGCGCGCGCAAGTCGACGCGGCGATGGAGCCGCTGCTCGACCGCGCCGAGCTGGCCCCACTGATCGCGCTCGGCCTCGCCCACGAGCAGCAGCACCAGGAGCTGCTGCTGACCGACATCAAGCACGCCTTCGCGCAGAACCCGCTGGGCCCGGCGATGTTCGCCCGGCCGCAAGCCGCCAGCCGGAGCGCTCGGGACGAGCCGGGGTGGCGGGAGCATCCCGGCGGCGTGGTGCGCATCGGCCACTCGGGCCCCGGCTTCGCCTTCGACAACGAAGGCCCAGCGCACGACGTCCTGCTCCAGCCCTTCGCGCTCGCCGAACGCCCGGTCAGCAACGCCGACTGGGCCGAGTTCATCGCCGACGGCGGCTATCGCACGGCGTCGCTGTGGCTGTCCGACGGGTGGGCCTGGGTCCAGGCCGAGCAAGTCGAAGCGCCGCTTTACTGGCGCGAAGACGAGCACTTCACCCACGCCGGCTGGCTGGCGCGTGACCCGGCCGCGCCGGTCACGCACATCTCCTATTACGAGGCCGACGCTTTCGCCCAGTGGGCGGGCGCGCGGCTGCCGATCGAAGCCGAGTGGGAAGCCGCCGCCCCGGGCGAGGATCCGGCCCAGGGCAACCAGCTCGACGCTGCCGGGTGCCCGTTGCCGCGCGGCGATACGGGCTGGTTCGGCGATTGCTGGCAGTGGACCCGCTCGGCCTACTTGCCCTATCCGCGCTTCCGCCCGGCGGCAGGCGCGGTCGGCGAATACAACGGCAAGTTCATGTCGGGCCAGTTGGTGCTCAAGGGGGCGAGCTGCGCGACCCCGCGCGGGCACAGTCGGGCAAGCTACCGCAACTTCTTCTACCCGCATCAGCGCTGGCAGTTCACCGGGCTGCGGCTGGCGAAGGACATCTGAGGGTGCCGGTCGAAAAGGGCGTCGCGATCGTCGCCCGCGACGCCGACGGGGTCGACACCGCATTCCGCGAAGACGTGCTCAACGGCTTGGCGCAGCGGCAGAAGGCGGTGCCGGCGCGGTGGTTCTACGACGAAGCCGGATCGCGGTTGTTCGAAGCGATCACCACGCTGCCCGAGTACTACCCGACGCGCGTCGAAGCCGAGATCCTCGAGCGCCACGGGGTGGAGTTCGCCGCGGCGATCGGCCCCGGCCATGCGGTGGTCGAGTTCGGCTCGGGGAGCAGCGCCAAGACCCCGCTGCTGCTGCGCGCGATCGATCCGGCGGCCTACGTCCCGATCGACATCTCGGGCGACTTTCTGCGCCAGGCCGCGGCCGAGCTGGCCGCCGACTTTCCCGGACTGCCGGTGATTCCGGTCGAGGCCGACTTCACCAAGCCGGTGGCGTTGCCCGAACGAGTGGCCCCGCTGCCCAAGCTCGGCTTCTTCCCCGGATCGACCATCGGCAACCTCGTCCCGCCGACTGCGGTCGACCTCCTGCGCTCGATGCGCCGGACGCTGGGCGAGGGGACGCTGCTGCTGATCGGGATGGATCGGATCAAGGACCCGGCGACGCTGGTCGCCGCCTACGACGACGCGCGGGGCGTGACCGCGGCCTTCAACCTCAACCTAGTCGAGCGCATCAACCGCGAGCTCGACGGCGACATCCCGCGCGACGCCTTCGTCCATCGCGCGCGCTGGAACGACGATCT
>JAIVIY010000033.1 GCA_020200285.1 Novosphingobium sp. | reverse complement strand
CCTCGGGGTTGACCGCCGACGTCGGCATCCTGCGTTACGTCTATCCCTCGAACGACGGCGCCGGCCCGGCCGACTACTGGGAGCCCTACGCCTCGCTGTCGACCACGCTCGGTCCGGTCGGGGCCAAGTTCGGCGTCGCCTACGCGCCCGAGCAGGACTCGCTGCTCGGTGAGGACAACCTCTACCTCTACACCGACCTCAGCGCGGGCATCCCCAACACCCCGATCACGCTCAATGGTCACCTCGGCTACGCCGACGGCGTGCAAGGGCCAAAGCTGCTGACGCTTCAGAGCCTCAGCGACGACAGCGGGTTCGACTATTCGGCCGGCGTGACGTGGGCCGCGACCGAGAACCTCTCGATCAGCGCGACTTACGTCGGGGTCGAGGGCAGCGCCAGCGAAGGCGACTACAACGCCGGCCGCTCGCTGGTCGTCGCCGACGACACCGTCGTCGCCACGGTCAAGCTGGCGTTCTGAACGGTCTCCCCTCCCGCGAGCGGGAGGGGACCTTCACCGCAAGTAGAAATTCACCGTGGTCACAACGCGGACCTTCTTGAACGGGGTGTCGGCCGAGCCCCATTCGCCGCCCCCTTCGCCGTCGCGGTCGGTGACCTCGAAATAGCCTTGGGTCGCGTCGCGGATGCCGCCGACGCTGGCGCCGCTGTCGCGCGCGAACTGCTCGGCGGCGGCGCGGGCATCCTTGGTCGCGGCGGCGACCATCGCCGGCTTGACCGCATTGAGCCGCGTGAAGGTATAGGCCATGCCCGAGCCTTCCTCGAGCATCACTCCGCGGCGGACGAGATCGAACTGGCGGCGCACCGCGGCCTGCGCGCGCTCGATGTCGGTGGTCCTCAGCGCCATCCGCTGGCGCACGGTGAACCGGGTGACGCCGGCATTGTCCGTATAGCTGGTCACGTTCACGCCCGTCGGCTGGACGGCTTGCGCGGGAAAGCCGAGCTCGGCGAAGAACGCGCGCAGCGCCCGGCTGTCGCCGTCGACCGCGGCCTGCGCCCCGGCGAGGTCGGGCGCGGTCGCCGAATAGGCGATCGTCCAGGTCGCGAGATCGGCGACGACGTTGCGCTCGGCCAGCCCGCGCACGGTGACCGCGCGGTCGGCGACCTTGGCCCGGGTCAGCCCGTCGCCGAGCAGGAACCCGCCGAGCACCAGCCCGGCGGCGACGATCCCGGCGCTCGACAACCAGCGGCCGGTGGTGGAATCGGAAAGGAAGCCGCCGCGTTCGGACGCGGCGAGGGGGTCAGGGCTTGCATCGCTCATCGAAAACCTCACAGCGTTTCCGGCCGGTTCGCCGACGCGCCCTTTGCGACGAGTTGTGCATATCTGTCGATGAACCGAGTTTGAACGGCGAGGCTCGCGATGACGAAATACCTCCACACGATGCTGCGGGTCAGCGACCCCGAAGCCACGATCGCCTTCTTCGCGCTGCTCGGGCTCGAGGAAGTGCGGCGCTTCGACAACGAGGCGGGGCGGTTCACGCTGATCTTTCTCGCCGCGCCGGGGCAGGAGGCCGTCGCCGAGGTCGAGCTGACGCACAACTGGGACCCGGAGGACTATGACGGCGGCCGCAACTTCGGCCACCTCGCCTATCGGGTCGACGACATCTACGCGACCTGCCGGCGGCTGATGGAGGCCGGCGTGACGATCAACCGCCCGCCGCACGACGGCCATATGGCGTTCGTCCGAACCCCGGACGGCATCTCGATCGAGCTGCTCCAGGACGGCCGCCTGCCGCCCGAAGAGCCGTGGGCGAGCATGCCCAACGTCGGAAGCTGGTAGCTACCCAACCAAATCGATCGGCAGCGTCGGCTCGGAGATCACCGCCTCGAACGCCTTCCACCGCGCCGCTGGATCGCTCCCGCCGACCCGCTCGACGTACGCCCGGGTCAGGTCGAGCCCTAGGTTGTAGTTGATGACGTAGCTGCGGTACTGCTCGATGAACTTCAACGACTGCTCGGCGCGCGCCGGACTGGCGAGGCGGTACTTCTGCAGCGCGGCGAGCGCGGCGGGACGGTCGAGCGCCCCGTCGAGATAGGCCTGGGCGATGGTGTTCTGGGCGCGGGCGAGCTGCTTGGTCAGCGCGCCGAGCCGCGCAGTGCGCTCGGCCAATGCAGGGCCGAGCCCGGCCAGCGGATAGATCGCCGCGCGCTCGAACGCCGCCTTGTCGCCGCCGGGGAAGGCCAGCTCGATCCCGTAGTTGGCGCTGCCCTCGGCGATCAGGCTCTGCGGGCTGTAGAGCGGATAGACGCTGAACTCGATCCACCCACGGCCCCGGGTCAGCCGCTGCTCGAGCAGCGCGTTGAGCACGTGGTGGCCGGGGTAGCCCTCGTGGCAGCCGAGATCGACCGCGCGCTCGGCGCGGACCGGCAGGTCGGTGTTGACCTGGATCAGGCTGCGGTAGCCGCCCTGGTACCAGTTGTAGCCGCCCCAGCTCTTGCCGGTGACGAACTCGAGCGCGAAGGCCTCGCCCGGGGGCAGCGCGATATGGGCGAGCGTGCGCGCCCTGCACTCGGCGATTGCGCGATCGAACACCGGGCGCAGCCGTTCGGGCGCGATGTGGGTCGCGGCGTTGAGCTGGTCGACCCGCTGCCACAGCGGGCCAGGACCGGGCGCGACCCGCTCGATCTCGGCGAGCACCGGATCGAAGCTTGCCAGCGGCTCGGGCGCCACCTCGACCCCGAACAGCCCGCGCGCCTCCTCGACGAACGTCAGCTTCTCGCCCTGGAGCATGCGCAGCCGGGTCTGCGCCGCGACCATCTGCGCGTCGAGGAACGCCACCCGCTTGACCCACAGCGCATCGCCCCTCGCGCGTATCCGCAACGCGGCGAGCGCCGCGCGGTTGGCCGCGACCGCGCCGGCGAGTTCGGCCAGCGAGCGCTTGTTCGCCTTGGCCGCCGCGGCCCACTCGGGCGGGCCGTAATAGGCGTCGATGTAGCCGGGCTCGTGCTCGCCGATCTCGAGCTGGAGGCGGACGTAGGACTCGGCGATCTGGTGAAGTGATTTCTCTGCGGGAACGGCGGCGGAGGTGGGCACTGACGCCGGCACGCTGGCGCATCCAGCCATGGCAAGCAGCGCGGCGCAGAGCAGAATCGAGAACTTCACACACTCTCCCTCGCCGCGGAGACACGCAGCACGACATAGCCGGCGACCGCCGAAAGCAGCGACCCCGCGAGCACCCCGAGCTTGGCCTGCTCGGCCAGCTCGGGCCGAGCGGGAAACGCCAGCGCGCCGATGAACAGGCTCATCGTGAAGCCGATCCCGCATAGCAGGGCAAGGCCCCAGACTTGCGGCCAGCTGGTCCCGGCGATCCGCCCGAAACCGAGCCGGTGCGCGAGCCACAGACTGCCGAAGATACCGGCCTGTTTGCCTGCGAACAGCCCGACTCCCACCGCCAGCGGCAAGGGAGCGGCGGCCGCGCCCAGGCCGGTAATCGCGACTCCGGCATTGGCGAAGCCGAATAGCGGAACGATCAGCAGACCGTTCCATGGCACGAGCGCGTGCTCCATTCGCAGCAGCGGTGAATCCCGCCGCCGGTCCAGCCGGTAGGGAATGGTGAGGGCCGCGAGCACGCCGGCAATTGTCGCGTGCACGCCCGAGTGGAGCACCGCGTACCACAAGACCACCGCGAGCAGGACATAGGCGCTTCGCTGCCTGACTTGCAGCCGGTTGAGCGCAATCATCGCCGCGAGCACCGCGGCCGCCGCCGCCAGCCAGCCGACGTCCAGCTCGCCGGTATAGAACAGAGCGATGATCGCCACCGCGCCGAGATCGTCGACGATCGCCACTGTCAGCAGGAACAGACGGAGTGCTGGCGGGATGCGGCGTCCGAGCAGCGCGAGCACTCCCATGGCGAAGGCGATGTCGGTCGCCGCGGGAATCGCCCAGCCGCGCGCCAGCCCGGGTTCGGCACCCACGATCAGCAGGTAGAGCGCCGCCGGCGCCGCCATCCCGGCGGCCGCAGCGATCACCGGCAGCCGCCGCGCCGCCGGGGTCGAGAGCTCGCCGGCGACGACCTCGCGCTTGATCTCCAGCCCGACGACGAAGAAGAACACCGCCATCAGCGCGTCGTTGATCCACAGATGGGCCGTGGTGAGCTTGGCCACCGGAGTCCACGCCAGCGGCGCGTGGAACAGCGCGTGATAGCTGTCCGCCAGCACCGAGTTGGCGGCGATCAGGGCGGCCGCGGCGCACGCCATGAGGATCAGAGCGGGGGCCGCCTCGTTATGGGCGAGACGCCGGAGATCGGAGGACAAGCGAAGGCGACGCCGCTTCATCGGCTAAGCCTTTGATAGGTTGAGAGCCCAGTTGCAACCGTAGGCCGGCATGGCTAGTCTCGGTCCGTCGCGACCGATGATTGCAGTGCAGGGGGCACATGCCAGGTTCGTGGCATCCGGCCGGTTACGGCCTGTGGCGTTTGCTGGAATTCGTCGAGCACGAGCTGCTGCTGTTCGCGGCGGTGATGTTCGTGCTCGGCTCGCTCGACGAGCTGGTGGTCGATCTGGCCTGGCTGCGCCTGCGCTTGACCGGGCGGACCCGGCCCCAGCGATTCTCGACCTCGCCGGACGCCCCGCTCGCGGGGGTCGTGGCGGTGCTGATGCCGGCCTGGCGGGAGGCCGACGTGGTCGGCACGACGCTCGCGCACTGCCGCGCGGCCTGGCCGCAGCGCGAATTGCGCATCTACGCCGGCTGCTATCGCAACGACGCCGCGACCATGGCGGCGCTGGCCGCGGGCGCGGGCAACGACCCGCGCATCCGCATCGTGGTCAACCCGGTCGCCGGCCCGACCACCAAGGCCGATTGCCTCAACCGGCTCTACGCCGCGCTGATCGCGGACGAATGCCGGCAAGGCGCGCGGGCGCGCAGCGTGATCCTCCACGACGCCGAGGACCTGGTCCACGGCGACGCGCTGGCGCTGCTCGACCGGGAGCTGGGGAACGCCGAATTCGTCCAGCTGCCGGTCGTGCCGGAGCCGCAACCGCGCTCGCGCTGGGTCGCCGGGCACTATGGCGACGAGTTCGCCGAGGCCCACGCCAAGACCATGGTGGTGCGCGACCGGCTCGGGGTCGCCTTGCCCGCGGCCGGGGTCGGCTGCGGGATTTCGCGCGAGGCGCTGGCGCGGCTCGCCGAGCTGCGCGGCGCGGCCGGACCGTTCGCCGCCGAATGCCTGACCGAGGACTACGAGCTGGGGCTGACGATCGCCGCGACCGGCGGCCGCCAGCGCTTCGTCCGCGCCCGCGCCGCCGACGGCAGCCTGATCGCCACCCGCGAGCTGTTCCCGACCGATCTCGGCGCTGCGGTCCGCCAGAAGACCCGCTGGATGCACGGCATCGCCTACCAGGGCTGGGACCGGCTCGGCTGGAGCGGGCGGCTCAGCGAGCGCTGGATGCGCCTGCGCGATCGCCGCGGGCCGCTGACCGCGCTGGTGCTCGCGGCGGCCTACGCGGGCATCCTGCTGTGGGCGGTGCTCATTGCCGCCGAGCTCGCCGGCTGGCACCAGCCGACGCGGCTGCCGCCCGCGCTGGTCGTCCTGCTGTGGATCAACCTCGCCGCATTCGCCTGGCGCGCGGCGTTCCGTCTCGGCTTCACCGCCGACGCTTATGGCTGGGCCGAGGGATGGCGCGCGATCGCCCGGATCCCGTTCGCCAACGTGATTGCGATCATGGCCGGGCGCCGCGCCACCGCCTCGTACGTCCGCAGCCTGCTGGGCGGCGTGGTGACCTGGGACAAGACGCCGCATCCGGTCCACGCGAGCGCGCTGGTCTACGACCGGCGGGGGCGCAAGGACGGAACATGAGCGCGGCCTCGCCGAACGCGCGGCGGCGCGGAGCGCCGCTCGCCTCGCTCGGCGCGCTGCTCGCCGGCTGGGTCGCGCTGCGCGCGCTGGCGTGGACGCCGGAGGGTCCGCCGGCGCAATCGCCGGCCGGCGCCGGGCGCGAGACCGTTGCCGCGACAGCTCCGAGCCCAGCCGAGCGCGCCCCGGGTGCCGAGCCCGTTGAGCTCGGACGGACGGTGGTGCGGCTGTCGGGCAGCGCTCGGCGCGATCCGCACCCTTCCCCGGCGCTGCTTGTTTTGGAGACCACTCCCGCTCCCGCCTTGAACAGCACGGGCAATGCTGCGT
>JAIVIY010000138.1 GCA_020200285.1 Novosphingobium sp. | reverse complement strand
CTGCGCCCTATTCTCGTCGCGGTGCTTCTTGAGGTACTTCATGAACGGCGTCCCGCCGGTGCCGACGTCGGGGTCGTTGCCGGGGATCGAGCCGGCCTGCTTGTTGATGTAGTTGGCCGCGTATTCGAGATGGCGGGTGCGGAAGCGCGCGACTTGCTCGAGGTTGGCGTTGAACGCGTCGCGCAAGCTCTGCGAGCCCGACCCGGCCACGAACGCGCGCAAGTTGGACTTCGCGCCGAGGTCCTCGATGAACCGGCGGTGCGGCATCGGGCGGTAGTGGTGCAGCTCGTCGAGGAAGGTTTTCAACGGGTCGTCCGAGTGACGCACGCCGAACAACGCGTCCATCGAGGGGACGATGCTCGATTGCGAACCGGTCTGCCCGCGAAACGCTTGCGGCTTGCCGCCGAACTTGGCGACGCCGTCGTAGACCAGCCCTTCGCCCAGCGCCGGGTTGTTGGCCCAGCCGTGGATGTAGGGACGCACGCGGTGGAAGTAGACATAAGGGTCGCAGCGCTCGACCATCCGCTTGAATATCGCGTAGATCCGCTCCCAGGCGATGTCCATCTCGCCCAGCAGGCTCTCGCAGGCGCCGGCGTCCGCGACTTCGGCGGCGCGCACCAGCGCCACCGCGCTGCCGAGCAGAACTCCGGCCTCGGCCTCGATCGCGACGTGATCGAGCACGAACCAGTTCTCGTCCTGCCCGCCGAGGAAGTTCTGGTGCATGCGGATGTTGTCGAGCACGATCGCGCCCGACTTGTCGATCCGGCTCCAGTTGTCGAGCACGTAGGCCGAATAAGGCAGCAGCGGCGCCTGGCCGAGGCGGTCGGCGAGCGCGACGATCGGCTTCGCGAGATTGGCGGGCAGATGTTTGGGCGGCTCGGGCTCGCCCCAGACGTAGGCCTGGACGAGGAAGCTGTAGCGGACCATCGCGGTGCGGACCTGCTCTTCAGGCGCGATCGCCGCCCAGTCCTCGATCTGCGGTTCGGGCAGCTTCTCGAGCCAGTGGCGTACCCGGCCGCTGGTCAGCAGCGCGGAGAGGTCGTCCGCCGCCGCCTCGATCGGCGCGAACGGCTCGGGCAGGACGATCTCGTCGATTTCGTAATGCGAAAGGAAGCCGCGCTCGCGCGACAGGCCGTAATCGGAAAGCTCCATGGAGGGGTCCAGACGCCGGGCGCGGGTTGGGCCGCCCGGAATGGTTGCGGCCGATACCGCTTTCGCGTTCCCACCTCAATCACCGTGGGGATTTTTTCCGACGCTTCCCTCACCCGAAATTAACACCTTTGCGGCTTGCTGCGCGGACAGGGAGGTCCGCGCATGGGCTTGCAGGCGGAAATCTACCTCGACCCCAAAGCCGACGAACGCCGCGGGACGGCGCGGCGCTCATTGCGGCTCGAGGTCGAGAACGAGGCCGGCGACGGCCATTCGCGCGCGATCGTCCGCAACTTGTCCGAAACCGGGCTGCTGCTCGAATCCGCCACCGCGCTGGCGGTCGACGAGGAGCTGCTGGTCCATCTGCCCGAGGCCGGAGCGGTGCCGGCCAGGGTCATCTGGGCGCGCAATCCCTTCTTCGGCTGCGAGTTCGCACGCCCGGTGTCGCGTTCGGCGGTCAGCGCCGCGCTGCTCAGGTCGCCCGCCGACGAGCCGGCGATCGCGCTGACCAGCCCGATCGACACGACCTGGCTGCTGGCCGAACCCGCGGCAGTGGCCGCCCGGCCGGAACGCTCGGCCGAAGCCAGCCTGGCGCTCGCGCTGCTCGCCGGCGTGGTGGTGATGTTCGTGCTCGCAATGGCGGCGCTGCAGCTCGGCTGATCGCCCGCGTCACCCGCCGAACGGCAGGATGCTTTCGTAGACCTCGCGCGGCATCGCCCCGCGCACCCGCGCGCCGCGCCTGAGCTGGAAGGCGTGCTTGACGATCTCGGCCTGCTGCTCGATCCCGTAGCGCTCGAGCTTCCACCCCGGCTTGATCGCGTAGTCGTAGCGGCAGAACGGGTGGCGCATCAGCACCAGGTACCACATCCCCTTGCGCTGGGCCTGCCAGACGTGGGTCATCTCGTGGATGAACAGCCCCTGCGCGTTGATGTCGGCGTGGGCGAAGTCGTCGCAATAATCGCGGCCGCGGGGGTGGAAGTGGAGGTGCCCGCGCGGGGTCATCGCGACGTTGCGCGGCTGGAACGGGAACCACTTGCGCCGCCTGATCGAGACCTCGGACAAGTCGATCGCGCCGCCGAACACCGAGCGGACCAGCTCGCTCTCGCCCGAAGTCAGCCGCCGCGTGCCTCCGGCGGGGCAAGCGGGGGCGGCGACGATTCCGGTGGAAGGCTCCTCGTTCAGCGCGCCTGCTCCATCGCTTCGGCGACGGTCGCGACCGGCGCCTTGGCGCTTGCCTTGTCGCCGGTGTCGAGCGTGATCGTCAGATCGACTTCCTTCTGAAATCGCAGCTTGGGATCGAGCTCGAACAGCATCACGTGCAGCCCGCCTGGTTCGAACTTGACCGCCTTGCCCGATTCGAGCGCGACCTCGCTCACCGGCTTCATCGATCCGCCCGAGGTTTCGTGCATTTCCGCCCGCCCGGCGAGGTCGACCGCGACGCCGACCAGCTTGCGCGGCGCGCCGTTGGCTTGGCTGAGCGTGAAATAGGCCACGCCGGGCCGGCCCGAAACCACCGGAAGCTGGACGCGGGCATCGCTCAAGGCGACGCCGGGCGCATTCTCGGCGGTGGCCTCGGCGGTCTCCGTCGGCGCGGGCGCGGGCGCTTCGCCGCCGCAGCCGGTCGCCGACAGCGCCCCGGCCAGGATCGCTCCAAAAGTCCGCCGGCGCATCGCTTTCCCCTTTCGAAACACCGCGCTCGCCCTATCCCGCCGCGGCTCTTGTGCCAAGTCGAAGCACACCTATATCGCCCGCACCGGAGCCGCGGACGACCGATTGCCCTGCAAGGGGATCGGCGACCCGGCGGCGTCTCAACAATTTGAAGGAATGGGCAGAACACCATGGCAAAAGTGATCGGCATCGACCTCGGCACCACCAATTCGTGCGTCGCGGTGATGGACGGGGGCAAACCCAAAGTCGTCGAGAATTCCGAAGGCGCGCGGACCACGCCGTCGATCGTCGCCTTCACCAAGGACAACGAGCGCCTGATCGGCCAACCGGCCAAGCGCCAGGCGGTCACCAACCCCGACAACACCGTGTTCGCGGTCAAGCGCCTGATCGGCCGCCGCTTCGACGATCCGGTGACCAAGAAGGACACCGAGCTGGTCCCCTACCAGATCGTCAAGGGCAAGAACGGCGACGCCTGGGTCAAGGCCGGCGGCGAGGACTATTCGCCCAGCCAGATTTCCGCCTTCATTCTCCAGAAGATGAAGGAAACCGCCGAATCGTACCTCGGCGAGCCGGTCACTCAGGCGGTGATCACCGTGCCCGCCTACTTCAACGACGCGCAGCGCCAGGCGACCAAGGACGCCGGCCAGATCGCGGGCCTCGAGGTGCTGCGGATCATCAACGAGCCGACCGCGGCCGCGCTCGCCTATGGCCTGGAGAAGGAAGAGGGCAAGACCATCGCGGTCTACGACCTCGGCGGCGGCACTTTCGACGTCTCGATCCTCGAAATCGGCGACGGGGTGTTCGAGGTCAAGTCGACCAACGGCGACACCTTCCTCGGCGGCGAGGACTTCGACGCCAAGCTGGTCGAGTGGCTGGCCGACCGGTTCAAGGCCAAGGAGAACATGGATCTCCGCACCGACAAGCTCGCGCTGCAGCGGCTCAAGGAAGCGGCCGAAAAAGCCAAGATCGAGCTGTCGAGCACCGCCTCGACCGAGATCAACCTGCCGTTCATCACCGCGCGGATGGAAGGCGGCAGCACCACCCCGCTGCACCTGGTCGAGACGGTCACCCGCGCCGACCTCGAGAAGATGGTCGCCGGGCTGATCGAGCGGACCAAGGAGCCGATGAAGAAGGCGCTCGCCGACGCCGGGCTCAAGGCCGCCGACATCGACGACGTCGTGCTGGTCGGGGGCATGACCCGCATGCCCAAGGTCCGCGAGACGGTGAAGGAGTTCTTCGGCAAGGAGCCGCACGTCGGGGTCAACCCCGACGAGGTCGTGGCGATGGGTGCGGCGATCCAGGCCGGCGTGCTGCAGGGCGACGTCAAGGACGTGCTGCTGCTCGACGTGACCCCGCTCTCGCTGGGCATCGAGACGCTGGGCGGCGTGTTCACCCGGATGATCGACCGCAACACCACGATCCCGACCAAGAAGAGCCAGGTCTACTCGACCGCCGAGGACAACCAGCAGGCGGTGACCATCCGCGTGTTCCAGGGCGAGCGCGAGATGGCCGCGGACAACAAATTGCTCGGCCAGTTTGACCTCGTCGGCATCCCCCCGGCGCGGCGCGGCGTGCCGCAGATCGAGGTGACCTTCGACATCGACGCCAACGGCATCGTCAACGTCCACGCCAAGGACAAGGGCACCGGCAAGGAGCAGCAGATCAAGATCCAGGCTTCGGGCGGGCTCTCGGATTCGGACATCGACCAGATGGTCAAGGACGCCGAGAAGTTCGCCGAAGAGGACAAGACGCGGCGCGCCGCGGCCGAGGCCAAGAACAACGCCGACAGCCTGGTCCACGCCACCGAGCGCCAGCTCGAGGAGAACGGCGACAAGATCGACGCCGACCTCAAGGCCGAGATCGAGGCCGCGCTCGCCGAGGCCAAGAGCGCGATCGAGAGCGGCGACCCGGAGCAGATGACCGCCAAGACCCAGGCGCTGACCGACAAGGCGATGAGGATGGGCCAGGCGATCTACGAGAAGGAGCAGGCCGCAGCCGCGGCTCCGGGCGCCGACGCCGCGTCGGCGGCGGGTTCCGATCCTTCGTCAGGCTCAGGAGGCGGCGAAGAAGTCGTCGACGCCGAGTTCTCGGAAGTCGACGACAACAAGGGCTGATGGAGCAGTGATCCGATCCGCCGCCTGTGCTCACGCGCGGGCGGCGGATTAGGTTCGGGGTGGGGACATGGCGGCAATCGAAGCCGATTTCTACGAGCTGCTCGGGGTGCAGCGCACCGCCGACGATCGCGCGATCAAGTCGGCGTACCGCAAGCTGGCGATGCAGTATCACCCCGACAAGAACGGGGGCTGCAAGGATTCCGAGGCCAAGTTCAAGGCGGTCAGCGCGGCTTACGCCTGCCTGTCCGATCCGCAAAAGCGCGCAGCCTATGACCGCTATGGCCACGCCGCCTTTGCCAACGGCGGAATGGGCGGGTTCGGCGGCGGCGACGGCTTTGCCGATCTGGGCGACATCTTCGAGACGATCTTCGGCGGCGCGTTCGGCGGCGGCGGGCGCAGCCAAGGCCCGCGCCGCGGCGCCGACTTGCGCTACGACATGGAGATCGGGCTCGAAGACGCGTTCCACGGCAAGTCGGCGGAGATCGAGGTCGAGACCGCGCAAACTTGCGAGCCGTGTCGCGGCTCGGGCGCCGAGCCGGGCACTTCGGCGCGGCGCTGCAACCTCTGCGCCGGCCGCGGCAAGGTCCGCGCCCAGCAGGGCTTCTTCATGGTCGAGCGGACCTGCCCCAACTGCCACGGCCGCGGCGAGGTGATCGAGAGCCCGTGCCGCCAATGCCGCGGCGAGGGCCGGGTCGACGTCGCCAACACGCTCGCGGTCGAGGTTCCGCCGGGCGTCGACAGCGGCACCCGCATCCGCCTTTCGGGCAAGGGCGAGGCGGGCCCCTTCGGCGCGCCGCCGGGCGATCTCTACATCTTCATCCACGTCCGCCGGCACAAAGTGTTCGAGCGCGAAGGGACGACCCTGATCACCCGTTGCCCGATCAGCTTCACCAGCGCCGCGCTCGGCGGCGAGGTGGACATCCCGGGCCTCGACGGCGCGCGTCACACGATCGAGATTCCCGCGGGCATCCAGTCGGGCAAGCAGCTGCGCAAGCGCGGCGCGGGGATGCCCGTGCTGCAAGGCCGCGGCTTCGGCGACATGGTGGTCGAAATCTCGGTCGAGACGCCCACCAAGCTCTCCGCCAAGCAAAAAGACATTCTCCGCGAGTTCCAGGCGACCGAGACCGGCGACGAATGCCCCCAATCGAAGGGCTTCTTCGAGCGGCTCAAGGAGGCGTGGGCGGGGAAGGAATAGCTCTTGCCC